>NZ_JADBPZ010000027.1:0-79315 GCF_014893445.1 Enterobacter cloacae complex sp. P29RS | reverse complement strand
GTCTCCTCTTCTATGCCAGTTATAACTGTTACCCATGTATCCGGTCTAAAGTGTTACCCATGTTTCCGGTTCATACCGTAGCGCCACCGGGCTTTCTGTTTACTGATACACAGGCAACAGATTAAAACTCGACAGCATGTGCACCACCGCATTGCCGAGACCAAATACCAGGATCAGCGCAATCATCGGTTTTCCGCCCCAGACGCGGAATTTCGGGCTGCCGAAGCGCTTACGTGATTTACGCGCCAGCAGCGCCGGTACAATCGCCGCCCAGATGGTAGCCGCCAGTCCTGCATAGCCGATGGCGTACAGGAAACCGTTCGGCCACAGCAGGCCGCCCACAATCGGTGGCAGGAAGGTTAACAGCGCCGTTTTGAAGCGCCCCATCGCAGAGTCATCAAAACCAAACAGATCTGCCAGGTAGTCAAACAGGCCCAGCGTCACGCCGAGAAATGAGCTCGCCACCGCAAAGTTAGAGAAGACCACCAGAAGCAGATCCAGACTGCGGCTGTTCAGCACGCCACTCAGCGCCTGTACCAGCACATCAATGTTACCGCCCTTCTGCGCAATGCCGATAAATTCCGGACGCGGGATGTTACCCATCGTCCCCAGCAGCCAGATCACATACAGCCCCAGCGCCAGCAGCGTGCCGTAAATCAGGCATTTCACGATGGTGCGCGGATCCTTGCCGTAGTACTTCATCAGGCTCGGTACGTTGCCGTGGTAGCCGAACGACGCCAGACAGAATGGCAACGTCATAAGCAGGTATGGCGTGTAGGAGGTGTTCACTTCCGCAACGTTAAACAGCGTGGCCGGCGTGACGTGCCCCAGCAGGCTGCCGAAGGTCAGGAAGAAGGTGATGACCTTGGCGCCCAACACGATCGCCGTCATGCGGCTGACCGCTTTGGTGCTCATCCAGACGATAAACGCCACGCCCAGCGCGAAGCAGAGACCCGCCAGACGCGCCGGAACGTTCAGCGACATCTCGGAGAAGGTGTGATGCAGAATCGACCCGCTCGCTGAAATGTACGCGTAGGTCAGGATATAGAGTACAAACGCGATGGACAACCCGTTCACCAGGTTCCAGCCTTTGCCCAGCAGATCTCGGGTGATGGTGTCGAAGCTGGAGCCAATGCGGTAGTTCAGGTTTGCTTCAAGGATCATCAGCCCGGAATGGAGCATGCAGAACCAGGTGAAAACCAGCGCCGCCAGCGACCAGAAGAACCACGCACCGGACATAACCACTGGCAGGGAGAACATCCCGGCACCAATAATGGTTCCGCCGATGATCACCACGCCGCCAAGCAGCGAAGGTGACGTTTGGGTGGTGGTTAGTGTTGCCATGCGGCCTTATCTCCAGTCAAAAATGTGGTGTGCATTTTAATGTGATGCACTGTACCAGTACAAGAGTACAAAAGGAATAAAAAAAGCCCCGATAACAACTATCGGGGCTGTATATTTTACTTTACGTCAAAAGCGAAAAGGCTTACGCGTCACCGAAACGACGACGGCTGGTGCCTTCTTCGCGGCGTGGGCCACGATTTTCACGGCGCTCGCCGGAGAAACGACGAGGTTCGCCAGTGCGACCTTCGCTACGACCGCCTTCACGACGCTCGCCACCGAAGCTGCGACCACCGCCACGGCGTTCGCCACCGCGGTCAGAGCGAGGCTGTGCATCACCCATCAGTTGCATGTTCATTGGCTTGTTCAGAATGCGGGTGCGAGTAAAGTGCTGCAGTACTTCGCCCGGCATGCCTTTTGGCAGCTCGATCGTTGAGTGTGAACCGAACAGCTTGATGTTACCGATGTAACGGCTGCTGATGTCGCCTTCATTAGCGATCGCGCCAACGATGTGACGAACTTCAACACCATCATCACGGCCCACTTCAATGCGATACAGTTCCATTTCGCCAGCGTCACGACGCTCGCGACGTGGACGGTCTTCACCACCACGCTCTGGACGGTCACCGCGTGGACCACGGTCGTTACGGTCGCCACGACGTTCGAAACGATCGTCACGGTCACGGAACTCACGCTTAGGACGCATCGGTGCATCAGGTGGCACGATCAGGCTACGTTCGCCCTGCGCCATTTTCAGCAGTGCTGCGGCCAGAGTTTCCATATCCAGCTCTTCGCCTTCAGCGACAGGCTGGATCTGGGACAGCAGCGCACGGTACTGATCCAGATCGCTGCTTTCCAGCTGCTGCTGTACTTTCGCGGCGAATTTTTCCAGACGGCGTTTGCCCAGCAGTTCTGCGTTTGGCAGCTCAGCTTCTGGAATGGTCAGCTTCATGGTGCGTTCAATGTTACGCAGCAGACGACGCTCGCGGTTCTCAACGAACAGCAGCGCACGGCCCGCACGACCCGCACGACCGGTACGGCCGATACGGTGAACGTAAGACTCGGAGTCCATTGGGATATCGTAGTTTACAACCAGGCTGATACGCTCAACGTCCAGACCACGTGCTGCCACGTCGGTTGCAATCAGGATATCCAGACGACCGTCTTTCAGACGCTCCAGAGTCTGCTCACGCAGCGCCTGGTTCATGTCGCCGTTCAGCGCTGCGCTGTTATAGCCGCTACGCTCCAGCGCTTCAGCCACTTCCAGGGTCGCGTTTTTGGTACGTACGAAGATAATCGCCGCATCAAAATCTTCCGCTTCCAGGAAACGGACCAGCGCTTCGTTTTTGCGCATGCCGTATACAGACCAGTAGCTCTGGCTGATGTCCGGGCGAGTGGTCACGCTAGACTGAATACGCACTTCCTGCGGCTCTTTCATGAAGCGGCGGGTAATGCGACGGATCGCTTCTGGCATGGTTGCAGAGAACAGAGCGGTCTGATGACCTTCCGGGATCTGCGCCATGATGGTTTCAACGTCTTCGATGAAGCCCATACGCAGCATTTCATCTGCTTCATCCAGTACCAGGCCGCTCAGCTTAGAGAGGTCCAGGGTACCGCGCTTCAGGTGATCCAGCAGACGGCCCGGCGTACCGACAACAATCTGTGGGCCCTGGCGCAGGGCGCGTAACTGCACGTCATAACGCTGGCCGCCGTACAGGGCTACCACGTTTACGCCGCGCATATGTTTAGAGAATTCCGTCATTGCTTCAGCAACCTGAACAGCCAGTTCACGGGTTGGAGCCAGGACGAGGATCTGCGGTGCACGCAGGTCCGGATCAATGTTGTTCAGCAGCGGCAGCGAGAATGCTGCGGTTTTACCGCTACCGGTCTGGGCCATGCCCAGCACGTCACGACCAGAAAGCAGGTGTGGGATACACTCAGCCTGGATCGGAGATGGTTTTTCGTAACCCAGATCGTTAAGGGCTTCAAGGATAGGAGCCTTCAGGCCCAGATCTGCAAAAGTGGTTTCGAATTCAGCCATGTAGTACAAGTGCCTCGATATTAATGGCGGCCAGTCTACTTAGCTCATCGTGAAAATGATTAGCAATTTTCATTGAAAAGTGTGAACCGGCTCAAATTAGGTGTATTGACGAACAACAACGCCCTCACCAGTGAAGGTGATGGCAATCAAAAGATTACGGGCTGATGTTTATGTCGTCAGCTATTGCTGGTCCGATTCTGCCAGGTCGTCTTGCTCCTGGCCCAAGAGCGATAATTCCAACAATGCATAACGGTGCTCAACGAAGTTATGTACGTTGTTAGCAACCGCTAATTTGAACAGTGCCGTAGCGCTGTCCATATCCCCCAGACTTAGGTAGTACTTACCTAAATAGAAGTTGGTTTCACTGAGATGCTCAGCGAGCGAGGTGTTATCCGTTGCGTCCGCCTTGAGGCGTTCCATCAGCGTTGCTTCGCTAATGTTGCCCAGGTAGAACTCGACAATGTTCCATCCCCACTGTTCCTTGTCCGATTTCTCGAAGCGCTGTTTCAGTGCTTCTTTGGCCTGCTTCTCATCGAGCTTCTGCTCAACGATGTAAAGCCACAGGCTGCGGAAAGGATCATTAGGATCGTCTTGATAAAACGCCAGCAGATCATCTTGCGCTAACTTATCACGACCGCCGTAATACAATGCGATACCGCGATTCAAGTGCGCGTAGTTGTAAGTTGGATCAAGCTCAAGTACAGAATCAAACGCTTCATAGGCAGCATCAAAATTGCCTGCCTGCGTTAAATAAATGCCTAAGTAATTGAATACTTCAGGCATATCAGGTCGAATTGCCAGCGCTTGTGAAAAATCATTTCGCGCTAATGCCCTCAGACCGAGACTATCATACAACACTCCGCGCTCATATAAAAGCTGTGCGCGTTCGTCATCGGTTAAAGCCCGACTGGCAAGTATTTGTTCCATGCGTGCCAGAATCACTTCCTGCTGCAAAGTCGGTTGCAATGGCACTGCGAGGACTTCGCTCTTACGCCAGGCAGAGTTGCTGCATCCTGCCAGCGTTAAAGCTGTCGCAACGAAACACCAGCGCAAAAAAGGCTTCATTTCCCACTCCCGAAGACAACTATTGGATGAACGTCCTGTCCCCCGGCGGCTTAACAAGGCGTCCTGCCTGATAATAAGCCCTCCGCCTGCGCGGAGGGCAAATGGCAACCTTACTCGCCTTGCTGTTCGGCAGCCGGGGCTTCCGGCGCCGCAGCAGGCTGAGACTGCTCGGTTGCTTCTTTAATGCTCAGACGGATACGGCCCTGGCGGTCTACTTCCAGAACTTTCACCGGTACTTCCTGACCCATTTGCAGGTAATCGGTCACTTTCTCAACGCGCTTGTCAGCGATCTGAGAGATATGTACCAGACCTTCTTTACCGCCACCGATGGCAACGAATGCGCCAAAGTCAACGATACGGGTCACTTTACCATTGTAGATACGGCCCACTTCGATTTCTGCTGTAATCTCTTCGATACGGCGGATAGCATATTTCGCTTTCTCACCGTCGGTTGCTGCGATTTTCACAGTACCGTCATCTTCGATTTCGATGGTGGTGCCCGTTTCTTCGGTCAGTGCACGGATAACAGAACCGCCCTTACCGATAACATCTTTGATCTTGTCTGGATTGATCTTGATGGTGTGAATACGCGGAGCGAATTCAGAGATATCACCGCGTGGTGCGTTGATAGCCTGTTCCATCACGCCCAGAATGTGCAGACGCGCACCTTTAGCCTGGTTCAGAGCAACCTGCATGATCTCTTTGGTGATACCTTCAATTTTGATATCCATCTGCAGGGCAGAGATACCGTCGCGGGAACCCGCCACTTTGAAGTCCATATCACCCAGGTGATCTTCGTCACCCAGAATGTCAGACAGAACAACGAAGTTGTCGCCTTCTTTCACCAGACCCATTGCGATACCCGCAACGGCGGCTTTGATCGGCACGCCTGCATCCATCAGCGCCAGAGAGGCACCACACACGGAAGCCATGGAAGAAGAACCGTTGGATTCAGTGATTTCAGACACGACACGTACGGTGTACGGGAATTTGTCTGCTTCTGGCATTACTGCCAGCACGCCGCGCTTCGCCAGACGACCGTGACCAATTTCACGACGCTTCGGTGAGCCAACCATACCGGTCTCGCCCACAGAGTACGGAGGGAAGTTGTAGTGGAACAGGAAGCTGTCAGTGCGCTCGCCCATCAGTTCATCGATGTTCTGTGCGTCACGTGCAGTACCCAGGGTAGCGGTAACCAGCGCCTGGGTTTCACCACGGGTGAACAGCGCGGAACCGTGAGTACGTGGCAGCACGCCAGTACGCACATCCAGACCACGGATCATGTCCTTTTCACGGCCATCAATACGCGGCTCGCCTGCCAGTACGCGACTACGAACAACGTTTTTCTCGATAGCGTGCAGGATTTCGCTCAGCTCGTTAGCGTCCAGCGTTTCGTCTTCCGCGATCAGGGTTGCGATGGTTTCATCTTTGATCACGTCAACCTGAGCATAACGCTCCTGTTTGTCTGTAATGCGATATGCATCGCTCAGACGAGATTCTGCCAGTGCAGCTACGCGTGCGTTCAGCGCGTCGTTTACCGCTTCTGGCTGCCAGTCCCAACGTGGTTTACCGGCTTCTTTCACCAGGTCGTTGATGTTCTGGATAACAATCTGCTGCTGGTCGTGGCCGAAGACCACTGCGCCCAGCATCTGGTCTTCACTCAGCAGTTCTGCTTCAGATTCAACCATCAGAACCGCTGCTTCAGTACCGGCAACAACCAGGTCCAGCTTACTCTCTTTCAGCTCTTCCTGAGTTGGGTTCAGCACGTACTGGTCGTTGATGTAACCGACGCGCGCGGCACCGATTGGGCCATTGAATGGGATACCAGACAGTGACAGGGCAGCAGACGCACCGATCATCGCTACGATGTCCGGGTTAACCTGTGGGTTAACGGAAACAACGGTTGCGATAACCTGCACTTCATTGACGAAACCTTCCGGGAACAGCGGACGAACCGGGCGGTCAATCAGACGCGCGATCAGGGTTTCGCCTTCGCTTGGACGGCCTTCACGACGGAAGAAGCCACCCGGGATTTTACCGGCAGCGTAGGTACGCTCCTGGTAGTTCACGGTCAGTGGGAAGAAGTCCTGACCTGGTTTAGCTTTTTTCTGGCCAACTACGGTAACGAATACAGCAGTGTCATCCATGCTTACCATTACGGCAGCAGTAGCCTGACGAGCCATCATGCCGGTTTCCAGCGTGACGGTATGCTGACCATACTGGAATTTACGAACGATCGGATTCAGCAAAATTCTGTCCTTTCTTAAATGTTTGAAAGCACACCTCAGGTGTGCTGACGATTTAACCCGACCTTCTTCGCATCCTCGCGACTAATGACAACCGACACCCCCATGGGTGAAGCCTCTCATTAGCCGCGCGAACCTCTGCAATGAAGATCATTTATAGCAACAATACAATAGTTTCCCCTGAATTGCTGCCGTCTGGTTGAAAAAAGGGGCCATCAGGCCCCCTTTTCTGAAACTCGCAAGAATTAGCGACGCAGACCCAGACGCTCGATCAGCGCGGTGTAGCGTGCAACATCTTTACGCTTCAGGTAGTCGAGCAGTTTACGACGCTGAGAAACCATACGCAGCAGACCACGACGGCTGTGGTGATCTTTTTTGTGCTCTGCAAAGTGACCCTGCAGGTGGTTAATCTGTGCAGTCAGCAGTGCAACCTGAACTTCGGTAGAACCGCTGTCGTTAGTACCACGACCAAACTCAGAAACGATTTTAGCTTTAGCTTCAACGCTTAGAGACATTTTCAAACTCCAAAGTATAAAGAATGTAAGGATGCCGATCTCTAATTCAGCTATCCCATGTACGCCCCGCAGATTGTTAAACAATTTACCAGGCGTTAAGCGGCGATATTCTACTCGTCTCCCCTGCTTATCGCAAGGTGAGGCGTTATCACCGTCACGCTTCGACCGGGTATTCGACGACCAGACGACGCGGGGCAACGCGCCCTTCACCGTCCATTTCGCCCATCCCGATAAACTTGCCTTCCTCCCCTTCCGTCACACGGACCAGGCCCTCAAGCGGCGCCCCCGTTGTGCGGACCGGGTTTCCGTTCTTAAAGTAAACGGACGATGTTAAAGGAAGATTAACAACCGGGAAATCTGCTGCCGGACTGTCCATTGGCATCAGCAGCGGATCCAGCAGATCTGCCGGCGCAATTCCCTGCGCTTGCGCCTGTTCAGCCAGGGCGTGCAGATGCTCAAGCGTTACCATACGTTCGACCGGATACTTGCTGACCGCCAGACGACGCAGATAAATCACATGCGCGCCGCAGCCCAGCTTTTCACCGAGGTCGTCAATGATGGTGCGGATGTAGGTCCCTTTCGAACAGTGTACTTCCAGCTCCAGCTCATCACCTTCGTGGCGAATGAACAACAGCTCATACACGGTAATCGGACGGGCTTCACGCGGAACGTCAATGCCCTGACGCGCATATTCGTAAAGCTTCTTGCCCTGATATTTTAACGCCGAATACATCGACGGCACCTGCATTGTGTCGCCCCGGAAGCTCTCCAGCGCCGCATCAAGTTGCTCTGCGCTGAAGGTTACCGGGCGCTCTTCAACCACCTGACCATCCGCATCGGAAGTGTCCGTGCGCTGGCCCAGTTTGGCAATCACGCGGTAGCGCTTATCGGAATCCAGCAGATACTGGGAAAACTTTGTCGCTTCACCCAGGCAGATCGGGAGCATCCCGGTTGCCAGCGGATCCAGCGCGCCGGTGTGCCCCGCGCGATTGGCGTTATAAATACGCTTTACTTTTTGCAGCACGTCGTTGCTGGATGCGCCCTGTGGTTTATCCAGCAACAGCACGCCATGCACGTCACGACCGCGACGACGAGGACGACTCATCAGTCCTCCTTGCTGTCGTCCGCCGGGTTAACACGACGCTCATCGTCATGTTTCACCACGCTGGTCACCAGGTTGGACATACGCATACCCTCAACCAGCGAGTTGTCGTAGAAGAAGGTCAGCTCCGGCACAATACGCAGACGCATCGCTTTGCCAAGCAGAGAGCGGATGAAACCAGAGGCTTCCTGCAGCGCTTTAATGCCGTTCTTCACGGCGTCTTCATCCTGGTCATTCAGGAATGTCACAAACACTTTGGCGTACGCCAGGTCGCGGGACATTTCCACGCCAGACACGGTGGTCATCATCCCCACGCGTGGATCTTTGATTTCACGTTGCAGAATGAGAGCGATCTCTTTCTGCATCTCCTGCGCGACGCGCTGTGGGCGACCAAATTCTTTCGCCATAATAAATTCTCCAGACAAAAAAGGGGCTTAAGCCCCTTTTTAAAATTACTGCCGGGTGGCGCTTCGCTTACCCGGCCTACGCTAATTAATCTTCAGTTGACGAAGATTACGCGATGGTACGCTGAATTTCGATGATCTCGAACACTTCGATCATATCGCCAACGCGAACGTCGTTGTAGTTCTTAACACCGATACCACATTCCATGCCGTTACGAACTTCGTTAACGTCATCTTTGAAGCGGCGCAGGGATTCCAGCTCACCTTCGTAGATAACCACGTTGTCGCGCAGTACGCGGATTGGGTTGTGACGCTTAATGGTCCCTTCGGTAACCATACAGCCCGCGATCGCACCGAATTTCGGTGATTTGAACACGTCACGTACTTCAGCCAGACCGATGATCTGCTGTTTCAGCTCAGGAGACAGCATGCCGCTCATCGCTGCTTTCACTTCGTCAATCAGGTTATAGATGACGGAGTAGTAACGCAGATCCAGGCTTTCAGCATCGATAACTTTACGCGCAGATGCGTCAGCACGAACGTTGAAGCCAACCAGGATAGCGTTGGACGCGGCTGCCAGGGTTGCGTCAGTTTCGGTGATACCACCTACGCCAGAACCGATGATCTTCACTTTCACTTCGTCGGTAGACAGTTTCAGCAAGGAGTCGGAGATCGCTTCCACAGAACCCTGCACGTCCGCTTTCAGAACGATGTTCACTTCGTGAACTTCGCCTTCAGTCATGTTGGCGAACATGTTCTCGAGTTTAGATTTCTGCTGGCGAGCCAGTTTCACCTCACGGAATTTACCCTGACGATACAGCGCCACTTCACGTGCTTTCTTCTCGTCACGTACCACGGTTACTTCGTCACCGGCAGCCGGAACACCGGACAGGCCGAGGATTTCCACTGGGATGGACGGACCCGCTTCCAGCACTTCCTGACCCAGTTCGTTACGCATCGCACGAACGCGACCGTATTCGAAACCACACAGAACGATGTCGCCCTTGTGCAGAGTACCTTCGCGAACCAGAACGGTTGCAACCGGACCACGACCTTTATCCAGGAAGGATTCGATTACCGCGCCGCTCGCCATACCTTTACGAACCGCTTTCAGCTCCAGAACTTCAGCCTGAAGCAGGATAGCGTTCAGCAGGTCGTCGATACCGGTACCTGCTTTTGCAGATACAGGGATGAACTGCGCTTCACCGCCCCACTCTTCCGGCATAACGCCGTACTGTGACAGTTCGTTCTTAACGCGATCCATATCGGCTTCTGGCTTATCGATTTTGTTGACTGCAACAACCAAAGGCACCTGCGCCGCTTTCGCGTGCTGGATAGCTTCAATGGTCTGTGGCATCACGCCATCATCGGCAGCAACAACC
This sequence comes from Enterobacter cloacae complex sp. P29RS, assembly GCF_014893445.1. Taxonomy (NCBI): domain Bacteria; kingdom Pseudomonadati; phylum Pseudomonadota; class Gammaproteobacteria; order Enterobacterales; family Enterobacteriaceae; genus Enterobacter; species Enterobacter cloacae complex sp. P29RS. The sequence goes on along the minus strand of NZ_JADBPZ010000027.1, from coordinate 69,219 downwards.
AGAACAACGATATCCGTTGCCTGAGCACCACGAGCACGCATTGAGGTAAACGCTGCGTGGCCTGGGGTATCCAGGAAGGTGATCATGCCGTTTTCGGTTTCTACGTGGTAAGCACCGATATGCTGGGTAATACCACCCGCTTCGCCGGAGGCAACCTTAGTAGAACGAATGTAGTCAAGCAGAGAGGTTTTACCGTGGTCAACGTGACCCATGATGGTCACAACCGGTGCGCGCGGTTCAGCCGCTGCGCCCGTATCACGGTCGCTCATTACTGCTTCTTCCAGCTCGTTTTCACGACGCAGGATAACTTTGTGGCCCATCTCCTCGGCAACCAGCTGTGCGGTTTCCTGGTCGATGACCTGGTTGATGGTGGCCATTGCGCCCAGCTTCATCATCGCTTTGATGACCTGAGAGCCTTTCACCGCCATCTTGTTAGCCAGTTCGCCAACGGTGATGGTTTCGCCGATCACAACGTCACGGTTAACGGCCTGAGCTGGCTTCTGGAAGCCCTGCTGCAGAGCGGAACCTTTACGCTTACCGCCTTTACCACCGCGAACCGCTGCACGTGCTTCTTCACGGTCAGCTTTAGATTCAGCGTGCTTGTTACCTTTTTTCGCAGGACGCGCCGCTTTTGTACTGCGAGTACGGCCACGACCACCTTCAACTTCACGGTCGTTATCGTCTTCTGCCTGGCGCGCATGCTGAGAAGTGGTTACGTGATAATCGCTGTTGTCTTCAGTTGGTTCAGCGGTATTCACACCGTTCTTCTCGTTTTCTTCTGCCATGCGACGCGCTTCTTCGGCGACGCGGCGAGCTTCTTCTTCAAGCTTGCGGCGGGCTTCTTCTTCCGCTTTACGCTTCAGCTCGGCAGCTTCATTTTCACGGCGGGCTTTTTCAGCCTGGGCAGTTTTGGTCATTTCGTCGGTCTGTTGATTGCTCACTTTGTCTTTTTCCGCAGCGTCACGCTTCGCTTTTTCACCGGCGTCGCGTTTCGCTTTTTCTGCGGCCTCACGTTCAGCTTTTAATTCTGCTTCGCGTTTGGCAGTGGCTTCTGCCTCACGCTGAGCTTGTTCTTCCGCTTCACGCTGTGCCTGCTCTTCCGCAGCAAGGCGTTCTGCCTCTTGCGGATCACGTTTTACAAAGGTGCGCGTCTTGCGGACTTCAATTTGTACCGATTTGCTTTTGCCACCGGTACCAGGGATGTTCAACGTGCTACGCGTTTTGCGCTGCAGCGTTAACTTGTCAGGCGTAGAGCCGTGTTCACGGTTCAGGTGCGCTAACAAGGTTTGTTTTTCTTGCGCGGTCACCGAGTCATCAGCGGCCTTCGGGATCCCTGCATCAGCAAATTGCTGTACCAGGCGGTCCACGGAGGTCTGAATCTCAGCAGCCAGCGATTTTACAGTTACATCAGTCATGCTGTTCCTTCCTGCTACAGTTTATTACGCTTCGTCGCCGAACCAGCAAATATTACGTGCGGCCATGATGAGTTCGCCGGCTTTCTCGTCGGTTAAACCTTCGATATCGGCCAGGTCATCAACGCCTTGCTCAGCGAGATCTTCCAGCGTACAAACACCACGGGCAGCCAGCTTGAACGCAATCGCACGATCAAGACCTTCCAGATTCAGCAGGTCATCAGCCGGCTTCTTATCGCCAAGGCTTTCTTCCTGAGCCAGCGCCAGGGTGGTCAGTGCGTTTTTAGCGCGTTCACGCAGGGCTTCAACGGTTGGTTCATCCAGACCGTCAATTTCCAGCAGCTCTTTCATTGGCACGTAGGCCAGTTCTTCCAGCGTAGAGAAACCTTCTTCAACCAGCACAGTGGCGAAGTCTTCGTCAATGTCCAGGTATTTGGTGAAGGTATCGATCGCCGCGTGGGCTTCAGCCTGATGCTTGGCCTGAAGGTCATCAACGGTCATCACGTTGAGTTCCCAGCCGCTCAGCTGTGACGCCAGACGTACGTTCTGACCGTTACGGCCAATCGCCTGCGCCAGGTTGCCCGCTTCTACAGCGATATCCATGGTGTGTTTGTCTTCGTCAACAACGATAGACGCCACATCAGCCGGTGCCATTGCGTTGATTACGAACTGCGCCGGATTGTCGTCCCACAGAACGATATCAATACGCTCGCCGCCCAGTTCGGTAGAAACCGCCTGAACACGTGCGCCACGCATACCGACGCAAGCACCGACCGGGTCGATACGCTTGTCGTTGGTTTTCACCGCAATTTTCGCACGGGAACCCGGATCGCGGGCCGCCGCTTTGATTTCGATAACTTCTTCGCCGATTTCCGGCACTTCGATACGGAACAGTTCAACCAGCATTTCTGGTTTAGAACGCGTCACGAACAGCTGTGCACCACGTGCTTCAGGACGTACGGCATACAGCACACCACGAATACGGTCGCCTGGGCGGAAGTTTTCACGCGGCAGCATGTCTTCACGCAGGATAACGGCTTCAGCGTTACCCGGCAGCCCTTCGGATTTGATCTCCAGAGAGATGTTATCGCGGTTCACTTTCTTCACCACGCCAGTGATGATTTCGCCTTCCTGATCGCGGAACTGATCGACAACCAGCGCGCGCTCGGCTTCGCGAACTTTCTGCACGATAACCTGCTTCGCGGTCTGGGTGGTGATACGGTCGAAGGTGACAGATTCAATCTGATCTTCAACGTAGTCACCCACGTTCAGACTTTCGTCTTCAAAACGTGCCGCTTCCAGGGTGATCTCTTTGGTCGGTTGGGTCACTTCTTCAACGATTACCCAACGACGGAATGTATCGAAGTCACCGCTTTTACGATCGATTTCTACGCGAACATCGATCTCTTGTTCGTATTTTTTCTTGGTTGCTGTAGCCAGTGCACTTTCCAGCGCTTCGAAAATCTTCTCACGCGGCAGTGATTTCTCGTTGGAGACGGCTTCAACAACAGCCAAAATTTCTTTGTTCATCGCGGGCTTTTCACCTCAATCCAGACTGTTAAAAGTGGGGAACCAGGTTCGCCTTCTGGATATTACTCAGCGCGAACACTTCATCTTTGCCTTCGACTGTCACCGTGATCATTTCACCATCAACGGCTTTGATAATTCCCTGCCATTTACGGCGGTTCTGTACGGCCATACGCAGAACGAGAGCCACTTCTTCACCGGTAAAGCGCACATAGTGCTCGGCCGTGAACATCGGACGATCGAGGCCAGGTGAGGAAACTTCCAGGTTGTACGCAACGGTAATCGGATCTTCAACATCAAGAACCGCACTCACCTGGTGGCTGACATCAGCACAATCATCAACATTGATGCCATCTTCACTATCAATATAGATGCGCAGCGTCGATGTGCGGCCGCGAACGAATTCGATGCCGACCAGTTCGTAGCCCAGTGCTTCGACCGGTGCAGTAATCATCTCTGTTAATTTTTGCTCTAATGTGGACAAGCCCACCCCCAAGACATAAAAAAAGGGCGTAAAGCCCAGTTATTCTGTAGTCAGATAACAAAAAACCCCGATAAATCGGGGCTTTAGATAACTGAACCCTATAGCCACAACTGTGGCCTGGAGCACTTTCCGAAAGAATTTTTTCAAATCCAGCTACGAAGGCTCTAAGTCTTCACAGTATATTTGAAAAAGAACTTTATAGGAAAGTGGTTGCGGGGGCCGGATTTGAACCGACGACCTTCGGGTTATGAGCCCGACGAGCTACCAGGCTGCTCCACCCCGCGCCTGAAACGTGGCAAATTCTACGCGTTTTGGACAGAATTTGCAAATAATGCTGGGATTTGGTACCGAAGACGGGACGTAAAATCGGCGTTTAGTATATTGATAGTTGACCCCACCTGTCAACCCAGCTTCTGCCAGACAGAACAGACCAATTTTTTTACAAAAAACGCACGAGTCTCTTCCGGTCTTCGACAAAAGATGATTAAATGAATACTCACTTATTTTGCATAAAAATGCACAAGAGAGCGAAAGCGGTCTCTAATCAGTCAATCAAGCAGGGTTTTATTCTATGACGACGATTCTCAAGCATCTTCCGGTAGGACAACGTATTGGCATCGCTTTCTCAGGCGGCCTGGATACCAGCGCTGCACTGCTGTGGATGCGCCAGAAGGGAGCGGTTCCGTATGCATATACTGCGAACCTGGGTCAGCCGGACGAGGAAGATTATGACGCGATCCCTCGTCGTGCCATGGAGTATGGCGCAGAGAACGCACGTCTGATTGACTGCCGTAAGCAACTGGTCGCTGAAGGCATTGCCGCTATCCAGTGCGGTGCTTTTCATAACACTACCGGCGGCCTGACCTATTTTAATACCACTCCGCTGGGTCGTGCTGTCACCGGCACCATGCTGGTCGCCGCCATGAAAGAAGATGGCGTGAACATCTGGGGTGATGGCAGTACCTATAAAGGCAACGATATTGAACGTTTCTATCGTTACGGTCTGCTGACCAACGCCGAGTTGCAGATCTACAAACCGTGGCTGGATACCGACTTCATCGACGAACTGGGTGGCCGTCATGAAATGTCTGAGTTTATGATTGCCTGCGGCTTTGACTATAAGATGTCCGTTGAAAAAGCCTACTCAACCGACTCCAACATGCTGGGTGCGACGCACGAAGCGAAAGACCTGGAATTCCTGAACTCCAGCGTAAAAATTGTTAACCCGATCATGGGCGTAAAATTCTGGGATGAGAACGTGAAGATCCCGGCGGAAGAAGTGACCGTGCGTTTCGAACGCGGTCATCCGGTTGCCCTGAACGGTAAAACCTTCTCAGACGATGTTGAACTGATGCTGGAAGCAAACCGCATCGGCGGTCGTCACGGTCTGGGTATGAGCGATCAGATCGAAAACCGTATCATCGAAGCGAAAAGCCGTGGCATTTACGAAGCTCCGGGGATGGCGCTGCTGCACATCGCTTACGAGCGTCTGCTGACCGGTATTCACAACGAAGACACCATTGAGCAGTATCACGCTCATGGCCGTCAGCTGGGCAAACTGCTGTATCAGGGTCGCTGGTTTGATCCACAGGCGCTGATGCTGCGTGACGCCCTGCAACGTTGGGTGGCGAGCGCAATCACCGGCGAAGTGACGCTGGAACTGCGTCGCGGCAATGATTACTCCATCCTCAATACCGTGTCTGACAACCTGACCTATAAAGCAGAGCGTCTGACCATGGAGAAAGGTGAGTCAGTATTCTCTCCGGACGATCGTATTGGCCAGCTGACCATGCGTAACCTGGACATCACCGATACCCGTGAGAAGCTGTTCAACTATGTTGAGAATGGCCTGCTCTCCGCGAATTCCGGTAATGGTCTGCCGCAGGTTGAGAACCTGGAACACAGCGATAAGAAGTAATCGACAGCAAGACATGCAAAAGGCGCCCAATGGGCGCCTTTTTTGTGGTCTTCGTAGGCCCGGTAAGCGCAGCGCCACCGGGCAAAACGGCGGGCGGCGCTGCGCTTACCCGCCCTACAATAGATCGGAAACACAGAATGTACAGACGAAAAAAAAGACGTCTTGCGACGTCTTTCTTCTGGAATATTGGTACCGAGGATGGGACTCGAACCCACAAGCCCGTTAGGGCACTACCACCTCAAGGTAGCGTGTCTACCAATTCCACCACCTCGGTACTGAATACTTACTGCGGGATATCGCTGGTTGGCTTAGCCGGTGCAGCTGGCTGAGTTTGCTCAGTTTTTGCTGGCGCGCTCAGATTTTCCCACTCGCTTCCTTTACTGGTCTTGTTGCTGTTGATATTGCCCAGCACCAGACTGATGATGAAGAACAGCGTAGCCAGAATCGCCGTCGTACGGGTCATGAAGTTCGCAGAACCACTTGAACCGAACAGCGTACCGGAAGCGCCTGCTCCGAAGGAGGCTCCCATATCAGCGCCTTTACCTTGCTGCAGCATAATCAGCGCTACGAGAGCGATGGCTACAATAAGGAAAATAACTAAAAGAGCTTCGTACATAATCAACCTGTTCCTTGCGGATTTGCCGCATACCAATGCTTCGACCAATTAGCAGGATTTTGTTTCCCACTGAAGCGGGTGTGAATACTAACCAAAGCGAATCACCTTCGCAAGGGCATTTTCGAGGCATTGTATCAACTGCGGAAAAAAACAGCAAAAAGCCATTAATTGCTTAAAACAAAGGCGGCAAACGCCGCCTTTTTAAACACTTATTCTCAAAGATTATGCAGCTTTCACTGCATCCGCAATGCGGTGCGCAAATTCAGTTACCTGCGCTTCGTCTTCACCTTCCACCATCACGCGGATCAGCGGCTCGGTACCCGACTTACGCAGCAGGACGCGTCCACGGCTGCCAAGCGTCGCTTCCACCTCTGCCATCACCGCTTTCACGTTATCATTTTCCAGCGGGTCGCCTTTACCAGCGGTGAAACGCACGTTCACCAGGATCTGCGGGAACATTTTCATGCCGCTGCACAGATCGTGCAGGCTCATATGGTTACGCGCCATCGCGGCAACAACCTGAAGCGCCGCCACAATGCCGTCACCGGTGGTGGTTTTATCGAGCAGGATCACGTGGCCGGAGTTTTCCGCGCCAATGCGCCAGCCTTTTTCCTGAAGTTTTTCCAGCACGTAGCGGTCACCCACTTTCGCGCGAACAAACGGGATGCCCAGCTGTTTCAGCGCCAGCTCCAGACCCATATTGCTCATCAGCGTGCCCACCGCGCCACCGCGCAGTTGCCCCTGACGCAGGCCTTCACGCGCAATGATGTAGAGGATCTGATCCCCGTCGACCTTGTTACCTTCGTGGTCAACCATGATCACACGGTCGCCATCGCCATCCAGGGCAATACCCAGATCGGCTTTTTCAGCCAGTACACGCGCCTGCAAGGCACGCACGTCTGTCGCGCCGACTTCTTCATTGATGTTCAGACCGTCCGGCTCGCAGCCGATGGTGATCACTTTCGCGCCCAGCTCGCGGAAAACATTCGGCGCAATGTGATAGGTCGCACCGTTTGCACAGTCCACCACAATTTTGAGGTGTGCCAGGCTCAGTTCATTCGGGAACGTGCCTTTGCAGAATTCAATGTAGCGGCCTGCGGCATCGACAATACGGTTGGCTTTACCCAGCTCAGCGGAGTCGACACAGGTGATCTCTTTCTCCATTTCCGCTTCAATCGCCTCTTCCACGTCATCCGGCAGTTTAGTGCCGTCGATGGAGAAGAATTTGATACCGTTGTCATAGAACGGATTATGAGAAGCTGAAATGACGATGCCCGCTTCCGCACGGAAGGTACGAGTCAGATAGGCAACAGCAGGGGTCGGCATTGGCCCCGTAAAGGAAGCTGAAAGCCCCGCCGCCGCCAGCCCGGCTTCCAGCGCGGACTCCAGCATATAACCTGAAATACGGGTATCTTTACCAATAATGATCTTACGGGAGCCATGACGCGCCAGTACCTTACCCGCCGCCCAACCCAGCTTCAGGACAAAGTCAGGGGTAATTGGCGCATCGCCTACGCGCCCACGGATGCCATCGGTACCAAAATATTTACGATTACTCATAGCGTTTGTTTTCCTTCGCTGCCAGTGTGGCTTCCACCACACGCATGGCTTCTACTGTTTCTTTTACGTCATGGACGCGAATGATGTGTGCACCTTGCATCGCGGCAATCACCGCGCAGGCCAGACTGCCGCTCAGACGTTCGTTCGGCCCGACATTCAACAACTGACCAATCATCGATTTTCTCGACATTCCCACCAGCAGTGGCAGGCCGAACTGATGAAACTCTGATAAGCGCGCAAGCAACGCGTAATTGTGTGAGAGATTTTTACCGAAACCGAAGCCCGGGTCGAGCAGCAATTTCTCTTTTGCGATACCCGCACGTTCACAGCGTTCGATATGCTCAATAAAGAAGCGGGTGACGTCGGCAAATACATCTTCATATTTTGGCGCCTCCTGCATTGTCTTAGGCTGGCCCTGCATATGCATCAGACACACCGGTAGCCCGGTTTCAGCGGCGGCTTCAATTGCGCCCGGCTCGGTCAGCGAGCGGATATCATTGATAATGTGAGCGCCCACTCTCGCCACCTCACGGATCACTTCGGGTTTGGAGGTATCAACGGAGATCCACACTTCAAAGCGCCGGGCGATAGCCTCCACCACCGGCACCACGCGCGCCAGCTCTTCTTCCACCGAAACCTCCGCCGCGCCAGGCCGCGTTGACTCCCCTCCAACGTCAATGATGGTGGCACCCGCGTTGATCATTAAATTCGCGTGTTTAACCGCGTCGATAAGCGAGTTATGCGTGCCGCCGTCAGAGAAGGAATCAGGCGTGACATTCAGGATCCCCATCACATGCGGATGTGAAAGGTCGAGATGCGAGTCCTGGGCGAAGAGTTTCATGGCTAAATCCCTGTTATTTGCATGGTTATATAAAAAAGAAAAACCCCAGAGCACGCTCCAGGGTTTGATGTACAGACAAACGCTTCAACAGCAGTGACTTACTTGTCGCCCAACTGCTCTGACATGGTGTTGCCCGGGTTTGGCGTACGCGGTTCATCGACCGGACGCGGTGCACGCGGGGTGCCATTGTTGTCAGAATTGTTAGACGCGCCTGGGTCTTCCCAGCCTGCTGGCGGACGCACTTCGCGGCGAGCCATCAAGTCGTCAATCTGCGGCGCATCGATGGTCTCATATTTCATGAGCGCATCTTTCATCGAATGCAGGATGTCCATATTGTCATTCAGGATCTGACGGGCGCGAGCGTAGTTACGCTCAATCAGCGCTTTCACTTCCTGGTCGATGATACGAGCCGTTTCATCGGACATATGTTTCGCTTTTGCCACGGAGCGGCCCAGGAATACTTCGCCCTCTTCTTCTGCATAGAGCAGCGGACCGAGTTTGTCGGAGAAGCCCCACTGGGTCACCATGTTACGTGCCAGGTTTGTCGCCACTTTAATATCGTTCGACGCACCGGTGGAAACATGTTCCGCACCGTAGATGATCTCTTCTGCCAGACGACCGCCGTACAGGGTTGAAATCTGACTTTCCAGCTTCTGACGGCTGGCGCTGATCGCGTCACCTTCAGGCAGGAAGAAGGTCACACCCAACGCACGACCGCGTGGAATGATCGTCACCTTGTGTACCGGATCGTGTTCCGGGACCAGACGACCGATAATCGCGTGGCCCGCTTCGTGATATGCCGTGGACTCTTTCTGCGCTTCCGTCATCACCATGGAGCGACGTTCCGCACCCATCATGATTTTGTCTTTCGCTTTCTCAAATTCCACCATGGACACTACACGCTTGTTACCGCGAGCGGCAAACAGTGCTGCCTCGTTGACCAGGTTAGCCAGATCCGCACCGGAGAAGCCTGGAGTACCACGCGCGATGATTGCCGCGTCGATATCTGGCGCCAGCGGTACGCGACGCATATGCACTTTCAGGATCTGTTCACGACCACGAACATCCGGCAGACCGACCACAACCTGACGGTCGAAACGGCCTGGACGCAGCAGCGCAGGGTCGAGTACGTCTGGACGGTTAGTTGCCGCGATAACGATGATACCTTCGTTACCTTCAAAGCCGTCCATTTCAACCAGCATCTGGTTCAGGGTCTGCTCACGTTCATCGTGACCACCGCCCAGGCCTGCGCCACGCTGGCGGCCAACGGCGTCGATTTCATCGATGAAGATGATGCACGGTGCTGCCTTCTTAGCCTGCTCGAACATGTCACGCACACGAGATGCACCGACACCGACGAACATTTCAACGAAGTCAGAACCTGAAATAGTAAAGAACGGCACCTTCGCTTCACCCGCGATGGCTTTTGCCAGCAGGGTTTTACCGGTACCCGGAGGGCCGACCATCAGGACGCCTTTCGGGATCTTACCGCCCAGTTTCTGGAAACGGCTCGGCTCGCGCAGGTATTCAACCAGTTCACCCACCTCTTCTTTTGCTTCGTCACAACCTGCTACGTCAGCAAAGGTGGTCTTGATCTGGTCTTCCGTCAGCATACGCGCCTTGCTCTTACCGAACGACATGGCACCTTTGCCACCACCGCCCTGCATCTGGCGCATAAAGAAGATCCAGACACCGATAAGAAGCAGCATCGGGAACCAGGAAATGAAGATAGAAGCCAACAGGCTTGGTTCTTCCGGCGGCTCGCCTACCACTTTGACGTTTTTGGTCAGAAGGTTATCAAGCAGCTTAGGATCGTTCACCGGGATGTAAGTCGTGTAACGGTTACTATCTTTCTTGGTAACGTTGATCTCACGTCCGTTGATACGCGCTTCGCGAACCTGGTCCTGATTGACCTCTTGCAGGAAGGTAGAATAATCCACCTTGCGGCCATTCGACTCGCTGGGCCCAAAGCTCTGGAAAACTGACATCAGCACAACGGCAATGACCAGCCAGAGTATTAGGTTTTTCGCCATGTCACTCAAGGGATTAACCTCATATTACAACTGTGTTAAAAACAGCGTCAGGATACTCTATATCCAGTTTCATTCAAACTTTCGCCTGAAATCTACCGGTTATCATTTTCGCCCGGTCGCTACAATATACACTTCACGGGAACGGGCCCGGGAAGAGTCCGGCTTACGAACTTTGACCTTCGCAAACAGGGAGCGAATTTCCTTAAGATACTCCTCGAAACCTTCGCCCTGAAACACCTTCACAACAAAACTACCACCAGGCGCTAGTACATCACGACACATTTCTAACGCTAGTTCCACCAGATACATGGCGCGGGGGATATCCACCGCCGGTGTTCCACACATATTTGGTGCCATATCCGACATGACAACCTGGACCTTACTGTCACCTACACGATCAAGTAATGCTTTAAGCACTAATTCATCACGAAAGTCGCCCTGAAGGAAGTCGACACCGACGATGGGATCCATTGGTAAAAGATCGCATGCGATGATACGGCCCGTTCCGCCGATCTGCGTAACCGCATACTGGGACCATCCGCCAGGTGCCGCACCGAGGTCGACCACCGTCATTCCCGGTTTAAAAAGTTTGTCACTTTGCTGTATTTCATCAAGTTTAAACCAGGCGCGGGAACGTAACCCCTTTTTCTGCGCCTGTTGAACATATTTATCGCTAAAGTGTTCCTGAAGCCAGCGGCTGGAGCTGGCAGAACGCTTTTTACCTGTCATTTAACATTTCCGTCCTGGTTCATCGTTACTTGCCTGTGACGTAAATTTCTACGCAGCTATTTGGCGATATTAGGGAGATGGCGGTAGAATGAACCGTTTTCAATCCCAACGTAAGCAAAAATATACGATGAATCTGAGTACTAAACAAAAACAGCACCTTAAAGGTCTGGCACATCCGCTCAAGCCTGTAGTGATGCTTGGCAACAATGGTTTGACCGAAGGGGTGCTTGCCGAGATTGAACAAGCGCTGGAACACCACGAGCTGATCAAGGTGAAAATCGCCTCTGAAGACAGAGACACTAAAAACCTGATCGTGGAAGCCATCGTGCGCGAAACCGGCGCCTGTAATGTACAGGTCATCGGTAAAACGCTGGTGCTCTATCGCCCATCTAAAGAGCGCAAAATCTCGCTGCCACGTTAAGGATATCCTGAATCAAACACATTTTCTGTGTGAAACGAGGGATTTCTTTCAGCAGGCGAGCAAAATGCCATGCTCCTTGAGTTGATAAAAGGCCGCTATGCGGCCTTTTTCTTTTCTTTACAATGTATCAACATCTTAGAAGAGAAGCGAATTACAGGTATTCAACCTTAATAATTTCGTATTCCACTTCGCCACCCGGGGTGCGGATAATCACAACATCATCCTGCTCTTTGCCAATCAGGCCGCGAGCAATCGGGGAGTTCACCGAAATCAGGTTCTGTTTGAAGTCCGCTTCATCATCACCCACGATGCGATAGGTTTGCTCTTCGTCGTTGTCCAGATTCAGGACGGTGACGGTAGAGCCAAAGATCACGCGACCGTTGTTTGGCATTTTAGTGATATCGATAACCTGCGCGTTGGACAGTTTCGCTTCGATATCTTTGATGCGCCCCTCGCAGAAACCCTGCTGCTCACGCGCCGCGTGGTATTCAGCATTCTCTTTCAGGTCGCCATGCTCACGCGCATCCGCGATAGCGGCGATGATTTCAGGGCGACGTACGGATTTCAGAAAATCCAGCTCTTCGCGCAGTTTTTCGGCACCACGTAAGGTCATCGGAATAGCTTGCATTTGTTATACCTCTTAAACATTCCTGTTGGGAGCAGTGTTCCCTGCTCCAGCCCACCTGAACAGGCCAGAAGCAAAAAGAAAACCGACCCGGGAGCAACGCCCCAGGTCAGCAGCAATTTTTCAATTTGATACGCATTTTACCGCGAAGTTCACTATGGGTCATCGTTTACTTTACAGTGCCATGCACCGTAGTATGACGGTTTGTTTTCGGGTTGTTAGCGCGAGATTATGCGATTTTCCAGTTTTATCATCGGATTGACTACCAGTATAACGTTCACCGTTCAGGCCGCGAATGTTGATGAGTACATTAATCAACTGCCCGCCGGCGCGAACCTTGCCCTGATGGTGCAGAAGGTTGGCGCGCAGGCTCCCGAGATTGACTATCACAGTCAACAGATGGCGCTGCCTGCCAGTACCCAGAAGGTGATCACTGCCCTCGCCGCCCTGCTCCAGCTCGGGCCTGACTTCCGTTTTACTACCACCCTTGAAACCAGAGGTAACGTTGAGGGTGGCGAACTGAAAGGCGATCTTATCGCCCGTTTTGGTGGCGATCCCACCTTTAAGCGCCAGGATGTCCGCAACATGGTGGCGGTACTGAAAAAATCCGGCGTAACAAAAATTGATGGCAACGTGCTGATCGACACCTCCATTTTCGCCAGCCACGATAAAGCGCCTGGCTGGCCATGGAACGACATGACGCAGTGCTTTAGCGCCCCGCCAGCCGCCGCCATCGTTGACCGTAACTGCTTCTCCGTATCGCTTTACAGCGCGCCAAAACCCAATGACTTAGCGTTTATCCGCGTGGCGTCTTACTACCCGGTCACGATGTTCAGCCAGGTGCGGACGCTGGCGAAAGGCTCCCCGGAGGCGCAGTATTGTGAGCTCGACGTGGTACCGGGCGATCTCAATCGCTATACGCTCACCGGCTGCCTGACCCAGCGGGCCGATCCCCTCCCGCTGGCCTTTGCCATTCAGGATGGCGCAGGCTATGCCGGTGCCATTTTTAAAGATGAACTGAAGCAGGCGGGCATAACCTACACCGGAACGCTGCTGCGCCAGACGCAGGTGAATGAACCAGGCACGGTGATTGCCAGCAAACAGTCCGCGCCACTGCATGATTTGCTTAAGATTATGCTGAAAAAGTCGGATAACATGATTGCCGACACGGTGTTCCGTATGATTGGGCATGCGCGCTTTGGTGTGCCAGGAACCTGGCGGGCCGGTTCTGATGCCGTACGTCAGATCCTGCGCCAGCAGGCGGGTATCGATCTGGGCAATACGATCGCTGTCGACGGTTCCGGTTTATCGCGCCATAACCTGATCTCACCGGCCACCATGATGCAGGTGTTGCAGTACATCGCTCAGCATGACGCTGAGCTAAACTTTATTACAATGCTGCCGCTCGCCGGACACGATGGGTCACTTCAGTACCGTGCGGGCCTTCACGCTGCAGGCGTGGATGGCAAAGTGTCAGCCAAAACGGGTTCCCTGCAAGGCGTTTACAACCTTGCCGGTTTTATCACGACAGCCAGCGGGCAACGCATGGCCTTTGTGCAGTATCTTTCCGGCTATGCCGTCGAACCGGCTGACCAGCGCAATCGTCGTATTCCACTGGTGCGTTTCGAAAGCAGGCTCTATAAGGACATCTACCAGAATAACTAGCGATGAAACTACTGATAGTTGAAGACGATCTGTTATTACAGGAAGGGTTAGCGCTGGCGCTGGGGAATGAGGGCTACGCCCTGGATTGTGCCGCCACGGCGGCTGAAGCAGATGCCTTGATCCAGAGCGGAGAATACAGCCTTGTGATCCTGGATTTGGGACTGCCGGATAAAGACGGCGCGACGCTGCTCTGCCAGTGGCGTCGTCGCGGAGTGGAGAATCCCGTATTGATTCTCACCGCCCGCGATGCCATTGAAGACAGAATTAACGGGCTGGATTCTGGCGCTGACGATTATCTGGTAAAACCCTTCGCCCTTGCCGAGCTACAGGCTCGCGTACGGGCGTTAATCCGCCGCTATCAGGGCCACAGCGACAACCTGCTGACGGACGGGGATATCACCCTCAATCTGCAAACTCAGCAGGTGCTGCGCCAGTCTCAGCCTGTGGAAGTGACCCCAAAAGAGTTCGCTCTGCTGACGCGTCTGATCATGCGCAGCGGGCAGACCGTGCACCGTGAAACGCTGCAACAGGACATCTACTCCTGGCAGGACGATCCAGGATCAAACACGCTTGAAGTTCACATTCATAATCTGCGCCGCAAGCTCGGTAAAGATCGCATCAAAACCGTACGTGGCGTGGGTTACCGTCTGGAGAGCCAGAAATGAACAGTATGCGCCGGCGATTAATGGTGTTGCTGGCGGTTATACTGCTATTTTTTCAACTGGTTAGCGTAGTCTGGCTGTGGCATGAGAGCCGCGAGCAAATCGGTTTTCTGGTGAATGAAACGTTGTCTGCGAAAGCGCGCAACAACCATGTCGAAAAAGAGATCCGCGAAGCCATTGCCTCCCTGCTGGTCCCTTCTCTGGTGATGGTCGGTTTTACCCTGTTCTTCTCATTCTGGGCCGTCACCTGGATCACCCGACCACTCAACAAACTTCGCGTCAGCCTTGCGAACCGTTCGGCGGATAATCTGACTCCCCTGCCGATGTATTCTGATATGGAAGAGATAGGCGCTGTGACCACATCGCTCAATCAACTCCTCGCCCGGCTGGATCACACTATTCAACAGGAACGCCTGTTTACCGCCGATGCGGCACACGAGTTACGTACGCCGCTTGCGGGGATCAGGCTCCATCTGGAACTGATGGCTCAGTCCGGTTCCCCGCAGGCCACACCACTGATAAACCGGATCGATCAGTTGATGCACACGGTGGAACAGCTGCTGATGCTGGCGCGTGCCGGACAGGCGATGGCCAGCGGCCATTACGATACCGTGAACTGGACTGAGACGATCATTGCTCCGCTTAGCCTGGAGCATGAAGCCAAAGAGCATACGGTGATATGGCCGGCCCACAGCGCGATGACGGTACAGGGCGACGCCGTCCTGTTACGTCTGATGCTAAGGAACCTTCTGGAGAATGCCGCCCGCTACAGCCCGGCAGGCACAACCATTGAAGTGGCATTAACAGCGACGGAGAGCGGTACCCGGGTGAGCGTTACCGATCAGGGGCCGGGTATTGATGAGGCACACCGCCAGTCGATCACCGAACCTTTCCGACGTCTCGACCAGCGCTACGGCGGCAGCGGCCTTGGGCTGAGCATCGTACAGCGTATCGTACAGCTCCATCATGGCTATTTAACGCTGGAGAACGGCGCTGAGGGCGGCCTCATCGCCAGCTGTTGGTTACCGGCGAAAATAGGATAAAAAAAAGCCCCGTTAAGGGGCTTTATACTGAGGTTAGTGCTTGTAGATGAACTCGACGCCTTCTTCGTCGTCTTCATCCCAGTCATCGTCCCAGTCTTCATCATCTTCATCCGCTTCCAGCTCTTCGAGCTGCTGGCGGTGGTAGTCATCCCACATGAATTCAACTTTTTCAGGCTGTTTCGCCTCTTCTGCCTGAACAACCGGATTCTCGATGATAAAGGTCATCACATCCCAGCAGAGATCTTTCACGCCAACCTGGCTGGCGGCAGAGATCAGGTAGTACTTATCTTCCCAACCCATCGCTTCGGCAATCGCTTTAGCTTTCGCTTCAGCTTCCGCTTTATCCATCAGGTCGATCTTGTTAAATACCAGCCAGCGCGGTTTTTGCGCCAGTTTTTCACTGTATTTCTCCAGCTCACCGATAATGATACGGGCGTTTTCAACCGGATCGGAACCGTCGATTGGATCGATGTCGATGAGGTGCAACAGTACGCGACAACGCTCAAGGTGCTTCAGGAAGCGAATCCCCAGACCGGCGCCTTCTGCTGCCCCTTCAATCAGACCCGGGATGTCAGCGACCACGAAGCTCTTCTCGTTATCCATACGGACAACGCCCAGGCTCGGTACCAGTGTCGTAAACGGATAATCCGCCACTTTTGGTTTCGCCGCAGAGACCGCACGGATAAACGTCGATTTACCGGCGTTTGGCATACCCAGCATCCCCACATCCGCCAGCAGCATCAGTTCCAGTTGCAGGTCGCGCTTATCACCCGGGGTACCCATGGTTTTCTGACGCGGGGTACGGTTAACGGAAGATTTGAAACGGCTGTTACCCAGACCGTGCCAGCCGCCTTTCGCCACCATCAGGCGCTGACCGTGTTTGGTCATATCACCCATGGTTTCGCCCGTGCCCTGATCGATGACACGCGTACCTACCGGCACTTTGATCGTCACGTCTTTACCGCGTTTACCGGTACAGTCGCGGCTCTGGCCGTTCTGCCCACGTTCGGCGCGGAAAGATTTTTCGAAACGGTAGTCGATCAGCGTGTTGAGGTTTTCATCCGCCTCCAGCCACACGTCGCCACCGTCCCCACCGTCACCGCCGTCAGGACCGCCACGAGGAATATATTTTTCACGGCGGAAGCTTACACAACCGTTACCGCCATCACCTGCCACGACCAGAATCGTCGCTTCATCAACAAACTTCATTTTACTCTCCGTAACTCATTCGCCTGAGCGGGGGACTATTACAACCGCTTCATTTTTGCGCCAACGCCCCCAGAGACGATGACCAATGGCGGAATACATCGCGCCCGCAACCACGACAAACGCACCGAGATAACCCAACAGGTTGAGCATCGGCTTGACGAAGACATCGGGCCAGGCCATTGATAACAAATCTGAAAATAACAGCGTAAACAGCGGGGTAAGCGTGATTAAGGCGCTCACCTGTGCTGCCTGCCAGCGCGCCATGGCTTCAGCCAGCGCGCCATAACCGACCAGCGTGTTCAGCCCACAAAAAATGAGGCACGCCAGTTGCCAGTCGCTGAGCTGGGTAATCACCCCCGGCTTAGCTAACGGCAATAATGCCAGTGTACACAAAGTGTACAGCAAAAATAGGATCTGCTGTGAGGCAAGTCGACGCAATAACACCTTTTGCGCGACGCCATAACTCACCCAGACCGTTGCTGCGCCCACCCCAAAAATGACACCCCAGGTGTAATCCGTCAGGCGGGTAAAAATCTCGATCAGACTGGTGTTAAAGAACATCACCAGACCGCAAAGCAGCATGCTTGCCCCGATGATCTGCGTACCGCGCATCTTCTCCTTGAGGATGAATACGCTGGCGACCATCATGCCGACCGGTGATAGCTGACCAATCACCTGCGACGCTGTAGGGCTAAGATATTGCAGGGAAGAGCTGAACAGAATGAAGTTACCGAACAGACCGCCCGTCGCGATAGCCAGTAACACCAGCCAGCGCGGTTTTCGGAAGATGCGCAGCGGTGGCAGCTTACCTTTGACGGCCAGAATGGCGCCCAGGCCAATGCTTGCCATCAGGAAGCGATAAAACACCACCGTGGGCGGTTCCATCACTTCCAGTACCTGCTTCATTGCAATTGGCAGTGCACCCCAGCACATTGCGGTAGTGAGCGCCAAAAGAATACCAATGCCGGCCTGCTGCTTCATGCCCGTTTTCCCTACAGAAAATTTTCCGGGTTTCCAATGTAAAAAGCCCCGCAACACGTTGCGGGGCTTTAATCCGTTACCGGACCGAGAAAACCTTACTCAGCAACGATGCTGATGTATTTACGGTTGTTCGGGCCTTTAACTTCAAATTTCACTTTACCGTCTGCTTTAGCAAACAGAGTGTGGTCACGACCGCAACCTACGTTGGTACCCGCGTGGAACTTGGTGCCACGCTGACGAACGATGATGCTACCCGCCAGAACGGATTCGCCACCGAAACGCTTAACGCCCAGGCGTTTAGCTTCTGAATCGCGACCGTTACGTGTGGAGCCGCCAGCCTTTTTATGTGCCATTTAAATCTCTCCTCAGGTCTTAGGCGCTGATGCCAGTAATTTTCACATCAGTGAACCACTGACGGTGGCCCTGCTGCTTACGATAGTGTTTACGACGACGAAACTTAACGATTTTAACTTTCTCGCCACGACCGTGAGCAACAACTTCAGCTTTGATAACGCCGCCATCAACGAAAGGAACGCCGATTTTGACTTCTTCACCGTTTGCGATCATCAGAACTTCAGCGAACTCAACAGATTCGCCAGTTGCGATGTCCAGCTTTTCCAGGCGAACGGTCTGACCTTCGCTTACTCGGTGTTGTTTACCACCACTTTGGAAAACCGCGTACATATAAACTCCGCTTCCGCGCACATCCTCGTATGATTCAGAGTGCGCTATAAATATTCACAATAGGGCGCGAATATTACGCAAAACGCGAGCCTTTGACAAGTGCTACCATCAATACATGAAGAAAAAAAACACAACACGTACGGTAACGTTTATCTGAGCCATTTTTTCAGTACAATCAGCAATACTATTTATAAACCGAAACCCTTTGTGTACCCATCTCGTGTGGGATAAACAGGATAAAAAGCCCGGCTTTTGCGATGAATTTAGAAAAAATCAATGAGTTAACCGCGCAAGATATGGCGGGTGTGAATGCAGCAATCCTGGAGCAACTCAACTCTGACGTTCAGCTGATCAATCAGTTGGGCTATTACATCGTCAGCGGCGGCGGTAAACGTATTCGTCCGATGATTGCCATTCTGGCCGCACGCGCGGTTGGCTATCAGGGAAATGCCCACGTCACGATCGCGGCGCTGATCGAATTTATCCACACCGCCACCCTGCTTCATGACGATGTTGTGGATGAATCAGACATGCGTCGTGGCAAAGCCACCGCCAATGCCGCGTTTGGTAATGCGGCAAGCGTTCTGGTAGGGGATTTTATCTATACCCGAGCCTTCCAGATGATGACCAGCCTTGGCTCGCTGAAGGTGCTGGAAGTGATGTCAGAAGCCGTAAACGTTATCGCTGAAGGCGAAGTCCTACAGTTGATGAACGTCAACGACCCGGATATCACCGAAGAAAACTATATGCGGGTGATTTACAGCAAGACCGCACGTCTGTTTGAAGCCGCCGCGCAGTGCTCCGGCATTCTGGCAGGCTGTAGCGAAGCTCAGGAAAAAGGGCTTCAGGACTATGGCCGTTACCTCGGCACCGCGTTCCAGCTGATTGATGATTTGCTGGACTACAGCGCGGATGGCGAAACGCTCGGTAAAAACGTTGGCGATGACCTGAACGAAGGCAAGCCAACGCTGCCGCTGCTCCACGCGATGCGCAATGGCACACCAGAGCAGGCGAAAATGATCCGGGAGGCTATCGAGCAGGGAAATGGTCGCCATCTTCTGGAACCGGTACTGGAAACAATGGCCATCTGTGGTTCCCTTGAATGGACGCGTCAGCGTGCTGAAGAAGAAGCAGACAAAGCCATCGCCGCAATTCAGGTCATTCCCGACAGCCCATGGCGTGATGCGCTAATCGGCCTCGCGCACATCGCCGTCCAGCGCGACCGTTAATCCCCTCCTCATCTCCCTGCGATCTCGTAGGGAGGTTCCAGTACGCACCAATAAATTACATTTACGCGTAAGCTCATCAGGTTACAGGCCGTATGTATAAAGCCGTGCCTTATTCTGAATATTGCTTCTCGTAACATGAACTTTTTAGAACAGATGTTCGAAGTGAGTATAGTAATGCTGTCTTTTCACACGAAACGACGTGGACGATAACGAACACAAGGACAGCATTATGGATACAAAATTCATCGACTGGCATTCTGCTGACATTATTGCGGCACTGCGTAAAAAAGGGACATCGCTGGCTGCCGAATCACGTCGTCATGGGCTGAGCTCGTCGACGCTGGCAAACGCCCTGACCCGCCCATGGCCGAAGGGGGAACTGATTATTGCGACGGCGCTGGATACGCATCCGTGGGTGATATGGCCGTCACGCTATCACGATCCCATTACCCATGAATTTATCGACAGAACGCGCATGATGCGCCAGAGCAAAGCGAAGAAAGCACATCAGGACTGATGCACCCGGATTTACAGGAACAGCAATCCCCCGGCCTGTTCTGGCAGGGGGGTGCCGGAACGATTACTCGCCCTTCACACGCTCGATATTCGCACCCAGCGCGCGCAGTTTGTCTTCAATACGCTCGTAACCACGATCGATGTGGTAGATACGATCGACAACGGTAGTCCCTTCTGCAATACAACCTGCCAGTACGAGGCTCGCAGACGCGCGCAGATCGGTCGCCATCACCTGCGCACCGGACAGTTTTTCAACGCCGTGGCAAATGACCGTGTTGCTTTCAATCTCAGCATGCGCACCCATACGGATCAGTTCCGGTACGTGCATGAAACGGTTTTCGAAGATAGTTTCCGTGATGAAGCCTGTGCCTTCGGCCACCAGGTTCAACAGGGTGAACTGTGCCTGCATATCCGTCGGGAATGCCGGATGTGGCGCAGTGCGCACGTTAACGGCTTTAGGACGCTGCCCGTGCATATCGAGGCTGATCCAGTCTTCACCGATTTCAATGTCCGCACCCGCATCGCGCAGTTTCGCCAGCACCGCATCCAGGGTATCCGGTTGTGCGTTACGACAAACAATCTTACCGCCAGAAATGGCAGCCGCTACCAGGAAAGTACCGGTTTCGATACGGTCTGGCAGTACGCGGTACACACCACCACCCAGACGTTCAACGCCTTCGATGGTGATACGGTCTGTGCCCTGCCCGCTGATCTTCGCCCCCAGCGCGACCAGGAAGTTCGCGGTATCCACGATTTCCGGCTCTCGGGCGGCGTTTTCGATGATGGTAGTGCCTTCTGCCAGCGTAGCAGCCGACATGATGGTTACCGTTGCGCCCACGCTCACTTTGTCCATGACAATGTGCGCGCCTTTCAGGCGACCATTGACGGACGCTTTAACGTACCCCTCTTCCAGCTTGATCTCCGCGCCCAGCTTTTCCAGACCGAAGATATGCAGGTCGACTGGACGGGCGCCGATAGCGCATCCGCCCGGCAGTGAAACCTGTCCCTGACCGAAACGCGCAACCAGCGGGCCAAGCGCCCAGATGGAAGCACGCATGGTTTTCACCAGCTCATACGGCGCTGAGAAGTTGTTCACGTTGCTGGCATCGATCCAGACGGAACCGTTACGCTCCACTTTGGTGCCCAACTGGCCGAGCAACTTCATGGTCGTGTCGATATCTTTCAGCTTCGGTACGTTCTGGATCTCTACCGGCTCTTCTGCGAGCAGCGCAGCGAAAAGAATGGGCAGCGCGGCGTTTTTAGCGCCAGAAATTGTGACTTCGCCCTGGAGACGCGTGGGTCCCTGTACACGAAATTTATCCATCGTTTGCTCTCTTATAAATTCAACCGTGCTGCGGGCGCTTCGCCCTCAGCTCAAAAACCGTTTAGTTTGCGATCGCGTGCCCACTCCTGTGGGGTGAACGCTTTAATCGACAGGGCGTGGATGCGGTTATCCGCAATGTATTCCATCAGCGGCGCGTACACAGCCTGCTGTTTCTTCACGCGACTCATTCCGTCGAACATCTCACCCACAGCAATAACCTGGAAGTGACTGCCATCGCCAGAGACGTGGGCTTCCTGAAGGGAGAGTGCATTCATCAGCACTGTCTGGATTTCATTATTTTCCATGGGGTCTACATCATCTGATAGTGAAAACAAGCTCAACATCTTAGAGCAAAGTGGCGCGGTCTTAAACAAGCAAAAAGCCCCGACGCGTAAACTGTCGGGGCTTTCGGAAGTAACGTACTGAAAAAGTTAGCGAGGTAATACGTCTTCAGGCAAATTGTAAAGCTGTGCAAGGGTTACGACATTATCGCTTACCCCCGTCAGGGTGACGCTACTCCCCTGCTTTTTGCCCGTGGCCACCAGGTGCGCCAGCAGGGCGATACCGGCGGTATCTACCCGCGTGACGCCATGGAGATCAATCAACGTCACGCCCTGCATCGCGTTATGGCGAGCGTCCCACAGCGGGTTAAGCAGATCCTGATCCAGCTCTCCCGTCAGCGTCAACGTCTCGCCGTCACGCGCCCAGCTAAGCTGCTGTGACATTACTTCTTCTCGTCCAGGGTAATTTTCTGACGAGAGATGGACTGAAGCTGAGCCGTCAGGCCATCGATGCCTTTGGTGCGCAGCAGATCGCTCCACTCGTTCTGTTTAGTGGTGATCATGCTGACGCCTTCAGCGATCATGTCGTACGCCTGCCAGTTTCCGGTCTGGCTGTTTTTACGCCACTGGAAGTCCAGGCGTACCGGTGGACGACCGTTTGGATCGATAATCGTCACGCGGATAGGAATGATGGTGGCATCGCCCAGCGGCTGTTCAGGGGCAATCTGATAGGTCTGCCCGTGGTACATCGCCAGCGCCTGGCCGTAAGCCTGTTTCAGGTATTCACGGAACGCCGCAAAGTAAGCCTCGCGCTGCGCCGGGGTCGCGTCTTTGTAGTAACGGCCCAGCACCAGTGCGCCCGCGTACTTGATCTGCACATACGGCAGCAGCTCCTGATCCACCACATCACGCAGATAATCAGGGTTAGCGCGGATTTTTGGCTGTTCGTTTTTAAGACGGTCGAAGGTTTTCTTCGCGGCCTCATCCATCAGTTTGTACGGGTTACTCTGATCCGCAGCGTGCGCCGCGGTTAGAGGGGCAATGACCAGCATGGCAACCATTAACAGTCGTTTAAACATGAATGACTTCTCCTGAAATTAATTCGTCGCGCCTGGCGTCGGTTCGACGTTGGTGTGGTCTTCACTCTGCGCAGGGGCATCGTCAGACTTTTTATCATCCCCTTTACTGTTGTAAAGGAACTGACCAATCATATCTTCCAGCACCATCGCTGACTTGGTATCCTGGATTACGCTACCGTCTTTAAGGATAGACGTTCCCAGCTCAGGATCTTCAAAACCAACGTTAAGGGCCAGATATTGCTCCCCCAGCAGGCCAGAGGTGCGGATAGAGAGCGAGCTGGTGTCAGGAATGTGGTTATAGCGTTCTTCGATATCCATTGCGACGCGCGGCAGATAGGTTTTCTCATCAAGCGTAATGTCAGCGACACGTCCAATAACGACGCCACCAATACGGACCGGTGAGCGCGCCTTCAGGCCGCCGATATTATCGAAAGTCGCGTAGACGCGATACGTCGGCTCGGTGCGAACAGAGGTGATGTCCGCCGCGCGCAGGCAGATAAACAGCGCGGCCAGCAGCGCCAGAAGCAAAAACACGCCAACCCAAATTTCATTTTTTCTCGTTTGCATGAACTCAATTCCCAAACATCAGTGCGGTGAGCACAAAATCCAGACCTAAAACGGCCAGCGACGAATGTACGACAGTACGCGTCGTTGCACGGCTAATGCCCGCCGACGTCGGAATGGCATCGTAACCATTAAACAACGCAATCCAGGTAACCGTCACAGCGAAAACCACGCTCTTGATCAGACAGTTCACCAGATCCATCCGCAGATCGATGGCGTCCTGCATGGCAGACCAGAAGAACCCGGCATCAATGCCTTTCCAGTTGACGCCAACCAGCGCGCCTCCCCAGATACCTACCGCCACAAAGAGGATAGTCAGTAACGGTAAGGAGATAACCCCGGCCCAGAAGCGCGGCGAGATCACCCGGCGCAGCGGATCGACCGCCATCATCTCCATACTGGAGAGCTGCTCTGTGGCGCGCATCAGGCCAATTTCAGCCGTCAGCGCTGATCCGGCACGCCCGGCGAACAGCAGCGCTGCTACAACCGGCCCGAGTTCACGCAGCAGCGAGAGCGCCACCAGCATGCCAAGGCTGGTTTCCGCGCTGTAGGTTGTCAGCACCAGATACCCCTGCAACCCCAGCACCATGCCAATAAACAGACCCGACACGATGATGATAAGCATCGACAGCACGCCGACGTTATAAAGCTGCCGCACCAGTAACGGCGCATGCTTGCGGAACTCCGGTTTGCCAACCAGCGCGTTGAACAACATTAATCCGGCACGCCCGAACGTACTGATGGTTTTTAGGCCACGGTGTCCAAGACCCGCCAACGCATTTAACAGCATGAGTGGATTAACTCCCTATTCCCAGTAAATCGTCATGATAGTCGCCCGCCGGATAGCGGAAAGGCACCGGCCCATCTGCGATACCGTCCAGGAACTGCCGCACGCGCGGATCGCCATTCTCCTGCAACGCCTGAGCGCTGCCGTGGGCGACGATCTTTTTGTCAGCCACAATATAGGCGTAATCAGCAATACTCAGCACTTCCGGCACGTCGTGGGAAACCACCACGCAGGTGACGCCAAGGGCGCTGTTCAGCTCCGAGATTAACTTCACCAGCACGCCCATGGTGATAGGGTCCTGCCCGACGAACGGTTCATCGAACATGATTAAATCGGGTTCCAGGGCAATAGCACGCGCCAGCGCGGCGCGGCGCGCCATCCCACCCGAGAGTTCGGACGGCATAAGTTTCGCAGCCCCCCGCAACCCCACAGCTTCGAGCTTCATCATCACCGTGCTGTGCAACAGCGCAGGAGGAAGATGGGTGTGCTCACGCAGCGGATAGGCCACGTTGTCAAATACGTTCATATCGGTGAACAGCGCACCCGACTGAAAGAGCATGCTCATCCGTTTGCGAACCGTGTAGAGGCGCGAGCGAGACATCTCCGGGACGTTTTCACCGTCGAAGAGAATTTCGCCGCTATCAGGGGGGATTTGCCCGCCGATAAGACGCAGCAACGTCGTTTTACCGATCCCTGACGGCCCCATGATGGCGGTGATTTTACCGCGCGGCACGGTCAGCGAAATATCATCAAATATCACCCGGTTGCCGCGAGAAAAACTGACGCCCCGGACATCGACTATATTCGCCATCGTTTGGCTCATTTATGGTTCCTTACTTACCTTGCTTCACTGCTGGCATGAAGCGTAAATCAGCCCTAAACCCCGCATTTTTACAGAATATTCACTATTGGGGTTAGCGAAAGCTGGCATTTGTTTTACTTTTCCGGCGCATAAAGTCAAAATTAGGAATTCGTCACGTCTCAGACTTCATCTGGCGCTAAAATTCGTGCGCAGTGGACCAGCGAGTATACCTGAAGAAAGGACTTTTGATGCTTTTAGCAACAGCACTGTTAATAATTGGTTTACTGTTGGTGGTCTACAGTGCTGACCGTTTGGTCTTTGCCGCATCCATTCTCTGTCGACTCATTGGCATGCCGCCCATCATTATTGGGATGACGGTGGTCAGTGTAGGCACATCGCTTCCTGAAATCATTGTTTCTGTTTCAGCCTCGTTGCATGGCCAGGTCGACCTCGCTATTGGCACTGCGATTGGCTCTAACATCGTCAATATCTTGCTGATTTTAGGCTTAGCCGCATTACTGCATCCATTTCGCGTACATTCCGATGTTTTGCGTCGTGAATTGCCGCTAATGTTAGTCGTCAGTCTGCTGGCAGGCTATGTGCTTTATGACGGGGTGCTGAGCGTCGGTGACGGTATATTCCTGCTCGCCCTGGCCGTGATCTGGTTGCTTTACAGCGTGAAGATCGCACGTCTGGCGGAAAAACAGGGTAACGATAGCCTCACGCGTGAGCATCTCGCCGAACTGCCACGGGAAGGGACCTTACCCGTCGCCCTGCTGTGGCTGGGCGTCGCGCTGATTATAATGCCAATGGCCACGCGGATGGTGGTCGATAACGCGACGGTGCTGGCGAACGCGTTTGCGATGAGCGAACTGACAATCGGTCTGACGGTCATCGCCATCGGCACCAGCCTGCCAGAGCTGGCTACCGCCATCGCCGGGGCGCGTAAAGGGGAAGATGATATCGCCATCGGCAATATCATTGGCTCGAATATTTTCAATATCGCGATCGTGACGGGGCTGCCAGCATTAATCTCACCGGGGCCGTTTAACCCTATGGTCTTCACGCGCGATTACGGTGTGATGCTACTGGTCAGCGTAATTTTCGCCCTGCTCTGCTGGCGGCGAAAAGAGCAGATCGGCAAAGGCGCGGGCGCGCTGCTGACGGGTGGATTTATCGTATGGCTGGCGATGCTGTACTGGCTCTCGCCACTTCTCTCTGGGTAAACGGAAACGCATTATGTCGCAAATAGAATTGCAGCCGGGTTTTGACTTTCAGAAAGCAGGCAAAGACGTTCTGGAGATTGAACGTGAAGGTCTGGCGCAGTTAGATCAGTACATTAATCAGGATTTTAGTCTGGCCTGTGAGAAGATGTTCTACTGCGCCGGTAAAGTCGTGGTGATGGGGATGGGCAAATCCGGCCATATCGGGCGCAAAATGGCGGCGACCTTTGCCAGTACCGGCACGTCGTCATTCTTCGTTCATCCCGGTGAAGCCGCGCACGGTGACCTCGGCATGGTTACGCCGCAGGACGTGGTTATTGCGCTGTCCAACTCCGGGGAATCGAATGAAATCCTGGCGTTGATCCCGGTGCTGAAGCGTCTGCACGTACCGCTGATTTGCATGACCAGCCGCCCGGAAAGCAGCATGGCGCGTGCGGCAGATATTCACCTGTGCGTGAAGGTGCCGAAAGAAGCCTGTCCGCTGGGGCTGGCGCCGACCTCCAGCACAACCGCCGCGCTGGTGATGGGCGATGCCCTTGCTGTTGCGCTGCTGGAAGCCCGCGGTTTTACGCCTGAAGATTTCGCTCTGTCTCACCCCGGCGGCGCGCTCGGGCGCAAACTGCTGCTGCGGGTCAACGATATTATGCACACCGGGGATGAGATCCCGCACGTCAGCAAAGAGGCCTCTTTGCGCGACGCGTTACTGGAGATTACCCGTAAAAACCTGGGCATGACGGTTATCTGCGACGATCTGATGAAAATTCAGGGCATTTTCACCGACGGCGACCTGCGCCGGGTATTCGATATGGGTGTGGATGTCCGAACGCTGGGCATCGCTGATGTAATGACACCCGGCGGGATCCGCGTCCGTCCGGGCACGCTGGCGGTAGATGTACTGAACCTGATGCAGTCCCGTCATATTACCTCAGTGATGGTTGCCGATGGCGACCAACTGCTGGGTGTGGTACATATGCATGATCTGCTGCGCGCTGGCGTAGTGTAATGAAGGATAAGACAATGAGTAATGCGGGTGCATCCCTTGCAACCTGTTATGGCCCGGTGAGCGCCCACATGATGGCAAAGGCGGAAAATATCCGCCTGCTGATCCTCGATGTGGATGGTGTGCTCTCCGACGGTCTGATTTATATGGGCAATAACGGCGAAGAGCTGAAAGCCTTTAACGTTCGCGACGGTTACGGTATCCGCTGTGCGCTCACGTCCGGTATTGAAGTTGCAATCATAACCGGGCGGAAAGCTAAACTGGTAGAGGATCGGTGTGAAACGCTGGGCATTACCCATCTCTATCAGGGGCAGTCTGATAAGATGGTAGCCTTCCGGGATCTGTTGGGAAAACTGGCCATTGCACCAGAGAATGTGGCATACGTCGGGGATGATTTGATCGACTGGCCAGTCATGGCGGAGGTGGGTCTGAGCATCGCCGTGGCTGACGCGCACCCGCTGCTGATCCCGCGTGCTGATTATGTTACCCATATTCACGGTGGCCGCGGCGCCGTCCGTGAAGTCTGCGATCTGCTTCTGCTGGCGCAGGGCAAGCTTGATGAGGCGAAAGGGCAATCGATATGAGTAAAACCAGACGTTGGGTTATCATTCTGCTTGCGCTTGTCGCCCTGGTACTGATTGGCGTAAACCTCGCTGACCGCGAAGATACGCAAGCGGAAGTGGTTAACACGAGCGACCCGACCTATAAAAGCGATCACAGCGACACCGTGGTCTATAGCCCGGAAGGCGCGCTGAACTATCGCCTCGTTGCTCAGCATGTAGAATATTTTTCAGATGACGGTACTTCGTGGTTTACCCAACCGGTCATGACCACCTTTGATACGGACAAAGTGCCGACGTGGTCTATCAAGTCTGACCGGGCAAAACTGACAAATGACCGTATGCTTTACCTGTATGGTCACGTTGAAGTCAACGCCCTGACCGCTGACGCGCAACTGCGAAAAATTACGACGGATAACGCCCAGATCAACCTGGTCACCCAGGATGTCACGTCGCAGGATTTAGTCACCCTGTATGGCACAACATTTAATTCCAGCGGTTTAAGAATGCGCGGGAACTTACGCAGCAAAAACGCCGAGCTGATTGAAAAGGTTAGAACCTCCTATGAAATTCAAAACAAACAAACTCAGCCTTAAAGTTGTTATCGCCAGCGCGCTGCTGGCGGCCAGTCTTCCCGCGCTTGCTGTGACTGGCGACACCGAACAGCCGATTCATATTGAATCCGATACCCAGTCTCTGGATATGCAGGGTAACGTCGTCACCTTTACCGGCAACGTGGTCATGACCCAGGGCACCATCAAAATCAACGCCGACAAAGTGGTCGTTACCCGACCGGGCGGCGAGCAGGGCAAAGAGATTATCGATGGTTATGGCAACCCGGCCACCTTCTACCAGATGCAGGACAACGGCAAGCCGGTGAAAGGCCATGCCTCGCATATGCACTATGAACTGGCGAAGGATCTGGTCATCCTGACCGGTAATGCTTACCTGGAACAGCTGGACAGCAATATCAAAGGCGACAAAATCACTTATCTGGTGAAAGAGCAGAAAATGCAGGCCTCCAGTGAAAAAGGCAAACGCGTCACGACCGTTCTTGTGCCTTCGCAATTGCAGGACAAGAACAACGGCCAGGCTCCGGCACAGAAAAAGAGTAACTAATTCGTTATGGCAACTTTAACTGCAAAAAACCTCGCGAAAGCGTATAAGGGCCGCCGCGTCGTCGAAGATGTCAGTCTAACCGTCAACTCCGGCGAAATCGTGGGTTTGCTTGGCCCTAACGGGGCGGGTAAAACCACGACCTTCTACATGGTGGTGGGCATCGTCCCGCGTGACGCCGGCAACATCATCATCGATGATGAAGATATCAGCCTGCTGCCACTGCATGCCCGCGCGCGTCGTGGCATCGGCTATCTGCCGCAAGAAGCCTCCATCTTCCGCCGCTTAAGCGTGTTCGACAACCTGATGGCCGTGCTTCAGATCCGTGACGATCTGACCAGCGAGCAGCGCACTGACCGTGCGAACGAGCTGATGGAAGAGTTTCATATCGAACATCTGCGTGACAGCCTCGGTCAGGCGCTGTCCGGTGGTGAACGCCGCCGCGTTGAGATTGCGCGCGCACTGGCAGCAAACCCGAAATTTATCCTGCTGGATGAACCGTTTGCGGGCGTTGACCCCATCTCCGTTATCGATATCAAACGTATTATTGAGCACCTGCGCGACAGCGGGCTTGGCGTACTGATCACGGACCACAACGTTCGCGAAACGCTGGCCGTGTGTGAGCGCGCCTACATAGTGAGCCAGGGCCATCTGATTGCCCACGGTACGCCGCAGCAAATCCTCGAAGATGAGCATGTTAAGCGCGTGTACCTTGGGGAAGACTTCAGACTCTGATAGGGTAGAGGTTAAGTCACGCCGAACCGGAGAAAAACGCTCTGAACATGAAGCAAGGTTTGCAATTACGGCTCAGCCAGCAACTGGCCATGACGCCGCAGCTACAACAGGCAATCCGTCTGTTGCAGCTGTCCACGTTAGAACTCCAGCAGGAGCTCCAGCAGGCGCTGGACAGCAATCCGCTGCTGGAGCAAACCGATCTTCATGACGAGGTAGACGCTCAGCAGACGCAGGACACAGAAACGCTCGACTCCGTAGATGCGCTCGAACAGAAAGAGATGCCGGAGGAACTGCCGCTGGATGCCAGCTGGGATGAAATCTACACCGCGGGTACCCCTTCCGGGACGCGTGCAGATTACCAGGACGATGAACTCCCGGTCTACCAGGGCGAAACTACCCAGTCGCTTCAGGACTACCTGATGTGGCAGGTGGAGCTGACGCCTTTCTCCGATACCGATCGCGCCATTGCCACCTCGATTGTCGATGCCGTTGACGACACGGGCTATTTGACCGTGACGCTGGACGAGATTCTGGAAAGCATCGGCGATGACGAGATTGAACTGGAAGAGATCGAAGCCGTCCTGAAACGCGTTCAGCGTTTCGACCCGATTGGCGTCGCCGCGAAAGATCTGCGCGACTGCCTTCTGATCCAGCTTTCGCAGTTTGCCAAAGAGACACCGTGGATTGACGAAGCCCGGCTCATCATCAGCGAGCATCTGGATTTGCTGGCAAATCACGACTTCCGCACCCTGATGCGCGTTACGCGCCTCAAAGAAGAGGTGCTGAAGGAAGCGGTGAATCTGATCCAGTCACTCGATCCGCGTCCGGGGCAATCGATCCAGACCAGCGAACCGGAATACGTTATTCCTGATGTGCTGGTGAGAAAACACAATGGCCGCTGGGTCGTTGAACTGAACGCCGACAGCATTCCTCGCCTGCAAATCAACCAGCAATACGCCTCCATGTGCACCAGCGCCCGTAACGACGCTGATAATCAATACATTCGCAGCAACCTTCAGGAAGCACGCTGGTTGATTAAGAGTCTGGAAAGCCGTAATGACACGCTGCTGCGCGTCAGCCGCTGTATTGTCGAACAGCAGCAGGCATTCTTTGAGCAGGGCGAAGAGTTTATGAAACCGATGGTGCTGGCGGACATCGCCCAGGCCGTCGAGATGCATGAATCAACCATTTCCCGCGTGACCACGCAGAAGTATCTGCACAGCC
The DNA here is from genome assembly GCF_014893445.1 of Enterobacter cloacae complex sp. P29RS. Lineage (NCBI taxonomy): Bacteria > Pseudomonadati > Pseudomonadota > Gammaproteobacteria > Enterobacterales > Enterobacteriaceae > Enterobacter > Enterobacter cloacae complex sp. P29RS. The sequence continues at coordinate 38,369 of NZ_JADBPZ010000027.1, read as the reverse complement.
CACGCGGTATTTTTGAGCTTAAGTATTTCTTCTCCAGCCACGTGAACACCGAAGGCGGCGGCGAAGCCTCGTCAACAGCTATTCGCGCACTGGTGAAGAAGTTGATCGCCGCGGAGAACCCCGCGAAGCCACTCAGTGACAGTAAGTTAACCACCATGCTGTCCGATCAGGGTATTATGGTGGCACGCCGTACTGTCGCGAAGTATCGAGAGTCTTTATCCATTCCGCCGTCTAACCAGCGTAAACAACTGGTTTGACACAACCGATAAGGAAGACACTATGCAGCTCAATATCACCGGACATAACGTCGAAATTACTGAGGCTTTACGCGATTTTGTAAACGCTAAGTTCGCGAAACTCGAGCAGTATTTCGAGAGGATCAACCAGGTCTATGTTGTGTTGAAAGTGGAGAAAGTGACGCATATCTCGGATGCGACCCTGCACGTCAACGGAGGGGAACTTCATGCCAGTGCGGAAGGGCAAGACATGTACGCGGCTATCGACGGCTTGATTGATAAGCTTGCGAGACAGCTCAATAAACATAAAGATAAACTGAAACAACACTAATTGTCCGGGCAGTTAACGGGTGCAGGACGGCCTGTTGTGAAACACAACAGGCCATTTGTACAGTTAGCGCTTAGGTGAAATTATGATAAACAACGATTCCGCTCTTCAACTGAGCAATGTCCTTAACCAGGATTGTACCCGCAGTGGCGTTCACTGCCAGAGCAAAAAACGTGCGCTGGAAATCATCAGTGAGCTGGCCGCAAAACAGCTGGGTCTGCCGCCGCAGATCGTGTTTGAAGCCATTCTGACCCGTGAAAAAATGGGCAGTACCGGCATCGGCAATGGCATTGCGATCCCGCATGGCAAGCTGGAAGAAGATACGCTGCGTGCCGTGGGGGTGTTTGTGCAACTGGAAACGCCTATCGCTTTTGACGCCATCGATAACCAGCCTGTGGATCTGCTCTTCGCGCTGCTGGTTCCTGCCGATCAGACCAAAACCCACCTGCACACGCTGTCGCTGGTTGCCAAACGTCTGGCGGATAAAACCATTTGTCGTCGACTGCGCTCAGCTCAAAGTGATGAAGAGCTTTATCAAATTATCACTGAAGCAGAAGGCAATCAGGATGAGGCATAATCGGGAAAGGGCCTTCAGAACGGCTTCCCTGAGGAGAAACGGAACATGGTGCTGATGATCGTCAGCGGTCGTTCGGGGTCCGGGAAGTCCGTGGCCCTGCGCGCGCTGGAAGACATGGGATTTTACTGCGTAGATAACCTGCCGGTAGTGCTGTTACCCGATCTGGCGCGGACGCTGGCGGACAGGCAAATCTCTGCCGCCGTCAGTATTGACGTGCGTAACATGCCGGAATCGCCGGAAATCTTCGAGCAGGCAATGAACAGCCTGCCGGAGTGCTTCTCGCCTCAGCTCTTGTTCCTGGATGCTGACCGCAACACGCTGATCCGCCGTTACAGCGATACACGTCGTTTGCACCCGCTCTCGAGTAAAAATCTTTCGCTGGAAAGCGCCATCGATAAAGAGAGCGATCTGCTTGAGCCGCTGCGTTCCCGGGCCGATCTGATTGTCGACACCTCAGAAATGTCCGTCCACGAGCTGGCGGAAATGCTGCGTACTCGCTTACTCGGCAAGCGCGAGCGCGAACTGACGATGGTGTTTGAATCCTTCGGCTTTAAGCACGGTATCCCTATCGATGCGGATTACGTTTTTGATGTGCGTTTCCTGCCGAACCCACACTGGGATCCGAAACTGCGTCCGATGACCGGTCTGGATAAGCCGGTGGCGGCGTTCCTCGACCGACACACAGAAGTACACAATTTTATCTACCAGACGCGAAGCTACCTTGAGCTATGGTTACCTATGCTGGAGACAAACAATCGTAGCTACCTGACGGTGGCGATTGGCTGTACCGGCGGTAAACATCGTTCGGTCTACATTGCCGAACAGCTGGCCGATTACTTCCGCTCACGCGGGAAGAACGTTCAGTCCCGTCATCGCACGCTGGAAAAACGTAAAACATGACCGTAAAACAGACCGTCGAAATCACCAATAAGCTGGGCATGCATGCGCGCCCGGCGATGAAGCTGTTTGAACTGATGCAGGGTTTTGATGCTGAGGTGCTGCTGCGCAACGATGAGGGAACCGAGGCAGAAGCCAACAGCGTGATTGCGCTGCTGATGCTGGATTCTGCCAAAGGCCGCCAGATTGAAGTTGAAGCCACCGGCCCGCAGGAAGAAGAAGCGCTGGCGGCAGTGATTGCCCTGTTTAACGCCGGGTTTGACGAAGATTAACGTTCGCCACGTCGGCGGGTAGCGCTGCGCTTACCCGCTTTACATAAGATTATTTCGCTCCATAAACCCTTCCCCACCCAGCTGACGCATCTGGCGCATAATCCACGCCTGGCGGCTTCGCACGTAGCCTGACGGCGCGCTGGCCTTAAAACGCAGCGGGTTCGGCAGCACGGCGGCAAGCAGTGCCGCTTCGGACATAGTCAGCCTGCTGGCGGGCTTGCCAAAATAGCGCTGCGATGCCGATTCGACGCCAAACACGCCGTCACCAAACTCCGCGATATTCAGGTAGACGGTCAAAATGCGTTTTTTGCTCCACACCGTCTCGACGCCCAGCGTCAGCCCGGCCTCCAGCCCTTTTCTCACCCAGCTGCGACCGTCCCATAAGAACAGATTTTTTACCGTCTGCTGAGAAAGCGTCGACGCACCGCGGACGCGGTTTTCATGACGTTCATTATGATCCAGCGCCTTCTCGATAGCCGCCACGTCAAAACCCCAGTGCTCCGGGAATTTCTGATCTTCTGCCGCAATGACCGCCAGACCCATCCACGGGGAGATTTCATCCATGCCGACCCAGTCTGAGTGGGCAACATAGCCAAAATCACCCGAGAGCCAGGCGCTAATCTGCCGCTCTGCCATCACGGCCGAGAACGGGACGGGCAGGATGCTGAACAGCGCAATGCCTCCGCCCCAAAAAACGGCCAGGACCAGCACAATACGCAGCAGGATCCGTTTTAACCACCCGCCAGGGGATAATTTACGGCTCATTCGGTAAGAACCAGCACTCTGTCCACCAGCTTTTCAATGCCTGCAGCAGCCTCGGCAATGTTCTGCGCCAGCATATACGCCGGCGTGGTGACGATTTTATTGTCCTCATCCACCACAATGTCGTCTACCGGACATGGCACGTGTTCGCCGCCCATATCTTCGACAATTTCAGCAGTATCAATGTCGGTTCCGATCGTGAGCCGCAGCGGGAAATCAAAAATCTTCGGCAGCATGGCTGGCGCAATGCAGATAAAGCCCTGCGGCTTACCTGCCGCATGCATCGCCAGCGATAGCGCTTTTAAGTCGGGCTCGACCTGACACGCCGCGCCTTGCGTTGCAAACGTGCTCAGGTTTTTCGCCGCGCCAAAGCCGCCCGGCACGATGAGCGCATCTAGCTCAGCCGCATCGGCCTGTGCCAGCGGATGAATATCCCCGCGCACAATACGTGCCGCTTCAATCAGCACGTTACGGCTTTCCGCCATTGGCTCGCCGGTAAGATGATTAACCACGTCTGCCTGCGTTTTATCCGGAGCGAAGCAGATAACGTCGGCCCCCTGGCGCGATAATGCCAGCAGCGTTAATACGGTTTCATGTATCTCTGAACCATCGTAAACGCCACATCCGCTCAGCACGACACCCACTTTCTTCATTCTGACGATCCTTCTATGCAACTCGCTGAAGCACATTAAAAATTCTGATTAAAACGCTATGCTTCACACATTTCACTGATTCATGTAACAAACTGTTTAAGATTTGCTATCTTATCTGCGTGCGGCCTTAATTTTCAGGCGGCGTCCATGCGAAAACAACCCATAAAAATCAGGCGCAGCCACGATTTCCCTGGTGTTGGCGCAGTATTCGCGCACCCCGGTATAGCCGGGGTCATTTTTTTCGGGATTCTACCCAGGCTTTCAGCACTGCCACATCGTTTTGCCACTCTTGTTTCATCTCTTCAACCCAATCACCTACGTTATCTTCCCAGGCAGGTAAATCAGGCGACTGAATCTGTTGGCCCAGCTGCTGGAGATGGCGTAACCCGACTGAACCAGCTGCGCCTTTGATTTTATGTCCCTCTTCGACGATGCCCTTCTGGTCACGCGCCGTCAGGTTGGATTCGAGCACGTTCAGATAGCCCGGCATCATTTTTTCAAACACGGCCAGGCCATCGGTGATCAGTTTGGGTCCCACCAGATCGATATACTGCTCCAGCATGGCGGTATCCAGTATCGTTTGGGTTTTAGCGCTATCAACAGACGTCATGGTGCTCTCCTCTTCATCGCAGGTATCCCAGAACTTCTTGATCATCGCCGTCAGGGCAGGTACCGCCAGCGGCTTGCTGAGCACGTCGTCCATACCTGCCTCGAGGTACTCTTTTTTATCTTTCAACACGTTTGCGGTCAACGCAACCAGCGGCGGCAGCTCGTCAGGAGCATATTTGCGCGTCAGCTCGCGGGAGATATCCAGCCCGGTCATGTCCGGTAGCTGAATATCGAGCAGCACCAGGTCGTACTCGCCCGGCGTGAACATCTCCAGCGCGGCTTTGCCGGTCATCGCGACATCCACGCTGTTACCGAGTTTTTCCAGTACCGACCGGGCGACAATGACGTTCAGCTCAATATCTTCAACCAGCAGGACGTGCAGGGCTGGAAGCGGCATATCGTCGTTCTCAAACGTATCTTCCACTTCTTCAGCAACAGCAGGGGCGTGGACGGTAAGCGTAAAGGTGGAGCCTTTACCCGGCTGGCTGGCAACGGTGATATCCCCACCCATACTTTTCGCCAGACGTTTCGACACCGCCAGGCCAATGCCCGTGCCGGTCGCCGGTTTACCGCCGTGGCTGTCTTTAACCTGATAATACATGGCGAAGATCTTATCCTGCTCATCCTGAGGAATGCCGATACCCGAGTCCTCAACTTCAAAGTGCAGCATGTCCCCCTCATCATAGCGAATGCGCACCGCAACCTGTCCCTTCTGGGTAAACTTCACGGCGTTGCTGATGAGATTCCACAGGATCTGACGCAGACGCGTGCCGTCCGTCACCACTTTATGCGGCAGCGGCAGCGTCGGTTCCATCACGAAGCTCAGTCCTTTCTGCTGGGCCTGCAAACCTGACAGGTTCTCCAGGTCCGCGAGGAAGCCGGTAAAATCAACCGGCTGGTTGTCGAGCTGAACCTTACGGCGCTCCATCTTATCCATGTCGATAATATCATTGAAGATATTGCCCAGCGTGACCGCCGAAACGTGGATCGTTTTGAGGTATTTTTCCTGCTCGCTGGTCAGGTCGGTATCCAGCAGAATGCGGCTCAGCCCCACAATACCGTTTAGCGGCGTACGAAGCTCATGGCTGATGGTGGAGATGAAGGTGGTCTTGTCACGACTGGCGCGCTCCAGCGCATCCTGATATCGCTTACGCTCGGTGATATCACGGCCAAAGCCCATCAGACCATGACGTTTACCCACCCGGTCGTAATAAGGCACTTTGCGGATTTCAAAGCAGGCCTTGCGCCCGTCGGGGTAGTCCAGCCACTGCTCATAGGTCAACGAGACGTTATGACGGAACACCTTTTCATCCGTCTCCATCACTTTTGCCGCCGCCTCTTCGGAATAGACATCCTGAGGTTTCAGGTGTATCAGCTGCTTTTCGCTTTTCCCGGTCAACAATTCCATGGCCCGGTTACAGCCGGAGAACTCTTTATCTTCATTACGGTAGAACACCAGATCCGGCGACGCATCGAGGAACGAGCGCAGGAAAGAGGATTGCTGTTCAAGCTGGATCTGCGTGACCTCACGCTCTTTCATCTCAATTTTCAGCTGCTCCAGCGTGGTCTGACGCTCGGCTTCCGCCTTCTCACGGTCTGAAATTTCCTGATTCAGCTGGGCAATGTTGTCCTTGAGCTGAACGTTGAGTTTAAGATCGCGCTCGCGCATCTCTTCCAGCTTATCCACCAGTTTCGATAAACGCTGTCGGGACTCTTCCAGCTGCTCAACCACCACGGAGAGGAAATAGACCGCCCATGGGGTGATCAGCAGGCCAAAGAAAATAGAGCGGATCACGTCGATGCTCTCGACCTGACCATGCAGAACCATGGTCACGGCCATTTGCACGACGATGGCCAGAACGACCAGCGCCAGCGCCAGCAGCATGGAAAAACGCACCAGCCCGAGCTTCATCATCAGGTCGACGTAGTACTGGGCCAGCATTCGAATTTGCTTCATAGAGGATCCCTTCACGACTTTATCGCTCAATAATACTCAAATTCACGGCGAGGCGTTGAAGGTTGTGAGAAAAAGTGCGGGGTGAAACAGGAGATTAGCCTCGCCCCCGGGCAAGCGGGAGCGAGGAAGAAGGTTTATCAGGAGCGTTTTAGCAGCATCCAGAGGCTGATCAGGAAGAAACTGGCGCTCGGCAACAGCGCGCCGATAATTGGCGGAATGCCATACACCAGCGTCAGCGGACCAAAAATCTGATCGAGGACGTAGAACACGAAACCAAAGCTGATACCGGTTACCACGCGAACCCCCATCGGCACGCTACGTAGCGGTCCAAAGATGAACGACAGCGCCATCAGCATCATCACCGCCACGGACAGCGGCTGGAAGATTTTGCTCCACATGTTGAGCTGGTAACGCCCCGCATCCTGCCCGCTCGATTTCAGATACTTCACGTAGTTATGCAGACCGCTGATGGAGAGCGCATCGGGGTCAAGCGCCACGACGCCGAGCTTGTCCGGCGTCAGGTCGGTTTTCCAGGTACCGCTAACGGTCTGCGAACCGGTGATCTGTTTCGGGTTAGTCAGGTCAGATTCATCAACCTGGGATAACCGCCACAGCTTGTTGTTTGCATCAAATTTAGCAGAGGCGGCATAACGCACTGACTGCAAACGACGATCGTTATTGAAAGCATAGATACTCACGCCACCCAGCTCGTCATCCCCTTTCACGCGTTCGATATAGACGAAGTTCTGGCCATCTTTCGCCCATAATCCCTGCTGCGTGGAGAGCAGAGAACCGCCGTACATCGCCTGAGCACGGTAGTTACGCGCCATCTGTTCGCCCTGCGGCGCGACCCATTCGCCGATCGCCATGGTCAGCAGCACCAGCGGGATCGCGGTTTTCATCACCGACAGCGCAACCTGCATACGGGTAAAGCCCGATGCCTGCATCACCACCAGTTCGCTACGCTGAGCCAGCATCCCCAGGCCCAGCAGCGCACCCAGCAGGGCCGCCATCGGGAAGAAGATCTGCACATCTTTTGGTACGCTGAGCAGGGTGTACATCCCGGCGCCCAACGCGTCGTAACTCCCCTGCCCGGCTTTTTTCAGCTGGTCGACAAATTTGATAATGCCCGAGAGCGACACCAGCATGAACAGGGTCATCATGATGGTGGTAAAAATTGTTTTACCGATATAGCGGTCAAGTACGCCAAACGCCTGCATTAGATGGCTCCTTTACGCGTAAACCGGGCACGAAGACGACGCACAGGCACCGTGTCCCACAAGTTGAGTCCGACTGCCAGCAGCAGATACAAACCATTCACGACCCAGGTCCAGATCATCGGGTCAATTTTTCCTTTCCCGCCGTTAGACTTGATTGAGGTTTGCAGCAGGAAGAACACCAGATACAGCAGCATCGCTGGCAGCATCGACAGCACGCGGCCCTGACGCGGGTTCACCACGCTCAGCGGCACTACCATCAGCGCCATCATAAATACGGTGAATACCAGCGTGATACGCCAGTGCAGTTCAGCACGCGCACGATCGGTATCAGTATTCATTAAGGTGCGCATATCCATCTGCTCAGTATCCGTTGGATCGAGCGCGACGGCCTGGTGACCAATGATGGCCTGGTAGTTCTGGAAATCGGTGATACGGAAGTCACGCAGCATAGCCGTGCCTTCGAAACGCGTTCCTTTGTTCAGCGTGACAACCTGAGAGCCGTCTTTACGCTGCGCCAGCTGACCGGAATCCGCCACTACCACAGAAGGGCGCGCGTTACCTTTCGGGCGCAGTTGAGCAAGAAACACGTCATTGAAGCGGCTGCCATCGACGCTTTCGATAAACAGCACGGAGTTACCGTCGGTCGCCTGCTGGAACTGCCCCTGCGCCAGCGCCGCCAGCCCCGGGTTAGCTTTTGCTTCCGCCAGCACCTCATCCTGATGACGGGACGAGGTCGGCCCCGCCCACATGACGTTAACCGCGGCAACAATGCCCGTAAACAGCGCCAGCACCATGGCTGCCTTTACCAATACGGCCTTACTGAGGCCGCAGGCATGCATCACGGTGATTTCACTTTCGGTATAGAGCTTACCCAGGGTCATCAGCAGACCAAGGAACAGGCTTAACGGCAGGATAAGCTGCGCCATTTCCGGCACGCCAAGCCCGAGCAGGGAAAGCACCAGATTCGTTGGGATTTCGCCATCAACTGCCGCGCCGAGGATCCTGACCAGCTTCTGACAGAAAAAGATCAGAAGGAGGATAAAGAGGATCGCCAGTTGGCTCTTCAGCGTCTCCCGAACCAGATATCTTATGATTATCACTTTAAATACGCCCGTTAAAACTCGTCTTATGCAGGAATTTAGCTTGTTTCATGGCTTAAACGTCATTTATTCTCTTGAGTCGTCGAAATCATCGCTAAGATTAAAAAACCCGGCGGATTCGCGCTTCATGACATTTATTGACGTGTCGAAACCGTAGTAACGTAAGATTAACACGAAGTCACCACAACGGCGGACATGAGTTACGAAAGGTTTCAATTCTATCCGTAGCCGCCGCCGTTGTCTTTAAGATTCAGGAGCGTAGTGCATGGAGTTCAGTGTAAAAAGCGGTAGCCCGGAGAAACAGCGGAGTGCCTGCATCGTTGTGGGCGTCTTTGAACCACGCCGACTCTCCCCGATCGCCGAGCAACTCGATAAAATCAGCGACGGCTATATCAGCGCCCTGCTGCGCCGTGGCGAACTGGAAGGCAAACCAGGGCAGACCCTGTTGCTGCACCACGTTCCAAACGTCCTGTCCGAGCGTATTCTGCTGATTGGCTGCGGTAAAGAACGTGAGCTTGATGAGCGCCAGTACAAGCAGGTTATTCAGAAAACCATTAATACACTGAATGATACTGGTTCGATGGAAGCCGTCTGCTTCCTCACGGAGCTGCACGTTAAGGGCCGCAACACGTACTGGAAAGTACGCCAGGCCGTCGAAACCGCAAAAGAGAGCCTCTACAGCTTTGATCAGTTGAAGACCACCAAAAGCGAGCCGCGTCGCCCGCTGCGTAAAATGGTCTTTAACGTGCCAACCCGTCGCGAGCTGACCAGCGGCGAGCGCGCCATTCAGCACGGTCTGGCGATTGCTGCCGGTATTAAAGCGGCAAAAGATCTTGGCAATATGCCGCCAAACATCTGTAACGCCGCGTACCTGGCGTCACAGGCGCGCCAGCTGGCTGACGCCTACAGCAAGAACGTCATCACCCGCGTTATCGGCGAACAGCAGATGAAAGAGCTGGGGATGCACTCTTATCTGGCGGTCGGTAACGGCTCCCAGAACGAATCCCTGATGTCGGTCATCGAATACAAAGGCAATCCGTCTGAAGACGCGCGTCCGATCGTGCTCGTTGGCAAAGGGCTGACCTTCGACTCCGGCGGTATCTCCATCAAGCCTTCAGAAGGCATGGATGAGATGAAGTACGACATGTGTGGCGCGGCGGCGGTTTACGGCGTCATGCGCATGGTCGCGGAACTTCAGTTGCCCATCAACGTGATCGGCGTGCTGGCGGGCTGCGAAAACATGCCTGGCGGCCGCGCTTATCGCCCGGGTGATGTGCTGACTACCATGTCCGGCCAGACCGTTGAAGTGCTGAACACCGACGCCGAAGGCCGTCTGGTGCTGTGCGACGTGCTGACCTACGTTGAGCGTTTCGAACCTGAAGCGGTTATCGACGTAGCTACCCTGACCGGCGCCTGCGTGATTGCGCTGGGGCATCACATCACCGGCCTGATGTCGAACCACAATCCGCTGGCGCATGAGCTGATCGGCGCGTCCGAACAGGCTGGCGACCGCGCGTGGCGTCTGCCGCTGGGGGACGAGTTCCAGGAACAGCTGGAGTCTAACTTCGCGGACATGGCGAACATTGGTGGCCGTCCTGGCGGCGCAATTACCGCAGGCTGCTTCCTGGCGCGCTTCACCCGCAAGTACAACTGGGCGCACCTGGACATCGCGGGGACCGCATGGCGCTCCGGTAAAGCCAAAGGCGCGACCGGACGTCCGGTGGCCCTGCTGTCGCAGTTCCTGCTCAATCGCGCGGGTTTTAACGGCGACGAGTGATGAAAAACGCCGGGTGGCGGCTTCGCCTTACCCGGCCTACAACGTCACTCAACCGTAGGTCGGGTAAGCGTAGCGCCACCCGGCTTTGCATTTAAATCCACGACAAGAAACCCCATATATGAAGAATGCAACGTTCTACCTTCTGGACAATGACACCCATCAGGATGGCCTTAGCGCCGTTGAACAACTGGTGTGTGAAATTGCCGCAGAACGTTGGCGCGCAGGTAAACGCGTCCTGATTGCCTGTGAAGATGAGCAGCAGGCGATTCGTCTGGATGAAGCGCTATGGGCGCGCCCGCCGGAGAGTTTTGTTCCGCATAACCTGTCGGGCGAAGGTCCACGCGGCGGTGCACCGGTCGAAATTGCCTGGCCGCAAAAACGCAACAGTAGCGCGCGCGATATTCTCATTAGCCTGCGGACAGACTTTGCAGATTTTGCCACCGCTTTCACAGAAGTGGTAGACTTTGTCCCTTACGAAGAATCTTTGAAACAGCTGGCGCGCGAACGCTACAAAGCGTACCGCCTGGCCGGTTTTAACCTGAATACGGCAACCTGGAAATAATGGAAAAGACATATAACCCACGCGATATCGAACAGCCGCTTTACGAGCACTGGGAACAGCAGGGCTATTTCAAGCCTAACGGCGACGAAAGCAAAGAGTCCTTCTGCATCATGATCCCGCCGCCGAACGTCACCGGCAGTTTGCATATGGGGCATGCTTTCCAGCAGACCATCATGGATACCATGATCCGCTACCAGCGTATGCAGGGTAAAAACACCCTGTGGCAGGCGGGGACTGACCACGCGGGTATCGCGACCCAGATGGTGGTTGAGCGTAAAATTGCCGCTGAAGAGGGTAAAACCCGCCACGACTACGGTCGCGACGCGTTTATCGACAAAATCTGGCAGTGGAAAGCGGAATCCGGCGGCACTATTACCCGTCAGATGCGCCGTCTCGGCAACTCCGTGGACTGGGAGCGTGAGCGCTTCACCATGGACGAAGGCCTGTCCAACGCCGTGAAAGAAGTCTTCGTGCGCCTGTACAAAGAAGACCTGATTTACCGTGGCAAACGCCTGGTCAACTGGGACCCGAAACTGCGTACCGCCATCTCTGACCTGGAAGTGGAAAACCGCGAGTCTAAAGGCTCCATGTGGCACATCCGCTATCCGCTGGCCGACGGTGCAAAAACCGCAGACGGTAAAGATTACCTGGTGGTGGCGACCACCCGTCCGGAAACCCTGCTGGGCGATACCGGCGTGGCCGTTAACCCGGAAGATCCGCGCTATAAAGATCTGATCGGCAAATTTGTGGTGCTGCCGCTGGTGAACCGCCGTATTCCGATTGTGGGCGACGAACACGCCGACATGGAAAAAGGCACCGGCTGCGTGAAAATTACCCCGGCGCACGACTTTAACGACTATGAAGTCGGTCGTCGTCATCAACTTCCGATGATCAACATTCTGACCTTCGACGGCGATATCCGCGAAAGCGCAGAAGTGTACGACACCAAAGGCAACGAATCCGACGTTTATTCCAGCGACATCCCGGCTGAGTTCCAGAAGCTGGAGCGCTTTGCCGCGCGTAAAGCCGTCGTAGCCGCCGTGGACGCGCTCGGCCTGCTGGAAGAGATTAAACCTCACGATCTGACCGTGCCGTACGGCGACCGTGGCGGCGTGGTTATCGAGCCAATGCTGACCGACCAGTGGTACGTGCGTGCCGACGTGCTGGCGAAACCGGCTGTGGAAGCGGTTGAGAACGGCAGCATTCAGTTCGTGCCGAAGCAGTACGAAAACATGTACTTCTCCTGGATGCGCGATATTCAGGACTGGTGTATCTCCCGTCAGCTGTGGTGGGGTCACCGTATCCCGGCGTGGTACGACAATGAAGGCAACGTCTACGTTGGCCGCACCGAAGAGGAAGTGCGTCAGGAAAACAACCTGGGCGCTGACGTTGCGCTGCGCCAGGACGAAGACGTGCTGGATACCTGGTTCTCTTCCGCGCTGTGGACCTTCTCGACCCTCGGCTGGCCGGAAAACACCGACGCGCTGCGTCAGTTCCACCCAACCAGCGTGATGGTCTCCGGCTTCGACATCATCTTCTTCTGGATCGCCCGCATGATCATGATGACCATGCACTTCATCAAAGACGAAGATGGCAAGCCGCAGGTTCCGTTCCATACCGTTTACATGACCGGCCTGATCCGCGACGACGAAGGCCAGAAGATGTCCAAATCCAAGGGTAACGTTATCGACCCGCTGGACATGGTTGATGGTATCTCTCTGGAAGAGCTGCTGGAAAAACGTACCGGCAACATGATGCAGCCGCAGCTGGCGGAGAAAATCCGCAAGCGTACCGAGAAGCAGTTCCCGAACGGGATCGAATCTCACGGTACCGACGCCCTGCGCTTCACCCTGGCGGCGCTGGCCTCCACCGGTCGTGACATCAACTGGGATATGAAGCGTCTCGAAGGTTACCGTAACTTCTGTAACAAGCTGTGGAACGCCAGCCGCTTCGTGCTGATGAACACCGAAGATCAGGATTGCGGCTTTAACGGCGGCGAAATGACCCTGTCTCTGGCAGACCGCTGGATCCTGGCGGAATTTAACCAGACGGTGAAAGCGTTCCGCGACGCGCTGGACAGCTACCGCTTCGACATCGCGGCAGGCATCCTGTACGAATTCACCTGGAACCAGTTCTGTGACTGGTATCTGGAGCTGGCGAAGCCGGTCATGAACGGCGGCACTGAGGCGGAGCTGCGCGGTACGCGTAATACGCTGATTACCGTCCTGGAAGGTCTGCTGCGCCTTGCGCACCCGATCATTCCGTTCATCACCGAAACCATCTGGCAGCGCGTGAAGGTGATTGCCGGTATTAACGCCGATACCATCATGCTCCAGCCGTTCCCGGCATTCGATGCCGCGAAAGTGGATGAAGCCGCGTCTGCGGATACCGAGTGGCTGAAACAGGCGATCGTTGCGGTACGTAACATTCGTGCAGAAATGAATATCGCTCCGGGTAAACCACTGGAGCTGCTGCTGCGCGGTTGCAGCGAAGCTGCCGTTCGTCGCGTCACCGAGAACAACACCTTCCTGAAAACCATGGCGCGTCTGGAAAGCATCACCGTGCTGCCTGCCGATGATAAAGGTCCGGTTTCCGTGACCAAAATTATCGACGGCGCGGAGCTGTTGATCCCGATGGCGGGCCTGATCGACAAAGACGCTGAGCTGGCTCGTCTGGCGAAAGAAGTGGCGAAAGTCGACGTGGAAATCGGCAAAATCGAAAGCAAACTGGCGAACGAAGGCTTTGTGGCCCGCGCGCCGGAAGCGGTCATCGCCAAAGAGCGTGAGCGTCTGGTTGCCTTCGCCGATGCGAAGACCAAACTGATCGAGCAGCAGGCGGTTATCGCAGCCCTGTAATGCTTTTACCCCTTACGCTTCAGGGCGTAAGGGGTATCCTTCCTGAAAACTCCTCGCTTGCACTCCCCTTTCTGCGGTGCTATTAACAGCAGTTGTGTGTCAATTTTTGTCATGAGTAATGCTATGAGCGTGATTACCCCCGTCGCGACGACAATGCGTCGGATCACTGAGCAGGACAACCCGGCTATCGCCGCCGTTATCCGCACGGTATCGGCCGAATATGGCCTGACCGCCGACAAAGGCTACACCGTGGCCGATCCCAATCTGGACGAACTTTTTCAGCTGTACAACCAGCCGGGCCATGCCTATTGGGTCATCGAGCAGGACGGCCAGGTCGTGGGCGGCGGCGGCATTGCCCCCCTGCTCTGCAGCGAGCCGGATATCTGTGAACTCCAGAAAATGTATTTCCTGCCAACGATACGCGGACAAGGCCTGGCGAAAAAGCTGGCGCTGGTCGCCCTGGAACATGCACGCTCACAGGGCTTTAAACGTTGCTACCTTGAAACCACCGCTTTCCTTAAAGAGGCCATTGGCCTGTATGAACATCTGGGCTTTGAGCATATCGATGCGCCACTGGGCTGCACGGGCCACGTGGACTGCGAAGTCAGGATGCTGAAAAGTCTGTAAGTTTTGTTCCTGCCGTCTTCTGTTAAGCGTCTGTAAACTGAATGCTCTACACTCACAGTTCACACCAAAACAGGGGAAACGCGATGTCGAAGATAAAAAGCTACGCCGCACCGCAGGCGGGTGCAGAACTTGAGCTGTACGAGTACGATGCGGGCGAACTAAAAGCGGAAGACGTCGAAGTACAGGTGGATTACTGCGGGATCTGCCATTCAGACCTCTCGATGATCGACAATGAATGGGGCTTTTCCAGCTATCCGCTGGTTGCCGGGCACGAAGTCATTGGCCGCGTCGTGGCGCTCGGCAGCGCCGCGCAGGACAAAGGGCTGAAAGTGGGCCAGCGCGTGGGTATCGGCTGGACGGCACGCAGCTGCGGCCACTGCGACGCCTGTATTAGCGGTAACCAGATCAACTGCCTTGAGGGCGCTACGCCGACCATCCTGAACAAGGGTGGTTTCGCCGATAAACTACGCGCCGACTGGCAATGGGTTATCCCGCTGCCGGACAGCATTGATATTGAATCAGCAGGTCCGCTGCTGTGTGGCGGTATCACCGTATTTAAACCGCTGCTGATGCATCACGTAACTGCCACCAGCCGCGTGGGCGTGATCGGTATTGGCGGGCTGGGGCATATTGCCATCAAACTGCTGCACGCGATGGGCTGTGAAGTGACGGCGTTCAGCTCTAACCCGGCGAAAGAGCAGGAAGTGCTGGCGATGGGTGCGGATAAAGTGGTGAACAGTCGCGATCCCGAGGCGCTCACCGCTCTGGCAGGTCAGTTTGACCTGATCATCAACACCGTCAACGTCGATCTCGACTGGCAGCCGTACTTTGAGGCCCTGGCCTACGGTGGTAACTTCCACACCGTGGGTGCGGTGATGAAGCCGCTGCCGGTTCCGGCGTTTACCCTGATCGGCGGCGATCGCAGCGTATCCGGATCTGCTACCGGCACGCCATATGAGTTACGCAAGCTGATGAAGTTTGCCGGACGCACAAAAGTGGCACCCACCACCGAGCTGTACCCGATGTCAAAAATCAACGAAGCGATCCAGCACGTGCGTGACGGTAAAGCCCGCTACCGCGTAGTGTTGAAAGCGGATTTCTGATGTGAGTTTGCCGGGTGGCGGCTTCGCCTGACCCGGCCTACTTTCACTGCCGCGCCAATACGTTAAGTACTTCTGCCACCGCGACCGCTCCCGGATCCATCACCCCATCCAGGCTCTCTTTATTGACATACGACGAGCGTCCCGCGCCGGCTTTCGCCATTTTCGCCGTTGCTTCGGCACCCTGCTGCGCAGCCTGCGCCGCCGTCCGCAGATCGCCATCCCTTAATGCCTCCAGCGCCGGTTGCAGGGCATCGATCAGCGTACGATCGCCGAGATCTGCACCGCCATACTGCTTCATCTGCGCCAGTCCGCTCAACAATGCTTCTGGTAGCGGCTGTCCATCGTGAAGCTTTTGTCCTGCCGCCGTGAAGAAGATCGACATCAGCACCCCGCTCGACCCGCCCATTACCGTAGCCAGCCGCTCCCCCACCAGCAGGAGTAATGTCGGCACGTCGTTAAGGGGCAGGTTGTTCTCCTCAAGTCGCTGCGCAATATCCCGCGCCCCTTGCGCAAAGGTGGAGCCCGTATCGCCATCGCCTACTTTAGCATCCAGCGCGTTGAGGCGGTTTTCCAGCTGGATCAATGTCTTCGTTACCGAAGCGACGGCCTCGCTCACCTGCGGATTGTCCGATGGGGTATATTCCACGCGGTCACGAAGGGCGCTATGGGGGACGGTACGCAGGGGCGCGAACGCGACGGGCTTCTGCCAGCCCAGCGTCTCGACCTCGGCGTGAATCGCCTTCTCGAAGAAATCGTTGAGCTTCAGCAGCGTTAGCGAAAACCCTTTCATATCCAGCGCACTCACCAGCGGCGCCGGGCCAATCAGATACGCAATGTTCTCTTTCAGCGCCGAATGCGCCAGCTCTTTGGTGAGCAGAGCCATCTCCAGCGCTGACACGCCGCCGAGGTTGTTGATCAGCACCGCAAAGCGCCCGTCCCCCGCCTGCGCGCGTAACGGCGTCACCAGCGTGTCGATAATGGCTTTGCTGTTTTGCGTATCCACGACGGAAGCTCCCGGCTCGCCGTGAATGCCCAAACCCAGCTCGACATGGCCTTGTTTTATGCGCCCCTCTTCATCATCGCTGCCCGGCAGGTTGCACGTTTGCATCGCCACGCCCAGGCTCCAGAGGTTATCGCAGGCCTGTTGCGCTATATCCCGCACGTCGTTTAGCGATTTCCCCTGCTCTGCCGCATATCCCGCAATCTTATGCACCAGCGCCGTTCCCGCGATACCACGCGGCTGCTTGTTATCCGGCAGGGCAATATCATCCGCGACGATAACCATCTCCACCTTCAGGCCGTAGCGTTTGGCTTTTTCCGCTGCCAGGCCAAAGTTAAGCCGGTCGCCGGTGTAGTTTTTCACAATTAGCAGGCAGCCACGATCGCCCGTCACCGCCACAATGGCATTGAGGACCGCATCCACGCTTGGGGAGGCGAACAAATCGCCACACACCGCTGCGGTAAGCATGCCTTTACCGACGAACCCGGCATGTGCCGGTTCATGGCCGGAGCCGCCACCGGAGATCACCGCCACGCGGCTTTTATCCCAGTCGCCGCGTGCCACCACGCGGATGGCCGGATCGATATCCAGTTTGACGAGATTACCGTGCGGCGCGGAGAGAAGTATGCCTTCAATGGCATCGTTGACAAGCTGTTTGCGGTCGTTAAAAAAGAATCTGGACATAGTTTCCCAAAATTTTGTTTACCGTATGCAAAAGCATAGTCCGCACTGGATAATGCGCCGCAAAGTGAGGAATTTACGCAGACGTTTTGCCGTCAGGTTGCCTATACTCCACCCAGGACTACGAGAGGACGTGCATCATGAGTACACCATTGTTAATCGCCAGGACGCTGGAAAAAGAGCTGTTTTTACTGCCCGCGATGGCGAACCGTCATGGCCTGATCACCGGCGCGACCGGGACGGGAAAAACCGTCACCCTGCAAAAGCTGGCTGAGTCGTTGTCCGAGGCTGGCGTGCCGGTTTTTATGGCTGACGTGAAGGGCGATTTAACCGGGGTGGCTCAGGAAGGCACGGCGTCAGAAAAACTGCTCGAGCGCCTGAAAAATATCGGCATCACGGACTGGACGCCGCACGGTAATCCAGTGGTGGTCTGGGATATCTTCGGCGAAAAAGGGCATCCGGTGCGCGCCACCGTCTCCGACCTCGGCCCTTTGCTGCTGGCCCGTCTGCTTAATCTTAACGACGTGCAGTCCGGGGTGCTGAACATTATTTTCCGTATCGCCGACGATCAGGGCTTACTGCTGCTCGACTTCAAAGATCTGCGCGCCATCACCCAGTACATTGGCGATAACGCCAAATCCTTCCAGAACCAGTACGGCAATATCAGCAGCGCCTCGGTGGGCGCCATTCAGCGCGGGCTCCTGACGCTGGAGCAACAGGGCGCCGAGCATTTCTTCGGCGAGCCAATGCTGGATATCAAAGACTGGATGCGCACCGACAGCAGCGGCAAAGGCATCATCAACATTCTGAGCGCAGAGAAGCTCTACCAGATGCCGAAGCTCTACGCCGCCAGCCTGCTGTGGATGCTCTCTGAACTCTACGAACAACTGCCGGAAGCAGGCGATCTGGAAAAACCCAAACTGGTGTTCTTCTTTGACGAAGCGCACCTGTTGTTTAACGACGCGCCGCAGGTGCTGCTGGATAAAATTGAACAGGTTATCCGCCTGATCCGCTCCAAAGGCGTCGGGGTCTGGTTTGTGTCGCAAAACCCGTCGGATATTCCGGACAACGTACTGGGGCAACTGGGTAACCGCGTGCAGCACGCCCTGCGCGCCTTTACGCCGAAAGATCAAAAAGCGGTGAAAGCCGCGGCGCAAACCATGCGTGCCAATCCGGCCTTTGATACCGAAACCGCCATTCAGGCGCTGGGCACCGGTGAAGCGCTGATTTCGTTCCTCGATGCAAAAGGCAGCCCGACAGTTGTCGAGCGCGCGATGGTGATTGCGCCCTGCTCGCGCATGGGGCCAGTAACGGACGATGAACGCAACGGCCTGATCAACCACTCCCCGGTGTACGGGAAGTATGAAGACGAGGTGGATCGCGAATCCGCGTTCGAGATGCTGCAAAAAGGGGTGCAGGCGACTGCCGAATCGCAGAATGCGCCTGCCGCCAAAGGGCAATCTGTAGCCGTGGACGACGGCATTCTCGGCGGGCTGAAAGATATTCTGTTCGGCAGCACCGGGCCGCGCGGCGGCAAACGCGATGGCGTGGTGCAGACCATGGCAAAAAGCGCGACGCGTCAGATTACCAACCAGATAGTGCGCGGCATGCTGGGAAGTCTGTTAGGCGGCCGTCGCCGGTAGCGGTGGAACCCACGGGCGGCCAAGCGCCGACCCCTGTACGCCGTTCTCCTGTAGATAGCGGTCGATTTCCAGCATCCCCGTCCAGCGGTTCTCACACCAGAGCGGTGCCAGAAGCGTTGGGCGGCGGGCGCTTGCCGAGATGCGGTGGTAAACAATCTCCGGCGGCGTGTGGCGAATCATCTCCCCCGCCGTCACCGTATAGTCGTCGAGTTCGATACCACTTAACCGCCCCGCTTCCCAGGCTTTCGCCATAATGCTTCCCGTAACAATATGCAGCGGGTGCAGCTTAATGCCGTCCACGCCGGTCTCGACGACTTTTTCCAGCGTTTCAAGACCATGCTGCTGCCCTTCTCCCGGCAAGCCGACAATCAGATGCGAGCAGACTTTTAATCCACGCTCGCGGGCGAGACGCGTGGTGCGCTGGTAGCAGGCAAAATCATGCCCGCGATTGATACGGTGCAGGGTTTTGTCGTGCGCGGTCTGCAAGCCCAGCTCCAGCCAGATCTCGTAGCCCTTCTCTTTGTACTCGCTAAGTAAATCCAGCACGGCGTCCGGCACGCAGTCCGGACGCGTCCCCACGCACAGCCCGACAATGTTCGCTTGAGCAACCGCCTGTTGATACATAGCGCGCAGCACCTGCACCTCCGCCCACGTGCTGGTGTAGGCCTGGAAATAGGCCAGATATTGCTTCGCGCGGTTCACCAGACTCGCCTGATGGGCGAGCTGTTCAGCGATAGATTTATGCTGTTGAGCTTCATCAGCAAACGAGGCCACGTTACAGAAGGTGCAGCCACCACGCCCGATGGTGCCATCGCGGTTCGGACAGCTAAAGCCGCCGTGCAGCGTCAGTTTGTGAACCTTTTGTCCGTAGCGCTGCAAAAGATCCCCACCAAACATATTGACTAATTTCTGTAACTGCATAATCTGATAGACCGTCCCGAAGAAAGGGGACAAGCCTGCCATTTTTAGCCTCTGTCGGCGATGACCTGGATCAATCGCCCTGGACGGCCTTTATCTATTTGAATAAATAATCACGATTACCGAGATTTCATTCACCCTGCACGTAATTACTTTTCCTTATGTTCTGATGGTTTTTTTCATTTATAGCGCCAGGTCTGAAAAACAGTGATTTTATGCGGGTTTGAATGCCACCCCAGATTATTATTCTGCTATAAATCTG
This sequence comes from Enterobacter cloacae complex sp. P29RS, assembly GCF_014893445.1. Classification (NCBI taxonomy): domain Bacteria; kingdom Pseudomonadati; phylum Pseudomonadota; class Gammaproteobacteria; order Enterobacterales; family Enterobacteriaceae; genus Enterobacter; species Enterobacter cloacae complex sp. P29RS. The sequence continues at coordinate 18,330 of NZ_JADBPZ010000027.1, read as the reverse complement.
CATTTCAGCACGCTGCATTGATAATACCGCTTTCATATAGTGAGTCAGATCACACTCCCCTGCACCTTCCCGGCGCTTTAAGTGGTTGTAAAAATAGTGAAATCATCAATAAAAACAACAATATGACCACTCTTTAGCACATTTTTGTATAAATAAGATTGCCATTTGACCTGTGTACCAATTCCCGATAAGTTGGAAATCCGCTGGAAGCTTTCTGGATGAGCGGCCTGCTCATCATATTTATGCAGTAATTGAGATTCCCTCTGAAGCAAGTCCTCAAACTTGTTTACCTGCGCGAAAGGATGAAAAAGAGGGCGAATGCGAGGTCCGCGTATGAAACGCTAACCCCGTCGCCATGCTCTTTCTGCGCCTGTGCGCCACGGTAAAGTTCAGTGGGAAGCCCGACGAGCCTGGGGAGGTTCACTGATATGTTGTACGATAAATCCCTTGAGAAGGATAACTGTGGTTTCGGCCTGATCGCCCACATAGAAGGCGAACCTAGCCACAAGGTAGTGCGTACTGCTATTCACGCACTGGCCCGTATGCAGCACCGTGGCGCCATCCTTGCCGATGGTAAAACCGGCGACGGTTGCGGTCTGCTGCTGCAAAAACCGGATCGTTTCTTCCGCATCGTGGCGGAAGAGCGCGGCTGGCGTTTAGCCAAAAACTACGCTGTCGGTATGCTGTTCCTGAATCAGGATCCTGAAAAAGCTGCCGCGTCACGCCGCATCGTTGAAGAAGAACTTCAGCGTGAAACCCTGTCGATTGTCGGCTGGCGCGATGTGCCAACCAACGAAGGGGTGCTCGGTGAAATCGCCCTCTCCTCGCTGCCTCGTATTGAACAGATTTTCGTCAACGCGCCTGCGGGCTGGCGTCCGCGTGATATGGAACGCCGTCTGTTTATTGCCCGCCGCCGCATTGAAAAACGTCTTCAGGACGATAAAGAGTTCTACGTCTGTAGCCTCTCTAACCTGGTGAACATCTATAAAGGTCTGTGCATGCCGGCTGACCTGCCGCGCTTCTACCTGGACCTGGCGGATCTGCGTCTGGAATCGGCCATTTGCCTGTTCCACCAGCGCTTCTCCACCAACACCGTTCCACGCTGGCCGCTGGCTCAGCCGTTCCGCTACCTGGCGCACAACGGTGAGATCAACACCATCACCGGTAACCGCCAGTGGGCCCGCGCCCGTACCTATAAGTTCCAGACCCCGCTGATCCCGGACCTGCACGATGCCGCGCCGTTCGTGAACGAAACCGGCTCGGACTCCAGCTCAATGGATAACATGCTGGAACTGCTGCTGGCGGGCGGGATGGATATCGTGCGCGCCATGCGTCTGCTTGTACCGCCGGCCTGGCAGAACAACCCGGATATGGACCCTGAGCTGCGCGCGTTCTTTGACTTTAACTCCATGCACATGGAGCCGTGGGATGGCCCGGCAGGCATCGTTATGTCCGACGGACGTTTTGCCGCCTGTAACCTGGACCGTAACGGTCTGCGTCCGGCGCGCTATGTCATTACCAAAGACAAGCTCATCACCTGTGCCTCTGAAGTGGGTATCTGGGATTACCAGCCAGACGAAGTGGTCGAGAAAGGCCGCGTCGGACCGGGTGAGCTGATGGTGATCGACACCCGCGGTGGGCGTATTCTGCACTCTGCTGAAACCGACAACGATCTGAAGAGCCGCCATCCGTACAAAGAGTGGATGGAGAAAAACGTGCGTCGTCTGGTGCCGTTTGAAGATCTGTCGGACGAAGAAGTGGGTAGCCGCGAGCTGGACGATGACACCCTCGCGAGCTTCCAGAAGCAGTTTAACTACAGCGCGGAAGAGCTGGACTCGGTTATTCGCGTGCTCGGCGAAAACGGCCAGGAAGCGGTCGGCTCAATGGGTGACGATACCCCGTTTGCTGTGCTCTCCAGCCAGCCACGCATTATTTACGACTATTTCCGTCAGCAGTTTGCGCAAGTCACCAACCCGCCAATCGATCCGCTGCGCGAAGCCCACGTCATGTCGCTGGCCACCAGCATCGGCCGTGAGATGAACGTATTCTGTGAAGCCGAAGGCCAGGCGCACCGTCTGACCTTTAAATCACCGATCCTGCTGTACTCCGATTTCAAACAGCTCACCACCATGACCGAGGAGCACTATCGCGCCGACACGCTCGATATCACCTTCGACGTGACCGAAACGAGCCTCGAAGAGACGGTGAACGCGCTGTGCGACAAAGCCGAGCAGATGGTGCGTAACGGCACCGTTCTGCTGGTGCTGTCTGACCGCAACATCGCGAAAAACCGTCTGCCGGTACCTGCACCCATGGCGGTGGGGGCTATCCAGACGCGTCTGGTGGACAAGAGCCTGCGCTGCGATGCCAACATCATCGTTGAAACTGCGAGCGCGCGCGACCCGCACCACTTTGCGGTGCTGTTAGGCTTTGGCGCCACGGCGATCTACCCGTATCTGGCCTACGAAACGCTGGCCCGCCTGGTGGATACCCGCGCGATCGACAAAGACTACCGTGCTGTGATGCTGAACTACCGTAACGGCATCAATAAAGGTCTGTACAAGATCATGTCCAAAATGGGCATCTCGACCATCGCCTCTTACCGCTGCTCGAAGCTGTTTGAAGCGGTCGGTCTGCATGACGACGTTGCCAACCTCTGCTTCCAGGGCGTGATCAGCCGTATCGGTGGCGCAGGCTTTGCTGACTTCCAGCAGGATCTGGTGAACCTGTCGAAACGCGCCTGGCTGGCACGTAAGCCGCTGGAACAGGGCGGTCTGCTGAAATACGTTCACGGGGGTGAGTATCACGCTTATAACCCGGACGTGGTGCGCACACTGCAACAGGCGGTGCAAAGCGGCGAGTACAGCGATTATCAGCAGTATGCTGAGCTGGTGAACAACCGTCCGGCGGCGACGCTGCGCGATCTCATTGCCCTCAATCCGGGTGAGGAAGCGGTCAGCATTGACGAGGTTGAACCCGCATCTGAGCTGTTCAAACGTTTCGATACCGCGGCGATGTCCATCGGCGCGCTGAGCCCGGAAGCCCACGAAGCGCTGGCGGAAGCCATGAACAGCATCGGCGGCAACTCCAACTCCGGCGAAGGCGGTGAAGATCCTGCCCGTTACGGCACCAATAAAGTGTCCCGTATCAAGCAGGTAGCGTCCGGCCGTTTCGGCGTAACGCCTGCGTACCTGGTTAACGCCGACGTGATCCAGATTAAGGTCGCGCAGGGGGCAAAACCGGGTGAAGGCGGTCAGCTGCCGGGTGATAAAGTCACCCCGTACATCGCTAAGCTTCGCTACTCGGTGCCGGGCGTGACGCTGATCTCCCCGCCGCCGCACCACGATATTTACTCTATCGAGGATCTGGCGCAGCTGATTTTCGACCTGAAACAGGTCAACCCGAAAGCGATGATCTCCGTGAAGCTGGTTTCCGAGCCGGGCGTTGGCACCATCGCCACCGGCGTGGCGAAAGCCTATGCGGATCTGATCACCATCGCCGGCTACGACGGCGGCACCGGCGCAAGCCCGCTCTCCTCCGTAAAATACGCGGGTTGTCCGTGGGAGCTTGGCCTGGTGGAAACCCAGCAGGCGCTGGTCGCCAACGGCCTGCGTCACAAAATCCGTTTGCAGGTAGACGGCGGGCTGAAAACCGGCCTCGACATCATCAAAGCGGCGATTCTGGGTGCGGAAAGCTTCGGCTTCGGTACCGGCCCGATGGTTGCGCTCGGCTGTAAATACCTGCGTATTTGCCACCTGAATAACTGCGCAACGGGCGTTGCTACCCAGGACGAAAAGCTGCGTAAGAATCACTATCACGGCCTCCCGTTCAAAGTGACTAACTACTTTGACTTCATCGCCCGTGAAACCCGCGAGCTGATGGCGCAGCTGGGCGTGAAGCGTCTGGTGGATCTGATTGGCCGTACCGACCTGCTGAAAGAGCTTGAGGGCTTCACGGCCAAGCAGCAGAAGCTGGAGCTGTCTAAGCTGCTGGAAACCGCTCAGCCGCATCCTGGCAAAGCGGTTTACTGCACCGAGAACAACCCGCCGTTCGACAACGGCGTGCTGAACGCGCAGCTGCTGCAACAGGCGAAGCCGTACGTGGATGAGAAGCAGAGCAAAACGTTCTGGTTTGATATCCGCAACACCGATCGTTCCGTGGGTGCATCCCTCTCCGGTTACATCGCGCAAACGCACGGTGACCAGGGCCTGGCGTCGGATCCGATTACCGCGCACTTCAGCGGTACCGCGGGTCAGAGCTTCGGTGTGTGGAACGCGGGCGGCGTTGAGTTATACCTGACCGGTGATGCCAACGACTACGTCGGAAAAGGCATGGCGGGCGGTCTGCTGGCGGTGCGTCCTCCGGTTGGTTCAGCCTTCCGCAGCCATGAAGCAAGCATCATCGGCAATACCTGTCTGTACGGTGCAACCGGCGGTCGTCTGTTTGCCGCGGGCCGTGCGGGCGAGCGTTTTGCGGTGCGTAACTCCGGTGCCATCACCGTGGTGGAAGGCATCGGCGATAACGGCTGTGAATACATGACGGGCGGAATTGTGTGCGTCCTGGGTAAAACCGGCGTGAACTTTGGCGCGGGCATGACGGGCGGTTTTGCCTACGTCCTGGATGAAGACGGTGAGTTCCGCAAACGCGTGAACCCGGAACTGGTGGAAGTGCTGGACGTTGATACGCTGGCCATCCACGAAGAACACCTGCGCGGCTTAATTACCGAACACGTGCAGCATACCGGTTCTTCGCGCGGCGAAGAGATCCTGGCCAACTGGCCGGCGTTCTCTGCGAAATTTGCGCTGGTTAAGCCGAAGTCCAGCGATGTTAAAGCCCTGTTGGGTCACCGTAGTCGTAGCGCAGCAGAGCTGCGCGTGCAGGCGCAGTAAGGAATTCAGATGAGCCAGAACGTTTACCAGTTTATCGACCTTCAGCGTGTTGATCCGCCAAAGAAACCGCTGAAGATCCGTAAAATTGAATTTGTTGAAATCTACGAGCCGTTTTCAGAAGGCCAGGCCAAAGCACAGGCAGACCGCTGCCTGTCCTGCGGTAACCCTTACTGCGAATGGAAGTGTCCGGTCCATAACTACATCCCGAACTGGCTGAAGCTGGCCAACGAAGGGCGTATTTTTGAAGCCGCCGAGCTGTCTCATCAGACCAACACCCTGCCGGAAGTGTGCGGCCGCGTGTGCCCTCAGGATCGTCTGTGTGAAGGCTCCTGTACGCTGAACGACGAGTTTGGCGCGGTGACCATCGGCAACATCGAACGCTATATCAACGATAAAGCGTTCGAAATGGGCTGGCGTCCGGATATGACCGGCGTGCGTCAAACCGACAAGCGCGTGGCGATTATCGGCGCGGGCCCGGCAGGCCTTGCCTGTGCGGACGTGCTGACCCGTAACGGCGTGAAAGCGGTGGTCTTTGATCGCCACCCGGAGATTGGCGGCCTGCTGACCTTCGGTATCCCGGCCTTCAAGCTGGAGAAAGAGGTGATGACCCGCCGCCGCGAAATCTTCACCGGCATGGGCATTGAGTTCAAACTGAACGTGGAAGTGGGCCGTGACGTGCAGCTCGACGACCTGCTGAAGGATTACGACGCCGTGTTCCTGGGCGTGGGTACTTATCAGTCCATGCGCGGTGGTCTGGAGAACGAAGATGCGCCGGGCGTGTACGACGCGCTGCCGTTCCTGATTGCCAACACCAGGCAGATCATGGGCTACGGTGAGACCGCCGATGAGCCGTTCGTCAGCATGGAAGGCAAACGCGTGGTGGTGCTGGGCGGCGGTGATACCGCGATGGACTGCGTGCGTACCTCCATTCGTCAGAACGCGGCGCACGTCATCTGTGCTTACCGTCGTGACGAAGAGAACATGCCGGGCTCTAAGCGCGAAGTGAAAAACGCGCGTGAAGAGGGCGTGGAGTTCCAGTTCAACATCCAGCCTCTGGGTATTGAGGTGAATGCCAACGGTAGAGTGAGCGGCGTGAAGATGGCGCGCACGGAGATGGGCGCGCCGGATGCGAAAGGCCGTCGTCGCGCGGAGATCGTGGCCGGTTCTGAACACGTGATCCCGGCTGACGCCGTGGTGATGGCGTTTGGTTTCCGTCCTCACAGCATGGAGTGGCTGGCGAAGCACAGCGTAGAGCTGGACTCTCAGGGCCGCATAATTGCGCCGGAAGGCAGCGACAACGCGTTCCAGACCAGCAACCCGAAAATCTTCGCCGGTGGCGACATCGTTCGCGGCTCTGACCTGGTGGTCACGGCGATTGCCGAAGGCCGTAAAGCGGCTGACGGGATCATGAACTTCCTGGAAGTGTAAGCCCCTCTGACTCCCCGGCAGAAGCATAAAGCGGAACGCTGGGGAGCCTGTTTTCAGTAGCCTGCCCTTAAGTTAATGATACCTTTTTAAGCAAAAAAGCAGCGTAAATCCTGACGTAAACGTTTGCTTTCATGAAAAAACTGTATATTATGCGGCGGATTTTTTGGCCAAAATTCAAGGAGGCGTTGTGTCGCAAGATAACAATTATAGCCAGGGCCCCGTCCCTCTGGCGGCGCGGAAAGGCGTGATTCCACTCACTTTTGTGATGTTAGGGTTAACCTTTTTTTCCGCCAGTATGTGGACCGGAGGTACACTCGGTACCGGTCTTTCCTATAATGATTTCTTCCTCGCAGTTCTCTTCGGCAATCTCCTCCTCGGTATTTACACTGCTTTTCTTGGCTACATTGGCGCAAAAACCGGCCTCTCAACCCATCTTCTTGCGCGTTACTCGTTCGGTATAAAAGGTTCCTGGCTTCCCTCCATGCTTTTAGGCGGTACGCAGGTAGGATGGTTTGGCGTCGGCGTAGCGATGTTTGCCATCCCGGTGAGTAAAGCCACGGGCATCGACGTCAATATCCTGATCGCGGTATCCGGTCTGTTGATGACCATGACCATCTTCTTTGGTATCTCAGCGCTGACGATTCTGTCGATCATCGCCGTTCCCGCGATAGTTATCCTCGGCAGCTACTCCGTCTGGCTGGCGGTGCACGGCGTGGGCGGGCTGGATCATTTAAAAGCGATGGTGCCACAGACCCCGCTCAGTTTTTCAGGCGCGCTGGCGCTGGTCGTCGGCTCCTTCATCAGCGCCGGAACGCTGACCGCCGACTTCGTCCGCTTTGGGCGTAACGCGAAAGGCGCCGTGGTGGTGGCAATGGTGGCGTTTTTCCTTGGCAACTCGCTGATGTTTATCTTCGGTGCGGCAGGCGCCGCGGCAGTTGGACAGGCGGATATCTCGGACGTGATGATCGCTCAGGGGCTACTGCTGCCCGCCATTATCGTTCTCGGCCTGAACATCTGGACAACCAACGACAACGCGCTCTATGCGTCGGGTCTGGGCTTTGCCAACGTGACCGGCCTTTCCAGCCGCACGCTGTCGGTGGTTAACGGTATTATCGGCACGCTCTGCGCGCTGTGGCTGTACAATAACTTTGTCGGCTGGCTCACCTTTCTGTCGGCGGCGATCCCTCCCGTCGGTGGGGTGATTATCGCCGACTATCTGATCAACCGCCGCCGCTACGCCAGCTTCCATAGCGCTACCTTTGTGCCGGTCAACTGGGTAGCCATTCTTTCGGTCGCGCTCGGCGTGGCTGCCGGGAATATTATTCCCGGTATAGTGCCGGTGAATGCGGTCCTCGGTGGCGTATTCAGCTACCTTCTGTTAACCCCCTTAGTCAGACGTACCTTTGCTACCGCCCCGGAGGCTCCCCATGCAGAATAATACCCTCACCATTCGTCAGGCCCGTTTACAGGGGCAAGAGGGGTTATGGCAGATCGCAATTGAAAACGGGCGCTTTAGCCGTATTGAACCGCAGGACGCGGCATCGTCACCTGTGGGCCAGGTGCTTGATGCTGAAGGCGGGCTGATCATTCCCCCTTTCGTTGAGCCGCATATCCATCTGGATACCACTCAAACGGCTGGTGAACCGAACTGGAACCAGTCTGGTACCTTATTCGAGGGGATTGAGCGCTGGGCTGAACGTAAGGCGCTGCTCACCCACGAAGATGTTAAGACCCGCGCAATGCAGACGCTGAAATGGCAGATGGCCAACGGCATTCAGCATGTGCGTACTCACGTTGACGTCTCCGATCCCACGCTGACGGCGCTGAAAGCGATGCTGGAAGTGAAGCAGGAGGTCGCCCCGTGGGTCGATCTGCAAATCGTGGCGTTCCCCCAGGAGGGCATTCTTTCTTATCCCAACGGTGAAGCGTTGCTGGAAGAGGCGGTGCGTATGGGGGCGGACGTCATTGGCGCAATTCCGCACTTTGAATTTACCCGCGAGTATGGTGTGGAGTCGTTGCACAAAACCTTCGCACTGGCGCAGAAGTACGACAGGCTGATCGACGTACACTGCGACGAAATCGATGATGAACAGTCGCGCTTCGTGGAAACCGTCGCCGCGCTGGCGCACCGTGATGGGATGGGCGCGCGCGTTACCGCCAGCCATACCACAGCGATGCACTCCTATAATGGCGCCTACGCGTCCCGCCTGTTTCGTTTGCTGAAAATGTCGGGCATCAACTTCGTCGCCAATCCGCTGGTGAACATCCACCTTCAGGGCCGTTTCGACACCTATCCTAAGCGCCGCGGCGTAACGCGCGTGAAAGAGATGCTGGAGGCGGGGATCAACGTCTGCTTTGGGCATGATGACGTTTTCGATCCGTGGTATCCCCTGGGCACCGCCAATATGTTGCAGGTGCTGCATATGGGTTTACACGTCTGCCAGCTGATGGGGTACGGGCAGATTAACGACGGGCTGAATCTGATCACCACCCACAGCGCGAAAACGCTCAACCTGCAGGACTACGGCGTGAAGGTGGGTAATTCTGCGAACCTGGTTGTTTTACCGGCCGAAAATGGCTTTGATGCGGTTCGTCGCCAGACGCCTGCGCGTTATTCTGTTCGTCACGGGCGGGTTATCGCCGAGACGGTACCCAGCCAGACAACGCTGCATCTGACGCAGCCGGAAGCGGTGACCTTTAAACGGTAATTATCGCTTCAGGAAATCTCATCCGGAGACGTATCAGCCTGTTTACGCTTTATCAGGTCTACAAACCGCAGCCTCTTTGCAGACCTGGTAAGCGCGGCGCCAGCGGTGAACTGGCGTGTCTATTTTCGATATTCTTTTGCAGAAAAGAGATTATAAATAGACCAGCGTAATCACCGCCTCGCCGTCCAACTTGATCTCTTGCCCGCTGCCAAGCCCGTTGGCGACAGCGGCACTCACCTGTAGCGGAACAACCGCCGATGAGATCGGCTGCGGAATATCCGTGCCTTTTTGCACAAACGTATAGAAAAAGTCCTGCTGGGTCGGCAAGGGCAATAGCGTCGTGCGCGTCCATGGACCATTTTTGGTCGCGGCCCCGGCGATCTCCACCTGAACAGCGGCACTTTCGTCGGCTGCCGTCACGCCTGCCGCGTTAATTTGCACCCCATAACTGCCAATCGGCTTCTGCTCGCTGGTCAATCCTAAACCAAACAGGCGGGTCGTATCACGCACATAGGCACCGTTATTTATCTGGAATTTTACCCCTTCTTGCCCGGATTTATCTTTGCCAACGACCACGGAACTGGCGCGGGTATCACGCGCGGTAATCGCAACTCCCGTAGAAGATTCACACGTCACCGATAGTGTAAGATCGCGAGTACCAAGCTGTGTGAATGCGCTGGAGGAGAGCGACCCCGCATAGCGCGTGCCGAAATCTGCCACACCGCCATTGCTCAACGCCGGTGTACAGGCGGCAGCGTCAACGGTGACATCCACATCAATATTGACCGTATCAGTTGCCCATACCGCTGAAGCGGCAGACATTCCGCAGAGTAATAGCGCTATACGCTTTTTCATTGTACATCCATCCTTACGCGTAAATTTCCGCGCCACACTTCTCTGTCCGTAATATGGTTACTTTTGAAGCGCGGTTTGATGGTAAGCGTGACAGACGCCGTTTTTCCCCGCAGCTCCTGACCGTTGATAAACGCAATCCCTTCGTTAAGCGCTGGCGCGATCTCTCTCACGCCGCCATTGGTAACCCACGGGTCGCCGGCATGGATAGCCGCCAGATTGACTGTACGATCGTCCACCGTTGCCTGCGCGGCAGTAACGCGCATGACGCCGTTATCACCAAAACCAAATTCATGCCCTTTCGGTACGTTACTGCCCAGAAAGAGACGAATACGCGACGGTTCATCGCATATCACGTTCAGGACAATCTGTTTCTCCGGCATCTCAATCAACCTGTTCCCTTCCGCCTGGCGCTCTGCGGCACTCATACGGCCATAGCTGAGTTTTTGCTGGCTTGATACTAACTGGCAGTCAGCCATAGCATGCAGAGAAAACGCCAATGCGCACACGGCTAAAATAAGCGCCTTCATTTACACACCTCATTGACAGTTTCATAGAATGTATCGGTATTTGCCTCTTTCGGAAGCTTCAGACCAAATGCACAGGTGCCGTTATCCAGTTTTGCCACCACCTGTTGAGCAGGTTCAACATCGTTAAAAAAGACCACGCCGTCATCCACTGAGGTCGTAAGATAATTTCCGTGCGAATCCTCAAGGGCGATCCCTTTCGGCAGCTTTTTACCGTTTGCCAGGGTAACGTTCACCAGTGCACGTCGCTGGGTTAACGCAGTAAAATCAAGATGCCCTACCGCTCCTTTGCCAAGCGTGACGACACGGGTTCCATTCCCGATATCCATATTTTTCGGCAATGTTTCCGTATCCACTTCTACCCGCGCTGGGCGCCAGGCTCCCACTGACGGTACCACTGCCTGACCACGGAAGTCGGTCCATACCGGCCCCTGGGGCGTGTCAATCCTCACACCGGAGACGGGTTTATCCAGAGCAGCGATCGCGAACGTGTCGCGGATCGCCCATGGAGAGAACGTAACGCCTTGTCCATGAACCGCGATGCCCCCCTGTAGCGATCCTGAATAGCTGCGGCTATTCTCGTTATCCGAACTGGCGCTCAGGCCAAGCTGCGTATAGTGAAGGTTGCTGCTTATCCCACCGTTTACATTATCGCGATTCGTGGCCTGATCGTGTTCAGCTCCCAGCGACCAGGATGTGGTATCACTTACAACGCCAAGCGCAGAGGCGCCATACCGCGTTTTATGGTCATCATGACGGCTGTACAGGCTAACGCTATTGCTGGCACCAAAAGGAATACTGAGGTTGACGTAGAACAGATCGCCATCATCCTCATTCTCCTCATCTGCACTCAACTGATGTTGCCAGTTCATGGAAATAGTGGCGTACTTGAATGACTTGTTCCAACCCGCAGAGATGAAGCGGGAATCATCTGACTTATCATAACCCTGCGTTTGGTAGTAGCTGGTGCTAAGCGTGCCTAAGTAGGGCACACTCCAGGTCAGCCCGGCGGAATACTCATTTTTATTACCGCTGTCGAAATCATCATCCAGTGCTTCAAAAAGTTCGCGATAGTCTTGCGATTTATGCGTAACAGAGGCGTTAGCCCCCATGCCAAATGCGGGGTCAGAACTCCATGTTGCCGATAGCGTGTACCTCTGCCCTTTCAGTGAATCTTTCGAATCGTTGGACTGGTTCGCCTGGAGTGAAACAAGCCAGGCTGGTAGCGGCACTGTATCAAGGCTGGTGGCGACAGCCTGGTAATCTTCGCCTACGATTGAGCCTGCGTTGACATTCACCCGTTCGCTTAGTTTCCAGCCTCCAGAAAGGCTGGCTACCCATGGCGTTTCACTATAGCTATCGCTCACTCGTCCCAGCGCGAAGTGATATCCTGAAGGCGCCCCTGCGCTCTGGTTATACAGAGCTGCGGGCACCACATAGCTGTGCTGGCTGCCATCGGTTTCCACTACCGTCACGTTCAGATCGCTAACGCCGTTACGTACCGGCACATCGGTGAGATTAAACGGCCCGACCGGCACCAGTGTGCTGTACACCAGAACATTTTGCTGACGCACTTCAATACGGGCCTGAGGCGTATTGGCGATACCGGACACGCTCACTCCGCTACCGCCCTGTTGTAAGGCGCTCTCCGGTGAAAGCTCGATACCATAGATTCCCGTTCCCTGAAGAAGGGAGTTATTGATATTGACCTCGCCCGCCCTCAGGGTACTTTTCAGGGGGACAAAAGTATGCTGCAAATAGGTCGACGAGTTATTACTCTCGAATTCTCCGTCGCTCCGGCTCAGCAGTTGCTGAGTACGTAAGATCCAGTCGTCGAAATTGACCCCACCGTCCAGCATGGCCTGTGAATAGTCAGAGTGCCCGTCACCAAACTCATTGCGCGAGGAGAGAAGAGAATAATTCAACAGCGCAGCAGTGCCACCGGAAGTATAAGCTCCGATATCCGATTCGCTGTTTGCTATACGATCCGCCGGTACAACCAGACTTAGAGATTCTTGCGCAGGCGAAGCCTCCACAATAGCGCTCGGGATATGACCGGTATAATCGTAGCAGCCGGACTCATAGTCAGAGGGAACTTTTAATCCTGCCTGCTCCATAAAAGGTTTGTCGAAACAGAGATCGCCGTTGTTGTCGAAACGAGCAATAACGTTGCCTTTATTATCACCATTCACCTTCAGGGCGACGGAAACGCTACCCGGTAAATACTTCGTCTTGCGAGAGAAATAATTTGATACGTCCGGGTTTATCCCCAGTGAACGAAGCGTTTCCTGATCAAAATTAATGGCAGCAGTTTCCATCTGCTGAGCCATCGCCTGGCCAGAACAGACCAGGCCAATGAGACAGGCGAGTAACGTTTTTTGCTGCATATCCTTTGCTGTCCTTATAGAGGCTTACTTCAAATCTGTAGTAAAGCGATCCCCTTTATAGCCGTAACGACTCGCCGGATAGAATTCAACTTTATTATCAGAGAAATTTGGTAATGTTGTATTTATCGAGGTGTGAGGAAGGATGTAGGTCTTATCCAGCACACCCGCTTTTCCTGAGGGTAATGTTTTAAAGGATGCCGTTATACGAACAACGTAATCGCTGGGATTGTTGATAACCAGGCCATCACCCTTTTTGTTCCATGTCAAAAATTTCCATGGCTGCGTCTCCTCAGGTAGACCCGCAGGATGAATTACAACAGGAAGATCCTGGCGGATAGTCAACGCAACTTTATCTTCTCCTTTCTCCTTTGGAGGAATGCCTTCGAACGTGACGCGTTTAAGTTCTTCATACTTCATGGGTTTGCTGATTTGCAGCAGAAAACGCATTCGCTGTGTTTCCCCGGCGTCGACACGGACTACAGGTTGAGAAACGATTAAACGAATAGATTTATCGCTATCAGGTAAATCTACAATGTTTGTATAAAGCAATGCAGGTTGCGAATCCGTATTTTTAACATTCATACTGGCTTCGCCTTTTTGTGCATCGACTAATAAAACCGATGTTTCTGGAACCATACCGGTGGCACAACACTTTGTCGCTACAGCCAACAACGCAAGATATAGAATTTTCTTCATGACTTTCCACTCACATAAATAAATAAAAATCATACCGGCATTATTTTTATTATTCTTGCGGCAGAGAAAGCTATTTTAATGCAAAAAAAGCGTGACAATGGCTTTTAAATACTCTAACCATTGCCACGTTAATTAAGCGTTAAATTATTAGAGATATACCAGACTAATGGTTGCGTTACCGTCCAGCGTAATTACGTCAGTCGTACCTAATACCGAGTTATCCTGCACTGCAGAGGTAACCAGCAACGGCACGCTAAGCTGTTTGAAGGCTTTTGGCTGCGTGGTACCGGCTGTTGCTACGGTATTCGCTTTTTGGTAGCCCGTGCAGCCATTAAGCGAGCAGAGGTAACCCAGGCCTGGCGCAACTTTCTCCCAGGAACGCTGGCCTTCAGTGATGCTCCCTGTTACCAGGGTGTCAACATTCGCGCCATCCGCTGTGACCGCTTCAGTATTGATGGCAACGGTGTAAGCACCAATGCTCACGCCAGCGGTGGTTTTACCCAGACCAAAGGCACCAGCGGTGTTGCTGAAGTCTGATTTATCCGTACCGCTACCTGCGATAAACGCGGTTGAAGACAGGTTAACGCGACTGTCCAGGCGGTTATCGGTGGAGGTAAAAGCAACGCTCATGTTGCTTTCGCAACTGATATTTAGCGTGATGCTTTTCTGCCCCAATTGTACCAGCTTGTTTGTCGCACCGGTCGGTGCAATATTTTGGTTCAGTACCGTTCCATAATCTACAACGCCGCCATCAGGCAGGGTCGGCGTACATGCAGCCGGGTTAATCGTACCGACAACTTTCAGCGTAACATCGTTAGCGGCCTGGGCAGCAAAAGCGGATAAACCGAAGGCTACGGCGACGGTTGCTGCCGAGAGTACTTTTTTAAATTCCATTATTTTCATTTCCCGATTTATTTTCTACAGCATTTAGCAATAACGAATATCAAAGATAAACAAGGCTCAGCGTGGCATTACCGTCAAGCGTGATAGTATCGCCTGTACCCAATACAGTGTTGTCCTGAAGCGCAGTTGTAATGCGTAACGGCATATTCATAACTTTAAAAGCTTTTGGTGTGGTGGTTCCCGATGCAGCAGCCGTAAAGACACGTGTCTGGCCTGTGCCACTGTTAACTGGTGCAAAAGCACCCGTACTGGATTTTACCCAGGTATAATTTGATGTATCGGTACCTGTGGCTGCAATGAGATCAGCGACAACACCATCTGTTGTTGTATTAACGGGATCTGCTGCAATGACATAGGAGCCAATATTCACACCCGCACTCGTTTTACCCAAGCCATAGGCGTTTCCTGAAGCGTTAGCATTTACATTATCGAAAAACCCATTTTCAATATAAGCGGCGCTCCCCAGGCCCACACGAGTATCATGGCGGTTATCCGTAGAAGTCACCCCAACGCTGGTATCGCTGTCACAGGTAATAGTGAGAGTAATACTTTTAGCCCCCAACTGAACCAGTGTATTCGCCGTGCCAGTTGGATTGATGGTAGAAGCTGGCATTGTGCCATAATCTACCACGCCACCGTTTGGCAGTGAGGGTACGCAGGAACCAGGAACGATATTACCAATAACTTTCAACGTCACATCATTAGCAGCGTGTGCATTTGACATGGCGAGGGCTGCACAAATAGCAGCAGATGAAAATAATTTTTTAAAAGTGATATTCATAATTTGTCCTTAAAAGAAAATCCGTTTTTGTTAACGCACATATATATTTTCACAGGGTGATATCGGATACAATCAAATTAAAATAAAACATTATTGAAGATAAATTTAACTGTCCTACAGAAAATAACCCAACAAGATTAATCCCATACCAATTAATAGACCGATATCTTTTGCAAAGACACAAGTTTTTTAGAGAGTAATTTTATGCAGAAAATAAAAAAACCTGCACAGCTGTGCAGGTTCGGAAAAAATATTGTGCTTTATGAAGTTTATTTGACGACACGGAGTGCCGGACGACCACCGCGCGGAGGCGGATCGTCATCAGGGTCATTGTCGTCGTGATGATCGGGTTTATCGCCATCAATCACAGACATTACCGTGTCGCTTTCACGTTCATCGGATGTCCCATCATCGTTCAGGCTGGCGACCTCTTCATCATAAGCCGCTTCCGGTTCGAACATGGTACCTGCACCGTTTTCACGGGCGTAGATAGCCAGAACCGCAGCCAGCGGAACGGAAACCTGACGCGGCACGCCGCCGAAACGCGCATTAAAGCGCACTTCGTCGTTCGCCAGTTCCAGGTTACCCACTGCACGTGGCGCAATATTCAGTACAATCTGTCCGTCGCGTGCGTATTCCATTGGAACCTGCACGCCCGGCAACGTCACATCCACAACCAGGTGCGGCGTGAGCTGGTTATCCAGCAGCCATTCATAGAAGGCGCGCAGCAGATACGGACGGCGTGGTGAAAGTTGTGACATTTCCACAGTCATTAGCCTCGGCCGAGACGCATTTCGCGCTCCGGTTCAGTTAAGGATGCCAGGAAAGAGTCGCGTTCGAATACGCGAGTCATGTAGCCTTTCAGCTCTTTCGCGCCAGGACCGCTGAATTCTACGCCCAGGGTTGGCAGGCGCCACAGCAGCGGTGCCAGGTAGCAATCTACCAGGCTGAACTCATCGCTCAGGAAGAAAGGTTTTTGACCAAATACCGGCGCAATCGCCAGCAGCTCTTCACGCAGCTGTTTACGCGCAGCATCCGCTTCTGAAGAGGAACCGTTAACGATAACGTTCATCAGCGAGTACCAGTCTTTCTCGATACGCTGCATGTACAGGCGGCTTTCACCACGCGCAACAGGGTAAACAGGCATCAGCGGCGGATGCGGGAAACGCTCATCCAGGTATTCCATAATGATACGGGATTCCCACAGGGTCAGCTCACGATCCACCAGCGTCGGTACGCTTTGGCTCGGGTTGAGATCGATCAGATCCTGAGGCGGGTTATCCTTTTCCACATGCTCGATCTCAAAACTGACACCCTTCTCGGCCAGCACGATACGAACCTGATGGCTATAAATGTCAGTAGGACCAGAAAACAGCGTCATTACCGAACGTTTGTTGGCAGCGACAGCCATGAAAACCTCCAGGTATATTCAGAATTTTTACTGCTACCAGCCCAACGGGGCCAGCCAGATGATGTATCGCCCATCCCAGAGAAAACACATTGTTCAAGAATCGAACAAAAATCGAGTATTCACCGATATTTGGGCATAAAATTGGATGATAGTTTACCAGATTTTGATGGCTTTGTGGTGAGGGGATGCCGGAAATGTGGAAAAAGAGAAGATATATGAAATGTTACTGTGGATAACCTGCGCATTATCCATAAAAAAACCCGCCGAAGCGGGTTTTTCGCCAATCGTTCTGCGTAAGCAGAATAGATTAACGTTTGGAGAACTGTGGACGACGACGTGCTTTACGCAGACCCACTTTCTTACGTTCAACCTGACGAGCGTCACGAGTAACGAAGCCAGCTTTACGCAGTTCAGAACGCAGGGATTCGTCGTACTCCATCAGCGCGCGGGTGATACCGTGACGGATCGCACCTGCCTGACCGGAGATACCACCACCTTTAACGGTGATGTACAGATCCAGTTTTTCTACCATATCAACCAGTTCCAGCGGCTGGCGAACTACCATGCGGGCAGTTTCGCGACCGAAGTATTGTTCCAGAGAACGCTGGTTAATTACGATTTTACCACTGCCCGGTTTAATGAAAACGCGAGCTGCGGAACTTTTGCGGCGACCAGTGCCGTAGTATTGATTTTCAGCCATTGCCTATAATCCCGATTAGATGTCAAGAACTTGCGGTTGCTGTGCCGCGTGGTTGTGCTCGTTGCCTGCGTAAACTTTCAGTTTACGGAACATAGCACGACCCAGCGGGCCTTTTGGCAGCATGCCTTTAACCGCGATTTCAATCACACGCTCAGGACGGCGGGCAATCATCTCTTCAAAGGTCGCTTCTTTGATACCACCGATGTGGCCGGTGTGGTGGTAGTACATTTTGTCAGTACGCTTGTTGCCGGTAACAGCAACTTTGTCAGCGTTCAGAACGATGATGTAATCACCGGTATCAACGTGCGGAGTATATTCCGCTTTATGCTTACCGCGCAGGCGACGAGCCAGTTCAGTAGCCAGACGGCCCAGAGTTTTACCGGTCGCGTCAACAACATACCAGTCGCGCTGTACGGTTTCTGGTTTAGCTGTAAAAGTTTTCATTAAAAGCTTACCCAAATAATAAGTTACACGTTGGTGAACACCCAAACGTTTAGTCAGTTGAGGTTCACACGACAAAGTCCGGCAAACCTACCCCTTCGAATAGCACATGCCGACACATAGAAAGTTTCGGGAAAAAAACCTTCTCGTAACGTGGGGTCGCAAGATTATAGAGAAGTTGAGGTCAAAGATCGACCCTTAAATGTGATTTGGGATGGGTTTTTCGGGGTTGCGTATTGTGCGGTCTGGTGCCCTCACCCACAGCCCCTCTCCCACGGGGAGAGGGTAGCGTTTGTTAAGGCCTGGTGCCCTCACCCCCAGCCCCTCTCCCACAGGGAGAGGGTAGCGTTTGTTAAGGCCTGGTGCCCTCACCCCCAGCCCCTCTCCCACGGGGAGAGGGTAGCGTTTGTTAAGGCCTGGTGCCCTCACCCACAGCCCCTCTCCCACGGGGCTGAGGGTTCCCCACAAATTAATGCGAGCACTGAGCAATCCCCTCGCCCCTCCGGGGAGAGGGTTAGGGTGAGGGGAATATACGGCGGTGGTGGTCATTCCGTTCACTTTATGTTCCTTGCTACTCTGTAACGACATGACCGGTGAACGTGCCAGG
>NZ_JADBPZ010000026.1:0-83650 GCF_014893445.1 Enterobacter cloacae complex sp. P29RS | reverse complement strand
ACTACGACCGAAAAACCCAGAGTGTGCTCCGGATAGACTGAAAAGTGTTACCTATGTTCCCGGTCTGATCTGTTACCCATGTATCCGGTCATACAGCAGCGCCACCCGGCAATACAGCGCACTCGGATTAATTCAACCCTTCTGCCTTCAGCGCCGCTGCAACCGCAGGGCGTGCCGCTACGCGTTCCATATACGACGCAATATGATCTAATCCTTCCAGGTTCAGCTTCACCGCGCGCGCCCAGCGCAGTACGGTAAACAGATACGCATCAGCAATGGTGAAACGCGCACCGCAGATCCACTGATCGTCTTTCAGTGATTCATTAATGTACTGCATCTTTTTCTCAAGTAACGCACGTACGGTCGGTTTGTACTCTTCCGGAGTATCCGGGCGGAACAGCGGCGTAAAGCCTTTGTGCAGCTCGGTCGCGATGTAGTTAAGCCACTCAAGGGTTTTATAGCGAGAGATACTGCCTGTTGGTGCCAGCAGCTGACGATCAGGCACGTTGTCGGCCAGGTACTGCATAATCGCCACGCCTTCGGTCAGCAGCGTACCGTCATCCAGCAGCAGGGCCGGAACCTGCCCTTTTGGGTTAATCGCAAAAAAGTCATCCCCGTTTTCCAGGCGCTTTTTCATCAGGTCAACGCCGTCCAGCGTGAAATCCTTACCGCTCTCGCGAAGGGTGATATGCGAAGCAAGAGAGCAGGCGCCCGGTTTATAGAACAGTTTCATCGGTAACTCCTTTTTGCTGAGGTTCCCGCTATGTTAGTGCGCGTTCAGATAAAAAAAAAGCCGCTAATCAATTAGCGGCTTCTGTTCAGTCGTTTCCCGATGACATTACGCGTTCGCGGTGTTGGTCGCTTTAGCGGATTTGTCGTCGTCCTGCGTCATACGATTGAGTTTTGGTGCGGTGAGCAGCATCAGCACGGCAATTACGGCTGTCGCGATACCAATTTGCATGAACACGGTGCCGTAGACGTTCAGGGAGACCAGCGGGTCGGTAACGTTGTCCGGTACCGCCATCAGGTTCGCAATCTTACCTGCAATGATGGCTGCGCCAGCGGTCGTCAGGAACCAGCTACCCATGATGAAGCCCATCAGACGCTGAGGGACCAGCTGTGCAACCATCGCCAGGCCCAGACCGGAGATCATCAGTTCACCGATGGATTGCAGCGCATAGCTCAGGATCAGCCAGTTAACAGACACGATACCCGCGTCGGTCGCGAATTTCGTCCCCAGCGGCAGCACCAGGAATGCGCCAGAGCACAGCACCATACCGATAGCGAACTTGTGCGGCATCGGCAGACGGTCGCCCATCTTGTTATAGATAGCGGCCAGAATCGGGCTACCAATCATGATCCAGAACGGGTTCAGTGCCTGGTACTGCTCCGGCTCGAACGCGATACCCAGGATGGAGTGCTCAACGTTGCGGATTGCGAAGAAGTTCAGGGACGTTGGCATCTGGCTGTACAGGACGAAGAAGATAATCGCTTCCAGCATCAGGATGAACGCCACAATCATCTTACGACGTGCCGCACCCTGCATCGCGAAGGCTTCTTTAGCGAAGATAATCACGATACCCAGCGCAACCACGGCCAGTACGGCACGTGCAATGCCCTGGTTGTGCAGCAGCCAGGTCGCGACAGCGGCCAGGATCACAATGCCGACGATGGTTGCCAGCAGTTTGCCCATATGCACGGGTTCGAAGTCTGGTTTAGAACCATAATCTTTAACCCAGCTGCGACAGAACAGGAAGTTCACAACGGTGATCAGCATACCCACGAAGCTCAGCGCAAACGCTACGCTCCAGCCGAATTTCGCGGCCAGCCATGGAGTTGCCAGCATAGAGAAGAATGAACCGATGTTGATGGACATGTAGTACATGGTAAATGCACCGTCCAGACGCGGATCATCTTTGTTGTAGCAGGTAGAAAGCAGGGAGGAAGGGTTAGCCTTAAAGAGGCCGTTACCTACCGCGATGGTAGCCATGCCCATGTATACCACGCCCGCATCGTGCCCGGACCATGCAACCAGACCATAGCCAATCGCCAGAACCACGGCGCCCAGCATAATGACACGTTTCGTACCGAGAACTTTATCGCCTAACCAGCCGCCGATGGCGACCAGGCCATAGACCAGAGCGCTGAAGGACGAGAACAGCGTGATGGAATCGGCTTCGGACATACCCAGTTGCTTAACCAGGTAAACGGCCATAATCCCTTGCAGGCCGTAGTAGCCAAAACGCTCCCATAATTCGATAGAGAAAATGAGATAGAACGCTTTAGGCTGTTTGAAAGCGTTAAGACTTACGCTCTCATCTGTTGGTTTATTGTTTGCAGTAGACACATATACCTCTTTTTTTACATCCCATATTAACGGGGGTGTTCATAGCGTGATGACCGTAGTCCATCCGCTTTATAGTTATATTGGGAGGGGAAACGGCGGGTAATGTTCACTATCCAGCCCCATCTGGCAATACGTTTGTAATAATCTGTTACATATAACTGTGGCGGTATAATCATCGGTTCACGCAAATGTTATGCAGCGTTAAATTTCATCCGTTGAGAATTGGTGGTTTTTTTCACTGTAAATGACCCTGATGAATGGCTGTATGGCGATATGTTCTGCTATTTTGGGTGAAAGGCAGTGATATAGCCCATATTCTGAAAAATGACTGGTCTTATATGCGGTGAGTAAACGAGGAGATCTTGTCTGGCAAAGGCGTGGAGAGAGTTTTAACAACAAAAATCCAACATCAAGTTATCAGAGTGATCGCGATCACAGATGTATAGAAATTTTTGGTGATGAAAAAACTATTAACCTGTTTGAGTGTTAAATATCCGCAGAATCGACAACACTTTATGGACAATGAGAGGGAAAATTACGGCCAAGGGAGAAGATATCAGAGCCCTTGTTTAATCTAAGGGCTTGAACAGTAACAAGTGGATGTACCTTCAGGGATAGACTTTTTCTTTGTATTCACAGAGATCTTCGATAATGCAGGAGCCGCAGCGTGGCTTACGTGCAATACAGGTATAGCGCCCGTGAAGGATTAGCCAGTGATGGCAATCCACCTTAAATTCCGCAGGGACCACTTTTAATAGCTTTTCTTCCACCTCTTCCACGTTTTTACCCGGCGCGAACCGGGTGCGATTAGAAACGCGGAAGATGTGAGTGTCCACGGCGATCGTCGGCCAGCCAAACGCCGTGTTGAGCACGACATTTGCCGTTTTACGCCCGACGCCTGGCAACGCTTCCAGCGCTGCGCGATCTTCCGGGACTTCACCGCCGTGCTGCTCAAGCAGGATCCGGCAGGTCTTAATGACGTTTTCGGCCTTACTGTTAAACAGGCCGATGGTCTTGATATAGGATTTTACCCCTTCAACCCCCATCTCCAGCATGGCCTGCGGCGTGTTGGCTACAGGGTAGAGCAGGGCCGTGGCTTTGTTGACGCTCACGTCAGTGGCCTGCGCAGAGAGCAGCACCGCGATCAACAGTTCAAACGGCGAGTTAAAATTCAGCTCTGTCGTTGGATGAGGATTCTCATCGCGCAGGCGCGTCAGGATCGCAATGCGTTTCTCTTTATTCATACTGCTTTCTCGGGGATCCCTTCCTGTACGCTGCGTTCAGCGGCGCGGCGTTTACGTTTTTCATCAATCAGGTATTTTAACGCCAGCATCATCCCAAGGCCAATGAAGGCGCCTGGCGGTAGCATGGCCAGCAGGAATGGGGTGTCCGTATGGAACACCTCGATACGCAGCGATTTCGCCCAGCCGCCAAGCAGCGCGTCCGCACCGTCGAAGAGCGTACCGTTGCCCAGAATTTCACGCAGAGAGCCGAGGACGAACATGGCGGCAGTCGCGCCCATGCCGATGGAAAACCCATCCAGCGCGGAAATTGCCGGGTTGTTTTTCACCGCGAAGGCTTCAGCGCGGCCCACGACTATACAGTTAGTCACGATAAGCGGAATGAAGATCCCGAGCGACTGGTACAGGCCAAATGCGTAGGCGTTAATCAGCATTTGCACGACGCTGACCACCGATGCAATGATCATGACATAAATCGGAATACGGATTTCCGATGGCGTCCAGCGGCGCAAAACAGAAATGGAGAAGTTGGTCAGGGTCAGCACCAGCGTGGTCGCCAGCCCCAGCCCGAGCGCGTTGGTGGCGGTAGACGTCACCGCCAGCAGCGGGCACAATCCCAACAGCTGTACCAATGCCGAGTTGTTCTTCCAGAGTCCCTGGACGATAACCTCTTTAACCTGGCTCATGGTCACTCCTCACAGGCGGAAAGATGATTGATCTGCGCGGGCAGCGTTTCGGCATACAGACCGGCGCGTTTGACGGCGTTGACGACCGCGCGGGGCGTAATCGTGGCGCCCGTGAACTGGTCAAACTCACCGCCATCTTTTTTCACCGCGAAAGCAGGATCGTCCTCGCCATGAATCATCTTACCGGCAAAGTGTAAAATCCAGTCGCTCAGGCGTGTTTCAATTTTGTCGCCAAGGCCCGGCGTTTCGTGATGTTCCGTCACGCGCGTACCCAGCACGGTGCCGGAAAAATCGCTGCCTACCAGCAGCTGAATTGCGCCAGAGTAACCGTCCGGCGCGGTGGCTTCCATGATGGCACCCACCGGGTTCTCGCCCTTACGGGCAATATAAACGCGGTGTGTTCCTTTACCGAGCTGCGGGGCCTGCACGACAAAGCAGCTTTTTTGCAGGTCATTATCATAGAAGTCTGATGGGATCACCTGATCGAATAACGCCTTTTGCTGCTTCATTGCCTGCTCTGCAATGGTGCTTTTCGTCAGTTCATTTACCAGCGCGGTCAGCCCGGTGAGGGCGGCGGCGAAGATCGCCAGCGTGACGCCGTGTTTTTGCATAGTCTTTAGCATGGCGTAACCCTTAGCGATGACCGTACACGCGTGGACGCGTGTAGTAGTCGATGAGCGGAACGGTGATGTTAGCCAGCAGTACGGCAAATGCCACGCCGTCCGGATAGCCACCAAAGCTGCGAATAAGCCAGACCAGCAAGCCCGCCAGCGCGCCGAAAATCAGACGACCTCGGTTGGTGGTAGAGGCGGTGACCGGATCGGTCAGAATAAAGAATGCCCCGAGCATGGTCGCGCCGGAGAGCAGATGGAGCTGCGGGCTGGCCAGTGACTCAGGTGAGATGACCCAGCCGAGCGTTGAACAGACGGCCAGCGTCACCAGGAAGCTCACTGGAATATGCCAGCGGATCGCTTTTTGTTGCAGCAGGAAGGCACCGCCCAACAGGTAGGCCAGATTGACCCACTGCCAGCCCGCACCCGCCAGTACGCCGCTGTAAATAGACGATTTCATCACCTGCTCGACGCTGTGGCCGGCACGCAGGGAGGTTTTGAAGGTATCGAGCGGGGTGGCCTGGCTGATGCCATCCACGCCCATGCGAAGCGCGTTCATATCCGCGCCCATCGCGGTGTGGCCAGTAAAGATAACGTTCAGGGCATCCATAAAGCCGGGCACCGTGGCGGCGATCTCATGCGGCGGCAGCCAACTGGTCATCTGTACCGGGAAGGAGATCAGTAGCACCACGTAACCAATCATTGCCGGGTTAAACGGGTTATGGCCCAGCCCACCGTACAGCTGCTTGGCGATGATCACCGCAAATACCGTTCCCAATACTACCATCCACCACGGGGCGAACGGGGGAATGCTGATGGCAAGCAACAGGCCGGTCAACAGGGCGGAGTTATCGCTCAGGATGCGAGTCACCTCCATTTTGCGCAGCTTCAGGATCGCTGCTTCCGCTGCGACGGCACTGGCGCAACCCAGAACTAACTGGAAAAGCGTACCCCAGCCGAAAAACCAACACTGTACGGCAATACCTGGCAACGCGGCCAGGCACACCAGCATCATAATACGCGATGTCTGGCGCTGGTTATGGGTATAAGGGGAACTTGCAATTCTGAAAACCATTTAATCCTCGTTAACGGCTTGCTGCGCGGCTTTCTTTGCCTGAACACGCGCAATCGCGGCGGCGACTGCGGCTTTGCGTGGATCGTCGTTGGCGGCCGCAGGCCGTTCGTCCTGCTGTGCCGCTTTTCGTGCTTTGGCACGGGCGATGGCCGCTTCAACGGCGGCTTTACGTGGGTCGACAGGCGCTTCACTCTCTTCGGCAGGCTGAAGCTGTGCCGCTTTACGTGCTTTGGCGCGGGCGATAGCGGCTTCAACGGCCGCCTTGCGCGGATCGGTCGCTTCCTGTTCAACCACCACTGTCTGCTGACCGGCTTTACGGGCTTTTGCCCTGGCGATAGCCGCTTCCACCGCCGCTTTACGCGGGTCTGTGTCGGTTTCCGGTTTGGCGTTTTGCGCCTTCTCCGCCTGACGTGCGCGCGCTTCGGCTTTACGCGCTTCGCGGGCGGCAATCGCTTCGCTATTGTCCGGCTTTTGGCCAGCCACGATCGCTACCGGCTGAGCGGCAGTCGCGTTCTTCTCCCGCACACGGGCGAGGGCAGCGTTAATCGCATCCTGATCTTTCGCCGCAGGCTGCACGGCAGCCTGCTTATGGCGTTCCTGACGGGCTTGTTTCTCGCGCTCCAGTCGCGCCTGGCGCGCTTCAAAGCGGGCCTTCGCTTCAGCGGCACGTTTTTCTTCCATGGAGATAGCGTAGATTTCGGCTTTCTCCTGACGGAAGTACTGCACCAGCGGAATATTGCTTGGGCAGACCCAGGCACAGGCACCGCATTCAATACAGTCAGCCAGGTTATGCGCCTGGGCTTTATCGTGCAGCTGGCCTTTGCTGTACCAGTACAACTGCTGCGGCAGCAAGTCTGCCGGACACGCATCCGCGCAGGCGCTACAGCGTATACAACCTTTCTCTTCCTGCGTTTCGCCCATCTCCGTTGGGGAAGGGGCGAGCAGGCAGTTGGTAATCTTCACCACTGGCACATCCAGCCACGGCAGGGTAAAGCCCATCAGTGGGCCGCCCATAATGACCATCTGCTCGCTCCCCGGGCAGAAGCCAGCCTGTTCCAGCAGATGATGCACCGGCGTACCCAGACGCGCCCAGACGTTGCCGGGACGGGAGACGGACTCGCCGGTCAGCGTGACGACGCGTTCGGTCAATGGCTCGCCGTCAATCACCGCACGTTTCACCGCGTAGGCAGTACCCACGTTTTGCATCAGCACGCCGATATCGGACGAACGGCCCCCGTGGGGAACCTGTTTTCCGGTCAGGATCTGCGTCAGCTGCTTCGCCCCGCCGGATGGGTATTTGGTCGGGATCACGCGCAGGGCGATATCATGGCTGTCCGCCAGTACCGCACGTAGCATCGAAATGGCCTGCGGTTTGTTGTCCTCAATACCGATCAGCACTTCGCGGGGTTGCAGGATATGCGCAAGAATGCGAATACCTTCCACCACCTGCGCGGCACAGTCCTGCATCAGACGATCATCGGCGGTGATGTACGGTTCGCACTCGGCGGCGTTAATAATCAGCGTTTCGATTTTATCGCCGCCGCCGTGAAGCTTGGCGCCGGTCGGGAAGCCAGCGCCTCCAAGACCTGCTACGCCAAACTGATGAATGCGTTCAATCAGCGCTTCACGGCTGCGGGAACGGTAGTCGCTCCAGCCGTCACGATCGATCCAGCGATCTTCCCCGTCGGCTTCAATGATGACGCTCAGCTCAGACAACGCCGAGGGATGGGCAACGGTATGGGGGGCAACAGCCACCACCTTGCCCGAAGTCGGGGCATGTATCGGCAACATACGTCCACGACCAAAGGTCAGCGGCTGGCCGCGAAGGACGGTATCGCCTTCTTTCACGCACAGCTCGCCTTCCGCGCCGATGTGCTGTTTCAATGGCATCACGTAGCGGGTCGCCAGCGGAATTTGACGCAGCGGCGTACCGTTTGACTGGGTTTTCATTTCCGGGGGATGGATACCGCCGTCGAAGTCCCAGATCTTCTCTTTTCTGAAAGCAGAAAATAACTTAAGCATGTTGTTCCACAGGAATATTGCGAACCGGAATGGTCTGAAGATCCCATTTCCAGCTTTCGGTCGTCGTTTCAACCGGGCGGAGTTCTATACACTGCGTCGGGCAGGGGGCTACGCAGAGGTTACAGCCGGTGCACAGGTCCGCCACAACGGTGTGCATGGCGCGGGTTGCGCCTACAATGGCGTCGACAGGGCACGCCTGAATACATTTGGTGCAGCCGATGCAGTTGGCTTCGTCGATAACAGCAAGGGCACGAACGGGCTCCTGCGCCTGTTCATCGCCGTCGACAGGCTGCGGATCGACGTTCAGCAGGGCAGCTATTTTAAGCATGACCGCTTCGCCACCCGGCGCGCAGCGGTTGATCTTTTCTCCCTGCACGCCCACCGCCTCAGCGTAAGGACGGCAGCCAGGGTAGCCGCACTGCCCACACTGGCTCTGCGGCAAAAGCTCATCAATTTTTTCAACCACCGGATCGTCCTCCACCGCAAACCGGCGGGAGGCATAACCCAGAATGATGCCAAAGACGAGCCCCAGTACGCTGATGGACGCGATGGCAATCCAGATAGCACTCATTACAACTTCACCAGACCACTAAAGCCCATAAAGGCCAGAGACATTAAACCTGCGGTCACCAGAGCGATGGCGTTACCGCGAAACGGCGCGGGAATATCCGCCGCTGCCAGACGCTCGCGAATCGACGCGAACAGGACCATAACAAAAGAGAAACCGACCGCCGCGGAAAAACCGTACAGCGCCGACTGCATGAAATTATGCCCAAGGTTGATGTTGAGCAGCGCCACGCCCAGCACAGCACAGTTGGTGGTGATGAGGGGCAGAAAAATACCCAACAGGCGATACAGGGCAGGGCTGGTTTTACGCACTACCATTTCGGTAAATTGCACCACCACCGCAATGACCAGAATAAAGGACAAGGTGCGCAGGTAGAGCATGTCCAGCGGGATCAGGATCCAGGTATCAATCAGCCATGCGCAAATGGAGGCCATCGTCATCACGAAGGTGGTGGCCAGCCCCATGCCCATTGCCGTCTCCAGCTTTTTGGAGACCCCCATAAACGGGCACAGGCCAAGGAACTTCACCAGTACGAAGTTATTAACCAGCACAGTTCCGACAAAGAGCAGTAAGTAATCGGTCATTATTTAGCCTGAAATAAAAGAGCCGCCTATTATCGGATAAACGACAACAGGCCACAACAGGTTAACTGTAAGGTTATTACGGGTTAACGAAGGTCTTCTTAACGCGCGTCGACCGCTTGAAATAGGGCACCAGAAGCGCCGTCGCAAGCAACGGAAAGAGTAGCTGGCGAACCGCCAGTGCATCAGAAACTGGCGAAAAAGCGAACGCTTTGACGGCAAGCAGCACGGAGACCAGCAGCCAGATAATGTAATGTTTCGGCACGCTTTTGCGGCGTTTGAAGAAGGCGATGGTCAGCCAAAGCGTGTAGTACCACATCGCGATTGCGAAAACGAACGACACAAACCACGTCGCAATATTGAGCGCACTCTGAGACATCAGTGTCTGGATAGCATGAGGAGTAACCAGTGCAGTGGTGTAAAGCAACAGCGCCAGCGAAGCGCTTAATAAAGCCACCAGCAGCCATGCCAGCGGGGCGATTAACCAGCCCCCAATTCTCTCTCCAGGCAATGCGGTCATACGCTCTCCCATAGTCTGCGCGAAATGTTATACAGAAATTTGCAGGGCGGAGAGTATATAACATTTCACGCCGAAGGCTACTTTCTTATACAACGTAACGCCAGACAGATTTAGGTACTTCCCCCACGTTGAACAGACGACCGCCAGAGACGAGTTCGGCGCGACGATGGTCAGCCGCGCGGTACATATTGATGATGTCCTGATTATCCGACAGCGTGTAGTTCAGATGGTCAAACAGTTTTTCCAGGCTTTCGAGGGAATTGATCTTGCGAAATTTTAATAAATAGTCCTGAACTGTCATATTAATAAGTTTCCATATAAAAGGGTAATACCCATAAAGGTAATGCGTTCGAATAATAAACGGATTAATAAAGACGTAAACTGTCCACTCGGGTAACGCGACGAAATTAGGAGTTTTCTTTGCGAAGATTCAGGCATCAGCAGATGCCTGGAAGAGAAGGGTAACCCCGTTCATTACGGCTGGCAATACGTTCCATGACGTAATGTGTCACGCTTTATGACGATGCGGCTTACTTTTGTTGAGCAACAGTAACAGGCTCCGGCGGCTGGTAGTTATCGATATGGCTGGCAATGCCGAGCAACACGACTGAAACGCCAAGGACAATCCATCCCGCTAATTCAATGATTCGATTAATTATTGATGACATATTTTGTGTTTGTAATTTATCCATAAATACAGATTACAAATGTTACAGCGGCCTTTTCGACAGAGCAAGCGCTTTGGGAACGATTCCCGGGCCGCATATACACACTTTAATGCGAGGTAACAAAAAAAGCTGTCGCGAGATGCTATTTTAACTCACAGGGCACATTATTAATCTGTGCGTTAAGCACAAGGCCAGTGATAAATAAGCGCACAGCGAGGGGGCATACGATGAGTGAAAACATCCGCGTCGGTCTTATTGGCTACGGGTACGCAAGCAAAACCTTTCATGCGCCGCTGGTTGCCGGCACGCCGGGAATGGAACTGGCGGCTATCACAAGCAGCGATGAAACCAAAGTCCATGCCGACTGGCCAGCCGTGCCGGTGGTAACGGAGCCTAAGCATCTGTTTAACGATCCTAATATTGACCTTATTGTCATTCCCACCCCTAACGACACCCATTTCCCCCTGGCGAAAGCGGCGCTGGAGGCTGGCAAACATGTCGTTGTCGATAAGCCTTTTACCGTGACGTTGTCACAGGCGCGCGAGCTGGATGCGCTGGCGCGAAGCCTGGGTCGGTTATTGTCGGTCTTTCACAACCGGCGCTGGGATAGTGATTTCCTGACGATCAAAGCGCTGATAAACGAAGGCACGTTGGGCGAAATTGCTTTTTTTGAGTCTCACTTCGATCGTTATCGTCCGCAGGTGCGAGATCGCTGGCGCGAGCAGGCGGGACCGGGCAGCGGCATCTGGTATGACTTAGCGCCGCATCTTCTCGATCAGGCCGTTCATCTGTTTGGTCTGCCTGTAAGCATGACGGTCGATTTAGCGCAGCTCAGGCCGGGGGCGCAGACCACCGACTATTTCCACGCCGTTTTGAGTTATCCGCAGCGGCGCATTGTGCTGCACGGGACAATGCTTGCGGCGGCGGAATCGGCCCGCTATATCCTTCACGGGGCGCGCGGCAGCTATGTGAAGTTCGGCCTGGATCCGCAGGAAGAGCGCCTCAAAAATGGCGAACGCTTACCGCAGGAGGACTGGGGCTACGACATGCGGGACGGGGTGGTGACGCGTGCGGAGGGTGAGGTACTGGTTGAAGAGACGGTGTTGACCCAGCCTGGGAACTATCCGGCGTATTACGCCGCAATTCGTGACGCGCTGAACGGTTCAGGTGAAAATCCGGTTCCGGCGAGCCAGGCAATCCAGATTATGGAGCTCATCGAGCTGGGGATCGAATCCGCCAAACATCGCGCAACGCTCTGTCTGGCATAAGTGCCAAACGCTTTCGTAGGCCGGGTAAGCGCAGCGCCACCCGGCAGTAAAGAGGACTACTGAGCAACTTTATCGCGCAGCGCCTGTTTCTCTTCAGGCGTCAGGAAGGCGATCTCCAGCCCGTTGATTTGCGCCTGACGGATCTGCTCGCGGCTCAGCCCGGCCTGCGGCGCGGCGATGTTGTATTCGTGAATAATATCCACGCCCTGAACCGCCGGATCGTCCGTGTTCAGTGAAGCCAGCACCCCGTGTTCAAGGAAGGTTTTCAGTGGGTGTTGCGCCAGCGACGCCACTGTACTGGTCTGAATATTGGAGGTCAGGCAGGATTCGATTCCAATACGTTGTTCGGCGAGGAAATCCATCAGCGCGCGATCTTCAATGGCTTTCACACCGTGACCAATACGTTCCGCACCCAGTTCACGAATGGCCTGCCAGATGCTTTCCGGCCCCGCGGCTTCGCCAGCATGAACGGTAATACGCCATCCTGCATCACGTGCGCGGTTGAAATGAGACAGGAACAGGCTGCCCGGGAAGCCCAACTCATCACCGGCCAGGTCGATGGCGGTGATCTGGTCGCGATGCGCCAGTAACGCTTCCAGCTCCTGAAGACAGGCCGCTTCACCGAAGGTACGGCTCATAATGCCGATCAAACGCGCCTGAACGTCAAAGGTTTTGCAACCTTCACGCACGCCCTCAATGACCGCTTCAACCACGCCCGCTACGGGGAGACTGTGGGTCATCGCCATATAGCCCGGAGAGAAACGCAGTTCGACATAGTGCAGGCCGTTGCGAGCGGCATCTTCGATGTTTTCAAAGGCGACACGGCGACAGGCATCGAGCGAGGCCAGCATCTTCACGCCCCAGTCAAGCTTGCTCAGAAAACTTACCAGATCCGGCTCGTTCGACGTCACCTGGACATGGGGGATCAGGGTTTCAAGCGTTTCGGCAGGGAGCGTTAAATTGAACTGGCGACCAAGATCGAGAATAGTTTGGGCACGAATGTTCCCGTCGAGGTGGCGGTGAATATCAGTTAAAGGCAGGCGTGTATCAATCATGGTCGCACTCTTTGCTGGTTAAAGTGCGCCATATTATAAAAACAAAACGGGGGAAAAAGCTATTTGCGCAAGGGAATATTCCGTTGCGCAAATTATTTACAGCAGAGTGTTGATACCCGCAATAAGGCGCTGAACGCCCTGTTCGAGCTTACTGCGAGGACAGCCAGCGTTCAGTCGAACATAGCCTTTACCTTCATCCCCATAAGTATATCCCGGCATGATGGCCACTTTTTGCTGTTCAATCAGCACGTTTTGCAGCGTATTGTCATCAATACCGAGTGGGCTGAGATCAATCCAGGCCAGATAGGTGGCCTCTGGCGGTTGCCAGTTGAGTGTCGGAAATGCAGCATTCAGTTCGTCAGCAATGTAGCGCAGGTTTTCTTCGAGATAGGTCCGCAGCGCGTCCAGCCAGGGTTCGCCCTGCCGGTAAGCAGCAATGTGCGCGGTCAGCGCCAGCACGGAAGGGGAAGAGAGTCCGTCCCGCCCTTTTAAGGCATTCAGATAGGCGTTACGGCTGTCGTCATCGGCGATAAGCCCCCAGGCGCCCGTAAGTGCCGGAATATTGAAGCTTTTGGAACCCGAGGTCAGCAGCGCCCATTTACCGCGTGCAACCTCATTCCACGGGGTATGGCGATGCGTGCCCCATACCATGTCCATATGAATTTCGTCGCTGATTACCGCCACATCATGACGGCTGCAAAGCGTTGCAATTGTGGCCAGATCTTCCCGCGTCCAGACTTTGCCGGTTGGATTTTGCGGGCTACACAGCAGCAGAACCGTGTTTTCCGGTTTTGCCAGCGCCGCTTCCAGCGCGGCCATATTGCCGTCCCAGCCACGCGCCGTTTTCTGCATCGGCACGGAAACAACGGTACGCTGGTTGCCTTCAATGGCTTTATAAAAGGCATCGTAAGCCGGGGTATGAACCACCACGCCGTCGCCAGGCGCGGACCATATGCGGATCAGCTCCGAGACCATATAAATGACCGACGGCCCATACACTACGGTTTCGGTATCAATCTGACTGTTAAAGCGTTGCCGGAACCAGTGCGCCACGGCAGCCAGAAATTCGTCATTTTTCCAGCGGCTGTAGCCAAACACGCCGTGGTTGATGCGCTGGTGCAGCGCATCGGTAATACAGGGAGCGGTGGCGAAATCCATATCAGAGATGGTGAAGGGCAGCAGGTCGGCAGCCCCAAAACGGTCAGCGACATAATCCCACTGGGTACACCAGGTGCCGTGTCGATCCACGACGGTAGAAAAATCAAACATGACGGTGCTCCGTAAAGTAAAACCCCCTCATGACGAGGGGGGCGAGGCATCAGGCTTCGACGGTTCGCATCAGGGTTGCCAGCTCATCCTTCACTGACTGTACCTGCGGGCCAATGACGACCTGCAAATTGTGTTGATTTAACTGTACCACGCCGATAGCCCGGTTAGCTTTAAGTGCGTTGGTATCCACTTTGGACATGTCCGCCACCGACAAACGCAGGCGGGTGATGCAGTTATCCAGAGAGGTAATGTTATCCGCACCGCCCAGCGCCGCCAGAATAGCCGGCGTGTTATATCCGGATTTCCCAACGGTACCGGCCACTGCCTGTTCAACGCTGGTGGCCGTATCGGTATCGCGGCCAGGCGTTTTCAGGTTAAAGCGGGTGATGGCGAAGCGGAAGATCCCGTAGTAAACCGCGAACCAGATGGCGGCCACAACCGGCACCAGGTACCACTTGGTGGACAGGCCGTGCAGGATACCGAATACCACGAAGTCAATCACGTTACCGTCAGTGTTACCGATGGTTACACCGAGCACAGCCATCACGGTGAAGCCCAGGCCTGTCAGTACGGCGTGGATGAGGTATAACACCGGTGCCACGAACAGGAACAGGAACTCGATAGGTTCTGTCGTACCGCCCACCACGCAGGCAATAACGCCGGAGATCAGCAGGCCTTTAATTTTATGACGATTTTCCGGGCGGGCGCAGTTGTACATCGCCAGCGCAGCGCCCGGCAGGCCGCCGAGGAAGGCAGGCATTTTCCCCTGAGAGAGGAAACGCGTCGCACTTTCAGAGAAGCCGTGCGTGGTCGGGCAGCTCAGCTGGGCCTGGAAGATGGTCAGCGCGCCGCTAACGGAATGACCGCAAACGTCCATAGTGCCGCCTGCTTCAGTAAAACGAATCAGGGCAACCAGGATGTGCTGTAAACCAAATGGCAGCAGCAGACGTTCACCCGTACCGAAAATCATCGGGCCGAAATCACCCGCGCCGTTGATAATGCGGCCAATACCGGTGATCCCCATGGCAAAAACCGGCCAAATCAGAGGGATGATCAGACCAAACAGACCCATCACAACCAGCGTAATGATTGGCACAAAGCGGGTGCCGCCGAAGAAGGCCAGCGCATCGGGCAGGCGGATGTTATGAAAGCGCTCGTGCAGCATCCAGATGATCACTCCCGCGATCACGGCTCCAAGGATCCCGGTATCGATGGACTGAATACCAATCACGCTCTGAATGTTATTGGCTTTCAGTACCGCCGCGTCGGTCGTCGGCAGGATCCCTTTGGCGGTCAGCCAGAAGTTAACCGCAAGGTTCATGACCGCATAGCCAACGAAGCCCGCAAACGCCGCCACGCCTTTGTTTTCCCGCGCCAGACCCAGAGGAATGGCGATACAGAACATTACCGGCAGGAAGCTAAAGGCAAAAGAGCCGACCTTGCTCATCCAGATGAAGATCGCCTGCAGTACCGGATTTCCGAGGAAAGGGATTAGAGTAATGACGTCATGGCTGCTTAACGAGCTGCCGATCCCCAGCATGATCCCGCAAAAAGAGAGAAGCGCCACGGGCAGCATAAAGGTTTTGCCCAGTTGCTGGAAAAACTCCCACAGCGATATTTTTTGTGCTGCTTTCGTCGTCATAAAACGACTCCTTAAATGGTAGAAAGAGATTTAACGGCCGCGATGGGGCGAGAAGATAAAACGTTTTATCAAACTTTAGTGCGCGCTAAATCACATTCTCAGGCTTTTACTGGTAGTATAAAGATAACGTATTGATAAAACGTTTTAGCGATCTCATTATCAAGGAGTCACGCCACCACATGGCTGTAGCGAAAAAGATCACCATCAACGATGTCGCGCTGGCGGCGGGGGTTTCCGTCAGCACCGTTTCGCTGGTATTGAGCGGGAAGGGGCGCATCTCTCCTGCTACGGGTCAGCGCGTCAACGAGGCCGTTGAGCAACTGGGCTTTGTGCGTAACCGCCAGGCGTCGGCGCTGCGCGGTGGGCAAAGCGGGGTGATAGGGCTGATTGTTCGCGACCTCGCGTCGCCGTTTTATGCAGAACTGACCGCCGGGCTTACCGAGGCGCTTGAAGCGCAGGGGCGAATGGTTTTCCTGCTCCACGGTGGGCGCGAACCGGAGCAGCTGCTCTCCAGGCTGGATATGCTGCTGACGCAAGGGGTGGATGGGGTGATCGTGGCCGGCGCGTCCGGTGTGGGCAGTGAATTGTGTGAGCGCGCGGCGCAGAAAGGCGTACCGCTGGTGGTTGCGTCACGCGCCAGCTATCTCGACGAAGCCGATACCCTTCGGCCGGATAACATGCAGGCCGCGCAAATGCTGACCGAGCATCTTATTCATCGCGGCCATCAGCGCATCGCCTGGCTCGGCGGTAAAAGCTCGTCCCTGACGCGTGCCGAGCGGGTGGGCGGTTACTGCTCCACGCTCATCAAATACGGCTTGCCGTTTCACAGCGAATGGGTGGTGGAGTGTGAGTCCAGCCAGAAAAAAGCCGCCGAAGCCATCGGCACGTTGCTTCGCAACAGCCCGACAATCAGCGCGGTGATTTGCTATAACGATGTGATTGCGATGGGGGCGTGGTTCGGCTTGATCCGCGCCGGACGCCAGAGCGGTGAGGGCGGGGTAGAAACGTTCTTCGGCCATCAGGTGGCGCTGGGGGCATTTGCGGATGTCGGTGAAAATGCGCTAGACGATCTCCCCATCGTCTGGGCGACGACGCCGGCTCGTGAAATGGGGTACACCCTGGCAGACCGAATTATGCAGCGTATTGAAAATACGGACGTGCAGGCCGGGCATCAGATTGTGGCGGCGCGGTTAGTGACGGTGAAGTAATCTCCGCTGCACATCGCCCGGCAATAAAAAACCCCTCATGCGAGGGGTTTTTCGTTTACTGCTGCGGTACTGCCGGCGGCGCAGCCGGTTCAGCCGGTGCCGGAATGCCCAGCGTCGGCATACCAAACATGCCGACAAAATCTTCCAGCGGCATTTTGTCGCCGTTGAGCGTTACCTGGCCATTAGCATATTGCAGGCTGGTGGAAATGGTGTTGTCTTCCACCTTCGTGATGCGGAACATCTGGCCCATCGCCGCCAGGCCTTTCACCTGTTGGTTTGCCAGTTTACCTGCATCTTCTTCACCATACCCTTCGAGTTTCGCAATCTGCGTCATGAACTCGGTTGCCATATCCATCGGGATGGTCAGCTTGCTGTCGAGCGATTTCACGCTGCGGTCAACTTCCTGCGCCAGGGTCTGCGGCTCGCCGGTCGCGGCCGCCGGATCCTTCAGGAACAGCGACAGGTTGAAGTTGGTTTCGCCTTTGTCGTTTTTCCAGCTCAGTGGCGCAACGGTAATTACCGGCTCGCCTTTCAGCAGGATCGGCAGGTTATTAAACAGCACGGCCATCGCCTGCTGCTGGTACGCCTGCGGGTTCTGTTGCAGGGCGGCATCGGTCAGCAGAGCCTGACTCTCTTTGCTGTATTTCTGGCTAAATTCGTGCCATGCCTGGCCGTCAATGTTGCCAATTTTCAGTGACAGCTTGCCGGTACCCAGGTCCTGATTCTGTACTTTCAGGCTTTTCAGGCTGTAATCCAGCTGGGTGTTGATGCTTTTACCGTCTTTGGAAACGTCAGACTTGCCGTCCAGATCCATGCCTTCCAGCACTGCCATCTCTTTACCTTCAATCGCAATGGCGATCTTATCGAGGCTCAGCTTCTGATCGCCAATACGCTCGTCAAAATCGGTCATACGGCTATTGCCGCTGGCTTTCAGGTTGTTGAAGGTAAGCTGGACCTTCTGGTTATATTCATTGACTGAATTCACCAGGCCGCTGGCGGCATCGCCGGTCAGAGAGACATTCTTGCCGTCGCGATCGGCATCAAGCTGGAAATTACCGCCGCTGAAGGCGACTTTATCGGTGCCTTGTTCGTAATTCAGCGCTTTCAGGTCGATGTCGGAACGCGTATCACCGGCATAGCTGATGCGGGTATTGATCTCAAACGGCGACTCATTTTTCGCCATATCGAAAATTGGCTTCGTCACCTCGTTATTTACCAGTACGGTTCTGGCGGATGCCATAGAGGGGATCAGGTTAAACTTTTTCAACTGTGCCAGCGGGAACGGACCGTGGCTGACCACTTCATCCAGTACCACGCTCTGGCCCGGTTTCAGCCAGGCGTTCTGATTGCCCGCTACCGGCTTCACCACCACCTGCATATGGCTGGTAAAGACGCCACGCTGGTAGTTCTGGTAGCTCAGCTCCAGACCTGCTTCAGGCGCGCTGCGCTTAATTTCGCTGTTTGCCTGTGCCATCATCTCTGCCAGACGGCTTTCCAGCTGTTTCCCGGTATACCAGGAAGCACCCGTCCAGATCACGCCTAAAGCAACAATCACTCCTACCGCTACGACCGATTTTTTCATTGCGATTATCCCTAAAATGAAACCAGGCGGTTAAAACCGCCTGGTGTTACAACGCCTGTTACTAGCTTAGCAAGAGTTGTTAAAAAATTCAGTAAGTCCCTAAAGCTTATTAAAAACGCGCGCCAGGCGACCAGTGCCGCTCACGAAGACAGGCGACTCGTTTGCCGGGACAAAAGCGGACTCCCCCGGTTTAAGCAGCAGACGCTCGCTACCGTTATGCAACGTCGCTTCGCCTTCCACACAGAACAGGATCGCGGCGCTCTCCTGTGCAATGGCGGTTTCGTCTGCGCTGAGGTCATGCAGGGAGAAGGCAAAATCGTCAACCGGAATCGGGAAGTCCAGCTCTGCGCCGTTTTTCACCGGCTGAGTGAGCAGCTCCGCAGCAGGTTTCGCCACGAACTTCACGTTGGCAACCAGCTCAGGGATGTCGATGTATTTTGGCGTCAGGCCCGCGCGCAGTACGTTATCGGAGTTAGCCATCACCTCCAGTGCCACGCCGTTCAGGTAGGCGTGCGGGGTTTCAGCGAACAGGAACATTGCTTCGCCCGGGTTGAGCTTCACCACGTTCAGCAGCAGCGGAGAGAAGAGGCCGCTGTCGTCCGGATAAAACGCGGAAATTACGCGAATGGTGTCCCATGGCTCACCCTGCTGGTCGTTCAGCGCGGCTTTCAGCACCGCCAGCGCGTGGGATTTTTCCTCGCCCTGCATATTCAACAGGCTGGCAAACAGCGCGCTCAGGGCTTCTGCGTTCGGGTTTTCCAGGAAGTGGGCGATCGCGTTGTGAGCCCCAGCGACCGGTTGCAGCAGGGAGATGATCTCGGAAAACTCGCGGAAGGCATTCATCGCCAGGAAAGGGGTAAGGGCGAAAACCAGTTCCGGCTTGTGGTTAGGATCTTTATAGTTACGCTCTGCCGCGTCTAACGGAATACCGGCGGCATTTTCTTTGGCAAAGCCCAGCTCAGAGGCTTTTTTGTTCGGGTGAACCTGAATGGAGAGCGGCTGGTCGGCGCACAATACCTTGAACAGAAACGGCAGCTCACCAAAACGATTCGCCACTTTATCGCCGAGCAGCGCGGCTTTGTCGGCATCGATGACATCACGCAGGCTGCGCACCTGGCCGCTGGCATCTTCAATTTTTGAGCTGCTCTTCGGGTGCGCGCCCATCCACAGCTCTGCCATCGGCAGGTTGTCCGGGTTGGCGATACCGTAGAGATCCGTTAACGCAGTTTTACTTCCCCAGGCGTAGTTTTGCACTGAGTTGATGAGTTTTTGCATTATCAAGCCCTGATTCATATGTGGAATTAACTTCGCGTATTAAAGCAATAAACCGAATGGAAGTAACCTGCGGATGTAAAAAGTCGTACTAGTCTCAGTTTTTGTTAAAAAATTGTGTAGGATAAGCTGACTCGCTTTTAAGCCGGGCAGCGGAACATCTGCCCTGAATAAACAGACCGAAGCAGTAAGTGAGAGAACAATGTCGAATAAACCCTTCCATTATCAGGATCCTTTCCCCCTCAGTCAGGATCGGACCGAGTATTACCTGTTAACCCGCGATTACGTTTCTGTCTCTGAGTTTGAAGGGCAGGAGATCCTCAAAGTTGACCCGCAGGCGCTGACGCTGCTGGCGCAGCAAGCCTTCCACGATGCTTCCTTTATGCTCCGTCCGGCGCATCAGCAGCAGGTTGCCGATATTCTGAGCGACCCGGAAGCCAGCGAGAACGACAAGTACGTTGCCCTGCAATTCCTGCGTAACTCTGATATCGCGGCGAAAGGCATTCTGCCGACCTGCCAGGACACCGGCACGGCGATTATCACCGGTAAAAAAGGCCAGCGCGTCTGGACCGGCGGCGGTGACGAAGCGGCGCTGGCGCGCGGCGTCTACAATACCTACACCGAAGATAACCTGCGCTATTCGCAAAACGCGGCGCTGGATATGTACAAAGAGGTGAACACCGGCACCAACCTGCCTGCGCAGATTGACCTCTATAGTGTCGACGGTGACGAGTACAAATTCCTCTGCATCGCCAAAGGCGGCGGTTCAGCCAACAAAACCTATCTTTACCAGGAAACCAAAGCGCTGCTTACCCCGGGCAAGCTGAAGAACTATCTGGTTGAGAAGATGCGCACCCTTGGCACTGCGGCCTGCCCGCCGTACCATATCGCGTTTGTGATTGGCGGTACGTCTGCTGAAAGCACCCTGAAAACCGTTAAGCTGGCCTCAACCAAATACTACGATGGCCTGCCAACGGAAGGTAACGAACATGGTCAGGCGTTCCGCGACGTGCAGCTTGAGCAGGAATTGCTGGCCGAAGCGCAGAATCTGGGGCTGGGCGCGCAGTTTGGCGGCAAATACTTCGCGCATGACATTCGCGTGATCCGCCTCCCGCGCCACGGTGCATCCTGTCCAGTGGGGATGGGCGTGTCGTGCTCTGCGGATCGTAACATCAAAGCGAAGATCAACCGCGACGGCATCTGGATCGAAAAGCTGGAGAACAACCCGGGCAAATACATCCCTGAAGAACTGCGTAAAGCGGGTGAGGGCGAAGCGGTACGCGTTGACCTGAATCGTCCGATGAAGGAGATCCTGGCGCAGCTTTCGCAGTATCCGGTTTCAACGCGCCTTTCCCTGAACGGGACGATTATCGTGGGCCGCGACATCGCCCATGCGAAGCTGAAAGAGCGCCTGGACAACGGTGAAGGGCTGCCGCAGTACATTAAAGATCACCCGATCTACTACGCAGGCCCGGCAAAAACGCCTGATGGGTATGCTTCCGGCTCGTTAGGCCCAACGACGGCGGGCCGTATGGACTCCTACGTCGACCAGTTGCAGGCCAACGGTGGCAGCATGATCATGCTGGCGAAAGGCAACCGCAGCCAGCAGGTGACGGACGCGTGCCACAAGCACGGCGGCTTCTACCTCGGCAGCATCGGCGGCCCGGCAGCGGTGCTGGCACAGGGCAGTATCAAGAGCCTGGAGTGCGTGGAGTACCCGGAACTGGGTATGGAAGCGATCTGGAAAATTGAAGTGGAAGACTTCCCGGCGTTCATTCTTGTGGATGACAAAGGTAACGACTTCTTCAAACAGATCCAGTCTTCCCAGTGTTCGGCGTGTGTGAAGTAATTCTGTAAATTGCCGGGTGGCGCTGACGCTTACCCGGCCTACATTCTCGTAGGTCGGGTAAGGTGCAGCCGCCACCCGACATCAAAAAGAGCGCACAAAGCGCCATAACGTTTCTCAGAAGTCATCAATACTTATCTCTTAAGCATGTGAGCAATCCCATCTTTGTTATCAAGGAGTAAGTAATGACAATGCATCGCCGCGAGAAAGACTCCATGGGCGCCATCGACGTCCCGGCCGACAAGCTATGGGGCGCGCAAACCCAGCGTTCGCTGGAGCATTTCCGCATTTCGACAGAGAAAATGCCCGTCTCGCTAATCCAGGCGCTGGCGTTGACCAAACGCGCTGCCGCCAAAGTCAATCAGGATCTGGGCCTGCTGGATGCCGATAAAGCCTCGGCCATCATCAATGCCGCCGACGAAGTGCTGGCGGGCAAACATCCCGACGAATTCCCCCTTGCCATCTGGCAGACCGGCTCAGGCACCCAGAGCAACATGAACATGAACGAGGTGCTGGCGAACCGCGCAAGCGAGCTGCTTGGCGGCGTACGCGGCATGGAGCGGAAGGTTCACCCGAACGATGACGTGAATAAAAGCCAGAGTTCCAACGACGTGTTCCCGACGGCCATGCACGTGGCGGCCGTCATCGCTATCCGCGAGCAGCTTATCCCGCAACTCAACGTGCTCAAATCTACGCTTAACGAGAAAGCGCAGGCTTTCGGCGACATTGTAAAAATTGGTCGTACGCACCTGCAGGACGCCACGCCGCTGACGCTTGGCCAGGAGATCTCCGGCTGGGTGGCGATGCTGGAGCACAATCTTAAGCATATAGACAATAGCCTGCCGCATCTGGCGGAGCTGGCGCTCGGCGGAACGGCGGTTGGCACCGGGTTAAACACCCATCCCGAGTACGCGGTGCGCGTGGCCGAAGAGCTGGCGAAGATCACCGGGCAGCCGTTTGTTACCGCCCCGAATAAATTCGAAGCGCTGGCGACCTGTGATGCGCTGGTCCATACCCATGGCGCGCTGAAAGGGCTGGCAGCCTCGCTGATGAAAATCGCCAACGACGTGCGCTGGCTGGCCTCCGGCCCGCGCTGCGGCATCGGCGAAATCAGCATTCCGGAAAACGAGCCGGGTAGCTCCATTATGCCGGGTAAAGTAAACCCGACGCAGTGCGAAGCCATGACCATGCTGTGCTGTCAGGTGATGGGTAATGACGTTGCGGTCAACATGGGCGGCGCGTCGGGTAACTTCGAGCTTAACGTCTATCGCCCGATGGTGATCCACAACGTACTGCAATCGATTCGTCTGCTGGCCGATGGCATGGAGAGCTTTAACGAGCACTGCGCGGTGGGCATTGAGCCTAATCGCGAGCGAATCAGCCAGCTGCTGAATGAGTCCCTGATG
This sequence comes from Enterobacter cloacae complex sp. P29RS, assembly GCF_014893445.1. Classification (NCBI taxonomy): domain Bacteria; kingdom Pseudomonadati; phylum Pseudomonadota; class Gammaproteobacteria; order Enterobacterales; family Enterobacteriaceae; genus Enterobacter; species Enterobacter cloacae complex sp. P29RS. The sequence continues at coordinate 60,783 of NZ_JADBPZ010000026.1, read as the reverse complement.
CTGGTCACGGCGCTAAACACCCATATTGGTTATGACAAAGCGGCCGAAATCGCTAAAAAAGCGCACAAAGAGGGGCTTACCCTGAAAGCCTCTGCGCTGGCGCTGGGCTACCTGACGGACGCCGAGTTTGATGCCTGGGTCCGCCCGGAAGCGATGGTGGGCAGCATCAGGTAATCACTGCGCCACATACAGGTGCAGCCGCGGGATAATCAGCTGTAGCGGCTGTGCCTGGGGTTTATAGCGATGCTGAACGTTTTCAGCATCGTAGTTCAGCAGTTCTCCTATATCCGGCACCACCGCACCCTGATCGGCATCGTAGAGCGCAATCAGCGGTGTCGGGCAGGCGTATTGCACCTGCTTTTGCTGTCCCGCATACCAGACACGAGCGATAGGCTGCACCTTCACCGGACGCTTTATTTTAAGACGGGTATCAGCCGGCAGGGAGGCAATGCTGTGGTACTCCTGCTCAAGCCGTTCAATCCACTGTTCCCGCGACCACGGGGCGACCGTTCGCGGCGACTTCAGGCTTTTCTCCAGCTGAGCCAGGATCTCGTCGCGCGTGAAGTTTTTAATGATGTGCTTGTTGGCCCAGCCGAAGCGCAGCGTGGCGGGGTGGCGCAGTACCGTCAGCGTGCGGTAAGCATTCAGGGTGATCAGCCCCGGAAGCTGGCGATGCACCCATTCAAAACGGGCAGCCGGTGCCAGCCCGGACTCAACGGTCACGATTTTCTCGAAGGCGGCTTTCAGCGTATTAATATGCGTAATTTGCGCCTCAATGGCTTCACGCGTTGCGGTATCCGTTTGCAGACAGATGACGCCGGGCAGGCGAACGGCGGCCTTACTGCTGCGATTTTCGGACTGCTGCTGGATGAAAAGGCGGCGATAGTGCTGCAACGTCAGTTCCAGCGCCACTTTACCGATATGCTGCGTTACCTCAATGGTGTTCAGCGGGTCGTGTTCCGCGCCTTTCGCCACCTCGGGCAGGGAAAAGACGCGGGCGGCCAGCAGGCGGCAGCCCTGTAGTTGCGCCGTCAGGGTCAGTAACGCCTGCTCTATTTCCCGAAATGTGGTGTTAAGCCTTTCGATGAGATCGTAAGTCGCCATAATAGCCCTTAATTAGTTACAACATACTACTGGTATAGCACAACACGCCGGGTCAGGCCAGCGTGCGGTTTAGTTCAGGCAGGTATGGGAAGAGGAATGTTGTGATAGATCGGCCAGCTAAAGACGAACCGGGCCCCGCCCAGCTCGCTCGCTTCGCAGCGAACCGAACCGCCCATCGCCTGGGCAATAGAACGGACAATAGCCAGCCCCAGCCCACAGCCGCCGGTAGCACGGTCGCGGCTGGGGTCGAGGCGCACAAACGGCTCGAAAACTTTTTCACGCTCCGCTGGCTCAATACCGGGGCCATCGTCTTCCACACACAGAATTGCCTGGCTCCCCTGCAAATCTAAACCTATGCGCAGCGTGGTTTCGCTGTAGCGCATGGCGTTATTCATCAGATTATCCAGCACGCGTTCCATCAGGCGCATGTCCAGCGCGCCGTACGCGCCGGGGGTAATGGCTGTAAGCAGTTTTCGCTGAGGGTTAACGCTCTGCACATCGTTAATATGCGTCTGTAGCCAGACGGGAAGATCCGGCGTACTGAGGTGCAACTCCGTCTGAGGCCGATCGAGGCGGGCATAGGTCAGCAGCTCTTCAATCAGCGCTTCAAGCTGGCCAATATCCCGATTGAGGGCCTGCGATTCTGCGGCGGTGAGGTTCTCGCTCATCTCCAGGCGATAACGCAGGCGTACCAGCGGAGTGCGCAGTTCATGCGCAATGCCGTCGATAAGCTGCTTCTTGCTGGCAATCAGGGCGTTGATGTTATCGGCCATCTGGTTAAAGGCAATACCGAGACGGTCAAAACTGGAACCGCTATCGAAATGTATGCGTTCAGTTAAATGACCCTCCCCAAAACGCTGTGCGGCGGATTCCAGTTTCAGCATGTCCTGCCAGTGCGGTCGCATCCAGATGAACACAGGGAAAGCGAGCGAGATGGCAATAAAGCCCAGCAGGGCGAGATCCAGCAGGCGCATCTGGTGCAGGTAATAGAGATAGGGCACTGGCCCGACGGCCAGGACATAGTGGCTGCGCGGAATACGCTGAATGAAGGTATATTTCTCGTCCAGTGCGACGATGTCTCCGTCGCGCAAACGCTGCATCGCCGGCGGCGCTAAATCAAAATCCTTCAGGGGTTCGATACGCAGATCAAACGACAGATTCAGATCCAGCTCTTTTAACGTACGTGCCCAGTCATGCGGAGGAATTTCGCGCAGCTCGCTACGCATCAGGTAGAGCGAGCTTTTCATCAGATCGTCCAGGGATTGTCTGCCCGCACGCTCTGCGGTGAACTTATAGACCAGCCCGACCAGCATGGTCATCACCAGAAAGCAGACAAACAGCAGTAAATAAAACTGAACAAACAGCTTCTTCATTAATTTCACCGAAACAGGGGCTTCACTACACGTCTTTTACCAGCAGGGTCGCTATGGGCGCAAGTCAGGCATGATGCGTTGAAAAGAGGTATTCGTCGAAAGGTAATTAAACACGGCATCGCTTTATTCCATCAATGCCCGGGTAATCCGTTTACGCTTCGCTATACGAGTTTATTTGCGATTGAGAGTATTTGTGAACAGAATAACAATGACAAAGGCCACCTGCGGGTGGCTTTATTTATGGCGTTTACCAGTGAGAGGTATCCGGCGCAAACGGTGCGACAAAGATACTTATCTTTGTAACCTGAACATTACCAACATTCGTTAATGTCTGGATTTGACTGTGCTGACAATCAGTGGATTCGTGGCAAACCCATGCGGACACTTACGCGCGTTGCAATGCACCGCGTAGGTACATATCTCCTCTTCCTGGTTTCGATTGTATGGGCAGGCCATCTTGTTTTTAATTTCACTCCATAACATCTCGTTGTAAGGGGAGATGTTGTATATCGATATTGGCTTGAAAACACCATTAATGAAGACGCCATTCTTTGTCGGATATATCCTATCGCCGGGGTACAAATAAACATCGCTTTCATACCAAATGATGAGTTTCAAGAACTTGAGTCCCAAGATGCTTGAATAAACGATCCCCGTGTTAGGACAAATTACCGAGCTAATGACTCTCCATGACATTGCTATACCTCGTTCATTAAATAATTGAGAGAGTATAAGGTTTAGCATGAGAATTAGATTTCTGCAAACGCGTAAGCTATTGAAAAAGATCGATATTATTTATATGCTAACTATATCCCCTTTGTTTTCATAAGGATAAGATAATAATTTAGTCAATTGTAAAGTTCATTTTTAACACAATGTGCATTTAAGTGACGGATTTTTGATCGATAATGGTTCCTGAACTGCTGAATATATATTGTACTATAGCAATGAAATACATTAGAGCTACTTTTGTTTACGCGAAAAATGCACATCGAAATTGAACAGGTAAGAGGAATGTGATCAAGGGATATTTCATGACTAACGATGCATATAATCGAAAACTTACGACGTATACCGATAACATTCCTGATGCATCGCAAGTTATTTTTCGAAATTTACTGTGTAGTTTTTTTTCAGGTTTCCCATGCGTGCGGGGCAAACAGGTAGCCCTTATTACGTACGGTTTTAATGCGGTAGGGCTCGGTGGCGCTGTCCTGCAGTTTTTTTCGCAGGCGAGAAATCGCCACATCAACGCTACGATCCATTCCGTCGTAACTTACGCCGCGCAGATTTTTCAGCAATGCATCCCGGTCCATAATTTGCCCGGCATGAGTTGCCAGCTCCCACAGCAGGTCAAAATCTGCGGTTGAGAGCGCAATTAGCTCCCCGGAAAGCATAACCTGTCGGTTGACCGGGTCGATAGAAAGCGTGCCGAACCGCATCGCCTTATGCGGCGTTAAAGAGGGCGCAGGCGCTTCACGCTCAGCGCTGGCACGCTGACGCAGATGAAGGCGCAAACGGGCAAGCAGGACCGCCGGCGGCGTGGTTTTCAGGATGTAGTCATTCGCGCCCATCTCAAGGGACAGAATATGATTCATATCGCTGTCGAGAGAGGTCAGCAGCACGATCGGGCCGTCCCACTTCGCGCGCAGATCCCGGCAAAGCGTCATGCCATCTTTTCCGGGCAGCATAATGTCCAGCAACACCAGGTCCGGATTTTCGCGGGTGACGACGTCTTCAGCGCGATCGCCACGAGGTTCGACAACCACTTCAATATCATGTTTACCCAGATAAGCGGCGATCAATTGACCCACTTCGGGTTCATCTTCAACATAAACAATCTTATTCATACTACGTCTGTCATCGCGAAAAACGTCAACATACACCGCACAACCTTAACCTTCCATTAATCTTTCATAATTAGCCGGAGTTCCGTTATCCTGCACGGGAATGTTATTTGATTGTTAAGGGAAAAGAATGGGGCTGTTGATCAAAGCCGCGCTGGGTGCGCTGGTCGTGCTGCTGATTGGGGTGCTGGCTAAAACGAAGAACTACTACATTGCCGGGCTTATCCCGCTGTTTCCCACCTTTGCGTTAATTGCGCACTATATTGTGGCCTCTGAGCGGGGTATAGAGGCGCTGCGTGCCACCATTGTATTCGGGATGTGGTCAATCATCCCGTATTTCATCTATCTGCTGTCGCTGTGGTACTTCACCGGTTTTCTGCGTCTGCCCCTGGCGCTGGGCGGGGCGGTGGTCTGCTGGAGCCTCAGCGCCTGGGTGCTCATCTTCTTCTGGAGCCGCTTTCACTAGCGCAGCGGGCGGCCACCGTCCACGGCAAACGTCCTTCCCGTGACGTAACAGCTGGTCAGCAGATAATCGATCAGGTCGATCACCTCTTTCTCGCCGGGCGCAATTTTCATCAACGACTTGTTAAGCGCCTGCTGACGATACTCGGCATCATCGCCCTCGTTAAATAAAATCATCGCCGGGGCAATCGCGTTGACTTTTACCTCGGGGGCCAGCTTGCGCGCGAACGAGCGAGTCATATTATCCAGCGCGGCTTTGCTGGCCGCGTAGGCGATGTGTTTATCGCTGCCTCGCTCCACCACGTAATCGGTGAAATGGATAATGTCGCCTGCGGCATGGCCGTGTCCGCGTAGCAGATCCTGTAGGGCATGGTTGAGCAGATAAGGCGCATTAACGTGGATCTGCATCATGCAGGCGAGCGTTTCGCTGAGCGAATGTCCTGCTTTTTCAGGAAGCCAGGTACTGGCGTTGTGAATAACCGCCCGCAGCCCGCGGGTGGTCGATTTCACTTTTTCCGCGAAAGCAAGAATACCCTCATCCGTGGAGAAATCCGCCTGAATGCAGACGGCTCCGGCATGTCGTAGCCCTTCAATGGAGGGATATTCCGTGCGGTAACTGACGATAACCGGATGGCGAAGATTGAGAAAGTGATGGGCGAGGGCGAGGCCGATGCGACGGCCTGCGCCAGTGATCAATATTGGGCGTTGCTGCGTGTGTCCCATCGTAATCTCCTTTTCAGTTCAACAATGGGACAGGCGGCGCTATCCCATTAACATCCACGTTGCCGGTACGGCAGCGACTAACAGCAAACCTATCAACGCCATTTCGCGGCGCTTAAGGGCATTATCAAGCTGATGCGTACGGCGAGCGTAGATAAATACCAGCAGGCCTGGCGCGTAGAGCACCACGGACAGCAGCAGATGCATCGGGCCGGAAGCATACAATAACCATAGACCGTAAATACAGGCACCTACGCCTACCGCATAGTGTGCCGGGCGGGTCGCAATTTTTAACAGATATGCGCCCACTAAGAAATAGGGTACCAGAATCATCTCGGAGGCGATGGTCAGCAGCGTGTTATAGTCCGAACCTGTGAGCCAGATCAGCACCAGACAGACCTGCACGCTGATGTTGGTGAGCCACAGAGAAGCCGATGGCGCACTGTTTTTATTCTGACGGGCAAACAGGCGCGGGAACGCTTTGTGCGTGGCGGCCAGGAACGGAACTTCCGCCGCCATAATGGTCCAGCTCAGGTACGCGCCGCAGACGGAGACAATCAAACCTGCCGCGATAACCACATCACCCCAGGGACCGAGCATTTTCACCATCAGCCCGGCCATGGACGGATTACGCATCTCCGCCAGTTCAGGGCGGGCCACCACACCGAGCGACAGCAACGTCACCAGCAGATAAACGCCCAGCGCCGCCAGGACGGCCAGCAGTGTGGCGCGTCCCACGTCGCGTTTGTTACGCGCGCGGGCAGAGACCACGACGGCACCTTCAACACCGATGAACACCCACAGGGTAATCAGCATGGTATTTTTCACCTGCTCCCAGACGGGAACGCCCAACGCAATACCGCTGAAATCGAGCTTAAAGACATCGAGACGGAAGGCGAGGAAGGCCAGCACGACGAACAGGCCAAGCGGCACCAGCTTGGCCAGCGTCGCCACCAGGTTAATGCTGGCCGCGGTCTGAACACCGCGCAAAATCAACCAGTGAACAATCCACAGCAGCACCGAGGCGCCGACGATGGACTGCCAGGTATTGCCGTCACCAAACAGGCGCAGTTCGGGCGTATCGGTAAAGAAACTGAGCGCCGAGAAGACGATAACCAGATAGGAGACGTTGGCGATCACCGCGCACAGCCAGTAGCCCCAGGCGGAGCAGAAGCCAATCAGCTCGCCAAAACCTTCACGGGCGTAAGTGAATATTCCGCCGTCCAGATCCGGTCGGATACGCGTCAGCAGCAGCATGGCGAACGCCAGCAACAAAATCCCGACGCCGGTGATGCCCCAGCCAATCAATAATGCGGCCGGGCTGGCGACGGCCGCCATGTTCTGCGGCAAACTGAATACGCCCGCGCCCAGCATTGAGCTCAATACAAGTGCAGTTAACGCACTCAGGCCAAGTTTCTTTTCCATTGGCTTCCTGTTATGAAAAGTCCAAATCCAGAATAATTATTTCGCTAAGGCGCATAAAAATGGTGGATCACGCTAAGGCGCGGGATTTTACGGAGTGTGACGGATGCATGCAATGACATGGGGCAGAAATCAGAAAAAAAGTAACAAAAAAGGCGGCACTGCGCCGCCTTTATGAAACCGTTTTGTTACTTGTACAGATCGGCACTGATGGTCAGGTTGTTGCCACGTTCCTGCCACTGGCGGGTGATGTGGTAATACTTCGCGCCTTTCTTCGCAGCACGCTTCGCCACTTGATAGGAGATTTCTGTCATGTTGCCATAGTTGCCCGTAAACTTGATGCTGTCGAACGGCACCATCTGCGCGGCAGTGGCTTTGTTCAGCTCTTCAATTTTCGTGCCGTCTGGTAACGTAACGGTATAACGACCGCCTTTGGTGGATTGGGTTTCAAAGAAACGACCCACTTCTGCGCTTGGTGCCGCAGACGTTGCTACGCCCGGAATTTCAACTTTCTTCGCTTCTTCACCGCCTTTTGCTAACGCAGCACGACCGGCTTCTGAATCCGCTGGAATCGCATCCGGGCTTTGCACTACGCGTTTTTTCGCATCTTGCTTATAGATGAAGGCGGTAATGCGCTGGTTTCCGCCCTGGTTGGCATCAACCTGACGCACGATATAAAACGCGTAAGCGCCTTTTTCTCTCGCGGCTTTGGTGATGGCATCGTTAACTTCAGGCTGGCTGCGGTAGAAGCCCTGAACGGTCACGGTGTCATACGGTTCCAGCTGAACAGCCTGATCTTTCGGCAGTTCAACAATGCCGTTAATCACGCGGTTTTTCTGTTCATCTGCCTTTGGGGCATTCTCTTTGTACAGCGCAACAGTCACGCGCTGGTTACCGCTGTTGCCCTGATCGGACTGGTCAACAACGTAAAACGAGGCAGCGCCGTTTTTATCGGCGGCTTTTGATGCGGCGGCGACGGCATCGCCAATGGAATTATACCGACCCACAATGACCGTATGGTCAAAAGGTTTTAACGCTGCCGCTTGCTCCGGCGTCAACTCTGTCGCAGCATTCGCTGACAGGGCGGTCGCGGAAAGAAGTGCGGACGCCAGGAGTGTGTTCTTAAGCTTCATAAAAATAATCCTTCGCCTTGCGCAAACCATGTACTGGTGTTGTTGTTAATTTGAGACGGTCCCGATTATGGCATTTAACACCCGTCGCTGTCTGCGGCATTTTTCACAGCCTGTGCTCAGCAAAGGACCTGATTCGATAACATTTTGTGATATGTGGAAAAAACAGGCGTTTCACAAGAAAAACTGATTAAGCATATGACTTTTACAAGTTAATTTAATGTTAATGAGTTGTTCTTTTATGGCGCTATATCATGTTTTTACCGCTTCGCTTGCGCGATTTATCGGTCCTGAAGGCGAATTTGAGGTAAATATCTCTGTCAGTGACCCCGATCGCTTATTTTTCACAGATAAAATAAGAAATAGTGTTTTCTGGCGGTAGATCACGGGCGCTATTTTCAGTAGGTTATAGAAAGTTTGTTACTGTTTTATTTTCCGGGGTTAATCATTCTCCGTCGTTATCGCGATGGTGAAAATTGATACGAGCCGCGGGCAATTATCGACAAACCATCATCACAAACCGATGGAAGGGAAAACTATGCGTATTGGGGTACCAAAAGAACGGTTAGCCAATGAAACCCGCGTAGCGGCAACACCAAAAACGGTGGAGCAACTGCTTAAACTGGGTTTTACCGTCGCGATTGAAAGCGGCGCGGGCAAACTGGCGAGTTTCGATGACGAGGCCTTTACTCAGGCTGGCGCGGACGTAGTGGACGGTGCTGAGGTCTGGCAATCACCCATTATTCTGAAGGTAAACGCACCGGAAGAGAGTGAAATTGAACTGCTGAACGCGGGCACGACGCTTGTGAGCTTTGTCTGGCCAGCCCAAAACCCGGAGCTGATGGAGAAGCTGGCGGCACGCGGTGTCACCGTGATGGCGATGGATTCCGTGCCGCGTATTTCGCGCGCGCAGTCTCTGGATGCGCTGAGTTCTATGGCAAACATTGCCGGCTATCGCGCCATTGTCGAAGCTGCGCATGAGTTTGGTCGCTTCTTTACCGGTCAAATTACGGCCGCAGGCAAAGTACCACCCGCGAAGGTGATGGTAATTGGTGCCGGTGTGGCAGGTCTTGCCGCTATTGGGGCCGCAAACAGCCTGGGCGCTATTGTTCGTGCGTTTGATACCCGGCCGGAAGTGAAGGAGCAGGTGCAGAGTATGGGCGCCGAATTCCTTGAGCTGGACTTCAAGGAAGAAGCGGGCAGCGGTGATGGTTACGCGAAGGTCATGTCTGAAGCCTTTATTAAGGCGGAAATGGCGCTCTTTGCGGCGCAGGCAAAAGAGGTGGACATCATTGTCACCACCGCGCTTATTCCGGGTAAACCGGCACCGAAGCTGATCACCCGTGAGATGGTGGATTCCATGCAGCCGGGCAGCGTGATTGTCGATCTGGCGGCGCAAAACGGCGGTAACTGTGAGTATACCGTGCCAAATCAGGTCACGACGACCGCGAACGGCGTGAAGGTGATCGGTTATACCGACCTGCCAGGACGTCTGCCAACCCAGTCCTCTCAGCTGTACGGCACGAACCTCGTTAATCTGCTGAAGCTGCTCTGCAAAGAGAAAGACGGCAACATCACCGTTGATTTTGATGATGTGGTGGTGCGCGGCGTGACCGTGGTGCGTGAAGGGGAAATCACCTGGCCTGCACCGCCGATACAGGTTTCCGCTCAGCCTCAGGCTGCGCCGAAAGCGGCGCCTGAGCCTGCAGAACCAGCGAAACCTGCGTCGCCGTGGCGCAAATACGCCATCATGGCGCTGGTCATTATCCTGTTTGGCTGGCTGGCGGACGTCGCGCCAAAAGAGTTCCTTGGCCACTTCACCGTCTTCGCGCTCTCCTGCGTGGTGGGTTACTACGTCGTGTGGAACGTTTCCCATGCGCTGCATACCCCGCTGATGTCGGTTACCAATGCCATCTCCGGGATTATCGTGGTTGGGGCATTGCTGCAAATTGGTCATGGCGGCTGGATCAGCTTCCTGAGCTTCATTGCAGTGCTGATCGCCAGTATCAATATTTTCGGTGGTTTCACCGTGACTCAGCGCATGCTGAAAATGTTTCGTAAAGGCTAAGGGGTAGCATATGTCTGGAGGATTAGTTACAGCCGCATACATTGTTGCTGCAATCCTGTTTATTTTCAGTCTGGCGGGGCTTTCCAAACACGAAACGTCTCAGCAGGGAAATAACTTTGGTATCGCCGGGATGGCGATTGCGCTGATTGCCACCATCTTTGGGCCGGACACCGGCAACGTGGCGTGGATCCTGGTGGCGATGATCATCGGTGGTGCGATTGGTATTCGTCTGGCGAAACGCGTTGAAATGACCGAGATGCCGGAGCTGGTTGCTATTCTGCACAGCTTCGTGGGTCTGGCCGCGGTGCTGGTGGGCTTCAACAGCTATCTGTACCACGAACCGGGTCTGGAACCGATTCTGGTGAACATCCACCTGACCGAAGTGTTCCTCGGCATCTTCATTGGTGCGGTGACCTTCACCGGCTCAATCGTGGCGTTCTGCAAACTGCGCGGGAAGATCTCTTCCAAACCGCTGATGCTGCCTAACCGCCACAAGCTGAATCTGGCGGCGCTGGTCGTTTCCTTTGTGCTGCTGGTGGTCTTCGTGCGTACCGAAAGCGTAGGCTTGCAGGTGCTGGCGTTACTGGTGATGACCATCATCGCGCTAGCCTTCGGCTGGCATTTGGTGGCGTCTATCGGCGGGGCAGATATGCCGGTAGTCGTCTCCATGCTGAACTCCTACTCCGGTTGGGCAGCGGCAGCAGCAGGCTTTATGCTGAGCAACGACCTGCTGATTGTCACCGGTGCGCTGGTCGGTTCTTCCGGTGCGATCCTGTCTTACATCATGTGTAAGGCGATGAACCGCTCGTTTATCAGCGTCATCGCGGGTGGCTTCGGTTCTGACGGTTCATCAACCGGTTCTGATGAGGAAGTGGGTGAACACCGTGAAATCAGTGCAGAAGACACCGCAGAGATGCTGAAAAACTCGCATTCCGTTATCATCACCCCGGGCTATGGCATGGCGGTGGCGCAGGCGCAGTATCCGGTGGCGGAAATCACCGAGAAACTGCGCGCGCGCGGTATCAAGGTTCGCTTTGGTATTCACCCGGTGGCGGGGCGTCTGCCAGGCCACATGAACGTGCTGCTGGCGGAAGCGAAGGTGCCTTACGACATCGTGCTGGAAATGGACGAGATCAACGATGATTTCGCCGACACCGACACCGTGCTGGTGATTGGCGCCAACGACACCGTTAACCCGGCGGCGCAGGACGATCCGCGCAGCCCGATTGCGGGTATGCCTGTTCTCGAAGTGTGGAAGGCGCAGAACGTCATTGTCTTCAAACGCTCTATGAACACCGGCTATGCTGGCGTGCAGAACCCGCTGTTCTTTAAAGATAACACCCACATGCTGTTTGGCGACGCCAAGGCCAGCGTGGATGCGATTCTGAAATCTCTTTAATTCCGCTTCATCCTGTCAAACCGCCCCTGGGGGCGGTTTTCTTATTTCTGCGGTCAGCCATTCTCCTCTGTCTATACTTTACCCTTTGTGTAATACGAGGAGGTGTAATGCAATTTCTGTCCCGCTTTGACATCATCGCGCTGATGATGACGCCATCATTCTGGATTGGCGTCGCCACGGTAGTCTTTGTAACTCTGCTGGTGTACTGGCTGCTGACGCGCCTGATCGCCTTTGTTAAGAAAGGGATCACCACCTGGGGCGACAAGCATCCCACCACCAACCGGATGCGTTTTATCCTGACGGATATGCTTAACCGCACCAGCCGCTTCCTGCTTTTTGTCGTGGCGCTGCTGTTCAGCCTGCGTTTCGTCGACTTACCGGATCATCTCTTTGGTACCGTGAGCCACGCCTGGTTCCTGGTCTTCGCCATCCAGGTGGCGCTGTGGATGGATCAGGGGGTGGTGTCGTGGCTTCGTCACGTCATGCTGGCGCCGGGAAGCCATAAAAACCCGGTGACGTTGGTGATCACGGGGCTTATCCTCCGTGCCATTGTCTGGTCAGTGATGCTGCTGTCTATTCTTGCTAACGCGGGCGTCAACATCACTGCTCTGGTTGCCAGCCTTGGGGTAGGGGGTATTGCTATCGCCCTCGCGGTGCAAACGATCCTGAGCGACGTGTTTGCATCGCTCTCCATCGGTTTTGATAAGCCGTTCGAAATCGGCGATTTTGTGGTGTTTAACGATGTCGCCGGGACGGTAGAGCACATCGGCCTGAAAACCACCCGTATCCGTAGCCTGAGCGGGGAGCAGATTGTCTGCGGGAACGCCATCCTGCTGCAACAGACGCTGCATAACTACAAGCGGATGCAAACGCGCCGGATCGTCTTTACCTTCGGGGTCGCCAGCGACACGGCGCCGGAAAAACTGCGTTCAGTGGGTGATATGGTCAAACAGATCATTACCGACGTCGGGGAAACGAAGTTTGACCGCGCCCATTTCCTGGGCTTCGATCGCGATCGCCTGACCTTCGAGGTGGTCCATATCGTTAATACGGCGGATTACAACAAGTACATGGATATTCAGCAGGAGATCAATATTCGTATTCTGGAGGGGCTGAACCAGCAGGAGATCAAGCTGGCGCTGCCGAGCATGGTTCTGCACGCGCCCTGGATGAATGCTGGCGACGAGGCACCGGCGCAACGGTTGAGCGAAGCGCAATAAAAAAAGCCCGCCGTTACCGGCGGGCTTTCATTTTGGGGTCAATCGTCTTCCTCATCGTCCAGTTCAACCGGCGTCTGATACTGATCCGGCTTGATAACCAGAAGGTCGCAGCGAAGATGGTCGATCACCTGCTCGGCGGTATTACCCAGGAACGCGGCAGAAATACCGGTCCGGCCAATGGTGCCCAGCACCACAATCCCGGCCTGCAAATGCTCCGCCAGATCCGGAATAACCTCTTCCGGTAACCCTTTTTCTACGTGGGTCATGTTCTCATCGATACTGAATTTCTGGCGCAGCGCTTTCATGGCCAGCAGATGCTGACCGCGAATCGCATCGTTATACACGCTCGGGTCAAATTCAGGCAGCTCGATGGCGATATTGATTGGCGTAACCGGATAGGCTCCCACCAGATGGACTTCGGTATGGTTAACCTGGTCGGCAAGCTGAAGGGTCTCCTTCACCAGCTTCTCGTTCAGCGAATTGTGATAATCCTCTTCGCTGGCCAGATTGACCGCCACGACGGCTTTCCCGCCCTCAGGCCACGGCTGATCTTTCACCATCCATACCGGACAAGGGCATTTGCGCAGCAGGTGCCAGTCGGTCGGGGTGAAAATCACGGATTCCAGTTTGTCATGCTGGTGCGCCATTTTCAGCAGCAGGTCATGCCCACCGGCCACCACTTCCTGAATAATGGCTTCGAAAGGACGGTTGTGCCAGACCACCTTGATATCGATAGGTACGCCCGCTTCCAGATAATACTTCGCCTGCTCGCGGATCCACGCGGTACGCTGGCTGATCACTCCCTGACGCATAGCGGTGCGCTCGTCAGGCGACAGAAGGGTGGTCATCTCGTATGAGAAGTCATAAATCGGCAAAAAGGCTTTAATTTTGCCACCAATCCGTTGATGTAAATACACAGCACGTCGTAATGCTGGCTGATCGTCCTGATTCGGATCGATAGCCACCAGCATATTTTGATACTTTGCCATACAGGTCTCCTTACTACTGTCACCACAGTCTGTAAGTAAAAGAGTAACCTATATATCTTGAATGAAACAGGGGGGAAGTTTTTGCCAGATCAATAATCATGAAAATTTATCGACCTGGCATAAGATATCCGGGAGAGTTATGCCACGTTACGTGAGTGACCCGCCAGAATGGCCAGCGCTTCACCGTTTTCAATGGTGATGTACTTACCTTTAACCGCCAGCATTCCGCTCTTCTGGAAACGACCCAGCAGACGGCTGATGGTTTCCACGGTCAGGCCCAGATAGTTACCAATATCGCCACGCGTCATGGTCAGACGGAATTCGCGTGGGGAGAAGCCACGTTCCGCGAAACGGCGGGAGAGGTTATAGATAAAGGCGGCCAGACGCTCTTCGGCATTCTTTTTGGAAAGCAGCAGGATCATATCCTGATCGCCTTTGATCTCACCGCTCATCAGACGCATCATCTGCTGACGCAGGTTCGGCATCTTACCGGACAGATCGTCCAGCGTTTCAAACGGGATTTCACAAACCATAGAGGTTTCCAGCGCCTGAGCAAAGCTCGGGTGATGGCCACTGCCGATGGCGTCAAAGCCGACTAAATCGCCCGCCAGATGGAAGCCAGTGATCTGCTCGTCGCCCTGTTCGGTAATGGTGTAGCTTTTGATGGTGCCAGAACGGATAGCATAGAGCGATTTCAGTTCGTCTCCCGCTTTAAACAGCGTCTGCCCTTTCTGAATAGGCTTTTTGCGCTCGATGATATTGTCAAGCTGATCGAGTTCATGCTCATTCAGAGTAAACGGGATACAGAGCTGGCTGATGCTGCAATCCTGGCAATGGATAGCACAACCGCCAGACTGAATGCGTCGTATAATTCGCTTTTCCGGGATCATAGGTTTGCTCAAGCCTTAATTGATATTGGTCAATTTTAACATCTTTTTGGTAAGGACGTAAGTCTGGCAAACCCCCAATAAAGACAAGAGACGGCAGCGAGCTGCCATCTCCTTGAAATTCCACAGAATGATTAAGGATTATTAGCCTAACAGGAAGAAAATTAAGCACAAAAAGCCTGGGAATTACAGCAGAAAATACCCTTCGTGACGCAGCAGCCACTCTTTACGCTGTACGCCCCCGGCATAGCCGGTGAGGGTGCCGTTGCGCCCAATCACGCGATGGCAAGGCACCACAATGCTGACGGGGTTAGAGCCATTTGCCGCACCGACCGCGCGCGCCGCACCGGCACGGCCAAGCTGTTCTGCCAGCTGACCGTAGTGCATCACCTGCCCGCAGGGAATATTACGCAGCGCCTGCCACACCTCGCGCTGGAAAGGGGTACCCGCCGTGGCGGTTGGCAGGGTATTAATAATGCTGAGATCGCCCTCGAAGTAGGCCGTCAGTTTATCGCTCAGCCCGCCAGGATTATGGGCAGTAATACGCTCGTAACCCTCGGCGCGATAATGGATGTTGAGCAGCTCAACCATCCGGTCGCTGTGCTCTTCCCATTCAACCGCGCGCAGATTGAACGCTTCATCCGCGATAACCCACAGCGGCCCCAGCGGCGTCGCAATCTTGTCTTCGAGTAATCTCAGCATCAGTACTCCTTAGTTCAGCCTCGGGTAAACACCCGGTCCAATCGGCAGGCCGACAAGATACCACGCCACCAGCATCACCAGCCATACCCCTAAGAAGATAAGCGGATAGGGCAAGACCAGCGAATAGTAGGTACCCAGCTTAGCCTCCGGTCTGTAGCGTTGCAGGAAGCCTAAAAACAGCGGAACGAAGGGTGACACGGGCGCCAGCGGGATCACCGAAGAATCGGCGACACGGAACAGGATCTGGGCGAACGCCGGATGAAAGCCGAGCATCATAAACATGGGGACAAAGATGGGGGCCAGAATCGACCAGATGGCCGACCCGCTGGCAATAAACATGCACAGCAGGGACGACAGCAGCGCCAGGCCGACAAACGCCGGAACCCCGCTCAACCCCGCCGCCTCCAGCGCGTCCGTCAGGCTCACGGCCATAAACTTGCCCATGTTGCTCCAGTTAAACATGGCCACAAACTGCGCCAGCGGGAACACCATCACGATAAAACCCGCCATCTCCTTCATCGGCTCGATCATCAGGTGCGGCAGATCTCCCTGACGGCGGATTTTACCGGTAGCGATGCCGTAGGCGAGCGAAACGACGAAGAAGAAGAGA
Source organism: Enterobacter cloacae complex sp. P29RS (assembly GCF_014893445.1). Taxonomy (NCBI): domain Bacteria; kingdom Pseudomonadati; phylum Pseudomonadota; class Gammaproteobacteria; order Enterobacterales; family Enterobacteriaceae; genus Enterobacter; species Enterobacter cloacae complex sp. P29RS. The sequence continues at coordinate 44,850 of NZ_JADBPZ010000026.1, read as the reverse complement.
ATTATCAGCGGCACAATACCTTGAATAAACGGCGAGGGAAGTACGGTGTGTTTGATCGGATCGCGCAACACGCCATTCTCCGGCACCACCATCAGCGCCACAGCCGCAATGAACGCCAGCGAGACGATCCCGGCGACGCGCAGGCCGAACTGCTGCTCTTTGCTCAGCGTCTCCAGCTTTTCATCGCTCCGGCCTTCCCATTTACCCAGGCGCGGCTCAACGATCTTATCGGTAATCAGCCCCCCGACAATCGTCAGGACAATCACCGAACTGGCCATAAAGTACCAGTTGTCGATCACGCTGACGTGCATGGCCGCATCGATGGTGCTGGCTGCCTCCGTGCTGATGCCGGAGAGCAGCACATCGGTGGTCACAATAAGCAGGTTAGCGGTAAACCCACAGCCGACGCCCGCGATCGCCGACAGCAGGCCCGCAACAGGATGACGGCCAACGGCGAGGAAAATCAGCGCCCCCATCGGCGGCATGATCACCAGCGCCGCGTCGGACGAGATATGGCTGAAGAAGGCAATAAACAGCACCATATAGCTGGCATAACGCGCGCTGACGTGCGAGGCCATTTTCACCATCAGCGCGGGCAGCAGACCCACGCGTTCGGCCAGACCCGCGCCTAACACCAGCGCCAGGATGGCGCCCAGCGGCGCAAAACCGCTGAAGTTTTTAATCACGTTCGGCAAAAACCAGTGCAACCCCTCCACGCTGAGCAGATTTTTTACGGCCACCATGCTGCCGTCGGCCGGGCTGCGCACGCTCACATCAAAGGCGGACAGCACGGCTGTCGCGACCATCAGGATGACAATTAAATAGATAAAAAGCAGGAAAGGGTGCGGCACTTTATTGCCGATCCTTTCAACCCAGCCATAGAGCTTACCGGATGGGGAATGCGAAGGTATGGATGACATACTCATGGGCGTTCCTCGGGACTGTTGTTGTGTTGTGTTGTGTTGTGTTGTGTTTTTTTATTTTAAAGGTGACGGTGTCACGTCCTGTGGGATCGGACACTCGTACGGTTTTTCTGTTATGTGTTGTTCAAATTCTTCCCGACATTTTCGCAGCAGGTCGGCATCCTGAAGCAGATGCAGCGCGGTCGCGCCCATCACTTTTCCGGCCAGCAGCATGCCTTTATGGGCAATAGAGGTACGCCCCTGCGCCACCAATTGCCAGGTATGCAGCGGGGTGCCGACGGTAAAACAGGGGCTAAAGCACTGTGCGACAGGCATCTTCCAGCTGACATCCCCCACGTCGGTGGAGCCTGCCAGCACGTTATCGGTGATGGCGTAAGGGGCAACTTCATCCACCAGTAGCGTTTCGTGATGGCGTCGGGCAAAGGCTTTTCCCTCTTCGGCTCCCGTTGCGGCTATGTTTTTCAGGCTGTTTTGCAGGTCGTTTGCCGTGAGCGTGGCGCGGATTTCACGGGCAAATTCGCGTTCTTCTTCCGTCCAGTCCGGCGTGCCGTAATGCTGCAATGCGCGGTACATGGCCCCTTCGAGCGTACGGTTCGGCAGATAGCTGGAGCAGGCTTTATCAAAGCGACACTCGACAGTGGTTTCGGTCATCATCGCCGCGCCCTGGGCGATTTTCTCGATGCGCGCGTAGATCTGCTGCGCATCGGCCATCTCCGGAGCGCGGATCAGGTACAGCACTTCTGCCTGAGCCTGCACCACGTTAGGCGAAATTCCGCCGGTATCGGTGATGGCGTAATGAACGCGCGCTTTTTCAATGATGTGTTCGTTGAGGAAGTTTGTGCCGGTGGTCATCAACGTCACGGCATCCAGCGCGCTACGTCCCAGATGTGGGGAGTTTGCGGCGTGGGCGGCGATCCCCTTAAACCGCCAGGCGGCCTGAATATTGGCCAGCGTGCTGACGTTAAACATCCCGGCAAAGGCTTCCGGATGCCAGGTCACGGCAGCGTCCACGTCGTCAAATAATCCTTCACGCACCATAAAGGTTTTACCGGAGCCGCCTTCCTCGCCGGGGCAGCCGTAAAATCGTACCGTTCCGCTGCCGCCGTGCTGTTCCAGCCAGCTTTTCACCGCCACCGCACCGGCAAAGGCAGCAGTACCCAACAGGTTATGCCCGCAGCCATGGCCGTTAGCCCCCGGGGTGGCGGATTGCGCCGTCGCGCAGTGCGCCTGCTGGCTCAACCCGGCCAGGGCGTCGTATTCGCCCAGAAGGGCGATAACGGGCTTGCCGCTGCCGTAGCTGGCAATAAAGGCGTTGGGAATGCCTCCGGCTTCCCGCATCAGGGTAAAGCCCTCGGCTTCCAGCGCGCTGGCAAGCCGTTCGGCGGACCAGAACTCTTCAAAGCGCGTTTCGGGATGATCCCAGATGTCGTCGGCAATATCGGTAAACGTCTGACATCGCGTGTCGATGGCATCAGCGATAAAAGCGTAGTTCTCCTGCATTACACACCTCGCGTCCACGGGAAATTAAGCGCAGTTCGCGCCAGTGTTTCGATGGCAACGTTCATCACCTGCTCATCAAAATCGAATTTTTCGTTGTGATGTCCGGCGCTCAGTTCGGTGCCGAAGACCATATACGAGGCCATGCCGCCGTTCTGCTGCACGCGGGCCATCATCAGCGTGGCATCTTCGGAGCCCGCAGGCGCTTTGACCTTATTAATGGCATGAGTCACGCCGGGCACCTGGCTTGCCTGTTCGCGCAGATAATCGACCCAGGCCGGGGAGGGGGCACTGGAGGTCGCCGCCCCCATCAGGTTTATCCCGGCTGTTACGCCGTAGAGCGCCGCCGCGCCGGTAATCACCGCCTGCGCGCGCTCAAAGACATAATGATTAATGGCCTCGCTTTCGCCGCGGGTTTCAACCTTAAGCAACGCATCAGCCGGAACCACGTTGCGTCCGCTGCCCGCCTGCATGACTCCGACGTTAACCCGGGACGCGCCTTCGCTGTGTGGCGCGATGCCATGCAGCGCGATAGCGGCCTGGGCCGCCGCGAGCAGGGCGTTACGGCCCTCTTCCGGTTTACCACCAGCGTGTGCGGCAACGCCGGTAAAGCGCACGTCAAATTTGGTGGTCGCCATGAAGTTATCGCTGCCGCAGATCACCGTCCCTTCCGGAACGCCAGTTCCAATATGAATGGCGGTAAAGTAGTCCACGTCGTCCAGCGCCCCTGCAGCGACCATAGCGCGGGCGCCGCGCGTGCCCTCTTCGGCAGGCTGGAAGATCAGTTTGATGGTGCCGTTGAGCTGGGCTTCATGCTGCTTAAGCACCTGCGCCAGCCCCAGACCAATGGTGGTGTGGCCGTCGTGCGCGCAGGCGTGCATCATGCCCGGGTTGCAGGAGGCAAAACCGTCGCGGTACGGCCGGTGGCTGTCGTCATGCGCTTCGCTCAGATCAAGCGCATCCATGTCCACGCGAAAGGCCAGCGTCGGGCCGGGGCGACCAGTATTCAGGGTCGCGACAATGCCGGTGAACCCGCCTTCGAACGGCGCGAGCCATTTCTCCGGTGCGCCTTGCGCGCGGGCGCGGGCAAATTCCCGCGCCAGGGTTGCGTCATCGGGCAACCCCATCCGGCTTTCGGCATCCACGACATCGCGACCCATCGCCAGCTCGTAACCCAGCGAGTCCAGGATCTCCGAGACTTTCGCGGCTGTGCGAAACTCCACCCAGCCGGATTCCGCGAAATGGTGAAAATCGCGACGCCATGCGCTCAGTTGGGGGGCTAATGTGTGGATGTACTGCGCCAGTGCGTTCATATCTTTTCCTGTCATCATTAAAATATGTGAACTGCTTCACGCTGTGATAGTTTTTACTTATCACTAAGCGATTTTTCACAGTTTTAACCGTTCAGGAATTACCCTCGCACATCCGATTCCATTAAAGTAGATGACAGTTTCTTTACTCTGATAAACAACGGTTATCGGTCGGGTTATGTCATTTCAGATTAAATTTCATCAAATTCGGGCTTTTGTCGAAGTGGCGCGTCAGGGCAGTATTCGCGGAGCCAGCCGGGTGCTGAATCTTTCGCAGCCCGCGCTGACTAAATCCATTAAAGAGCTGGAAGAGGGCATGGCGGCACAGCTGTTTGTACGCCGGAGTAAAGGTGTCGCCCTGACCGAGTGCGGGGAAGGGTTTTATCACCGCGCTAATTTAATTCTGGAAGAGCTTCGCGCAGCGCAGGATGATATCCGTCAGCGTCAGGGGGAGCTGACCGGGCAGATCAATATTGGGATGGGTGCCAGCGTGGCGCGCAGCCTGATGCCCGCCGTTATCTCCCGTTTTCATGCGCAGCATCCTCAGATCAAGGTGCGGATTATGGAAGGTCAGCTGGTATCAATGATCAATGAATTACGCCAGGGTGAGCTGGACTTTACCATCAATACCTATTATCAGGGGCCTTACGATCACGAATTTACGTTTGAAAAACTCTTTGAGAAACCTTTTGCGGTATTTTGTCGGGAAGGACATCCGGCGTTGGGGGCTACCTCTATTAATGAACTTCTTCATTATAACTGGACAATGCCAACGCCGCGGGGAAGTTATTATAAGCAGCTTGAGGATATATTTCATCATCGCTCGCAGATACCGCGTATTGGCGTCGTTTGCGAAACCTTTTCGTCCTGTATTAGCCTTGTCGCACAAAGTGACTTCCTGAGCGTGCTGCCGCAGGAGCTGGGCTGCGACCCGCTGCTGGCGCACCGGCTGGTCATGCTGCCGGTTGTGGAAACACTTCCCAGAGCGGCCTATTATTTAATTCAGCGCCGTGATGCACGCCAGACGCCCCTGGCTGAATCATTAATTACACAATTCAGAAGGGAAGCGAGAAAAATAGTTTTATCGTGAAATTGCCAAAGAAAAAATAGAGCCTGTCCGACATCAGACAGACCCTACAGTACACACAGCAGTGCGTCCTTTCGCAAATCCTGGGTATTATATCCATGAGGCAGGTATATTTAGGTATAACATCTTTCCTGAAAAAAGAAAGGCGGCACGTCATTGGTTTTACAAAATTTCAACGCAAATCACTTATTTTAACTCTGCTGTAGTTTTAGTTAAGTAATATTTAAATAACTTTAATGGTAGCTATATATATTCATCAGATTAATATTTATCTTGCCCCTTGCGGTAAGGGTTATTGAGGCCCCTGCCCGGTGCAGGTATAGTACAAGCCCCGATGTGCCCGGAGGATTTCCATGAACCCTGACGACAAATCACTTTTTCTTGACGCCATGGAGGATGTCCAGCCCCTGAAACGCTGCACCGATATCCACTGGCAGCAAAGCCGTAATACCCGGGTTCGCCAGGAGATCGATACCGAGCAGCTCGACAACTTTCTCACACTGGGTTTCCTGGAACTCTTGCCGCTTGAAGAGCCGCTGATGTTCCAGCGCGAGGGCGTTCAGCAGGGCGTTATTGACAAGCTGCGCTCGGGTAAATACGCCCGACAGGCCAGCTTAAATCTGTTGCGTCAGCCCGCCGAACGCTGCCGCCAGATGCTGTACGCCTTCATTCGCCAGGCCAGCCGCGACGGTTTACGTAACCTGATTATCATTCACGGGAAGGGCCGCGAGCAGAATTCGCACCCGAACGTGGTGCGCAGTTATCTTGCCCGCTGGTTAACTGAGTTCGAGGACGTGCAGGCTTTCTGCGTGGCGCTGCCGCATCACGGCGGCAGCGGGGCATGTTATGTTTCACTCCGAAAATCCGATGAGGCGAAACAGGAGAACTGGGAACGTCACGCCAAGCGCAGCCGTTAACGGTAAGGCCTAGAACGTCTCCCAGTTTGTGTCACCTGAGGCACTGACCGTGGCGGGACGCAACAGTTGCGGTGCTTTTGTATTTTTTGGCCGCGGAGCGGTGTTTTCCTGCATGTTCAGCCGGAATGCCGCCACGGCCTGGCGCAGCTGTTCAGACTGATCTTCCAGCGCCGCCGCCGCCGTTGCCGACTCCTGTACCAGCGCGGCGTTTTGCTGCGTTACGCTGTCCATCTGCGAGACCGCCAGGCTGACCTGTTCAATACCGCGGCTTTGCTCGTCAGACGCCGACGAGATTTCAGCCATAATATCGGTTACGCGTGTCACGGCCGCGACGATCTCTTTCATGGTCGCACCCGCCTCGCTCACCTGTTCCGAGCCGGTATTCACCCGGCTGACGGAGTTTTCAATAAGCCCTTTGATCTCTTTTGCCGCCTGCGCGCTGCGGCTGGCCAGCGTCCGTACTTCGCCTGCCACGACCGCAAAGCCGCGGCCTTGTTCGCCGGCACGGGCGGCTTCAACCGCCGCGTTGAGCGCCAGAATGTTGGTCTGGAAGGCAATGCTATCGATAACGCCGGTGATATGCGCAATTTGCTGAGAACTGTCGGCAATGTCATTCATGGTACGCACTACATTATTCACCACCTGGCCGCCGCGTGCGGCGGTTTCAGACGCATTCTTTGCCAGCAGCGTCGCCTGACGAGCGTTATCCGAGTTCTGTTTCACCGTGGCCGTCAGCTCTTCCATGCTGGCGGCGGTCTCTTCCAGCGAGGCTGCCTGCTGCTCGGTTCGGGCGGAAAGGTCGTTACTCCCGGCGGCAATTTCTCCTGCGCCCGTGTAGATAGAATCTGTGCTGCCGCGCACGGCGCTGACGGTGCTGACCAGCGACTGTTGCATCTCATGCAGACCGGCGGCCAGCTGGCCCATTTCGTTGCGCCCGGTAATCGCGACGTTTTGCGTCAGATCGCCGCTCGCGATGGTGCGAATATGGTTCATGATGGCGTTGAGCGGTCTCAGGAGCAGGTGCTGTAAACCCTGCCAGATCACAACCAGCACGGCGATAACGGTCAGGAAGATCGCCGCCAGCGTCCACTGCATCTGGGTAAAGCTGTTCTGGTTCTCTTCGGCGGCGGCTTTCAGCAGCACGTTGTTTTCCGCGCGCCAGCGGGTATAGACCGCCTCCATCTCATCCTGCGCCTGCTGGGCGTCCAGGTCGCCATAGGCCTGATAGTTATCGGCGTGCAAGTACGCAATGGACAAGCGCATTACCTCGTGCATGTTCTTCCAGGCTTTCTGCATCTCTTCGGTGAGCGCGGCATTTTGCCCCTTCACCTGCGGAATCGCCTGCCAGTTTTTGTAATAGTCTTCTGCTTTGGCCAGCGAACCGTTCGCGGTGCCCAGCAGCGTGTTGATCGCTGCGAGAGAGGCCGGGTCGCGCTGGTTTTTCAGGTAGCGGATCGCCACGCGGGTGACGGTAACGCGCGTTTTCACCAGGGTGTTCACACTGTCGCTCAGGCTCTCCTGCTGGGCATTAAGCAACCCGGAGTTCTGAAAGTTGTGACGATCGTTGTTAACGGCAGAGTAGAACAACCCTCCCGTGACAACTTGCAGCAGACAGAATATGGTGAGGGCAAAGATAATACCGGTAATCACGTGCAGATTTTTCAGCATGGCGGTCATCCGTAATAGAAGAGGCAGGGTTACATCAATACTATCGTCGTAGCGAATTTAAACTTTAATTTTACTATTGCTTAACTAATGGTTTCGTTGCGGAACCTATTGTAAACCCGGATCATTTTAATGAGGAAGGTCAGCATGAGCAGCATAGATAAATGCGGAACATTCACGCTCGGAACGCGTACGGTTAAACGGTTTGGCTATGGCGCGATGCAGCTTGCCGGACCTGGCGTTTTTGGTCCGCCAAAAGACAAAAATGCGGCGCTGGCGGTGTTGCGTGAAGCGGTAGAGTCGGGGGTAAATCACATTGATACCAGCGATTTTTACGGCCCCCATGTGACCAACCAGCTTATTTGCGAGGCGCTTCATCCCTACCGGGACGACCTTACGATTGTGACCAAGATCGGAGCCCGACGCGGCGAGGACGCCTCCTGGCTGCCGGCGTTTTCCGCCCAGGAGCTGACGCAGGCGGTGCATGACAACCTGCGTAACCTGAAGCGAGATGTGCTGGACGTGGTTAACCTGCGGATTATGTTTAGCGCCCACGGACCAGCGGAAGGCTCGATTGCCGCGCCGCTGAGCACCCTCGCGGAGCTGCAACAGCAGGGGCTGGTTCGCCATATTGGGCTGAGCAACGTCACCGCTTCGCAGGTGGCTGAAGCGCAGAAGATGGTTTCCGTGGTATGCGTACAGAACATGTACAACGTGGTGAATCGCGGTGACGATGCGCTGGTAGATTCGCTGGCGCAGCAGGGGATTGCCTGGGTGCCGTTCTTCCCACTGGGTGGTTTCACGCCATTGCAATCTTCCGGGCTACAGGCGGTGGCGGATTCACTGGATGCGACGCCTATGCAGGTGGCGCTGGCATGGCTGCTGCAACGCTCGCCAAATATCCTCTTGATCCCGGGTACTTCTTCGGTGGCGCATCTGCGTGAAAACCTGGCGGCAGCCGATCTGGTATTGCCGCCTGAGGCGCTGGAGACGTTAAATACGCTGGTGGAGTAATCCAGACAGCAGCAAAAGCCCGGGGGATTTTTCGGGCTTTTGGTGTTTATGACGCAATCTGATTCCTTTGGCGGTGAAGTGCTAACGCTTCCGCCACGATTTCCTGCTTACTTTTCCGTGTTTCATACGCAGTAATGCGGATGTATTCCATCAGCGCTGGATCGATGCGCGCACTTAACATCCTGAGATCGGCCTCCTTTGCTACACCGCGAGCAACACGCTTGTCGGGATAATCACGGGCTGGCATAGAAAACGTCCTCCAAAAATTGTCTTGTTAATTTGTGCTGTAAAATATGCGCTAGTCTTGGTGTAAAGTCAATGTGTAGTGAAGGCACAGTGAATTACTTTTTGGCTTTTCTGCGATTCAAGACTTCATTAAGTGATTTGATAGTGTTTTTATTGTCACGCTGTGAGTCCGCTTTGATGCGGAAAGTCACATTTTCAGTGCTGATAATGACGGAATGTTCAACGCACCAGACGCTCTAAAATTATTGATAATTTCTTCCTGAAACTGAACTCAGGTTTATCCCTGTGCTTATTCATGGTTATTGCTTAATTAAATCCTCTGTTTGAAGGCTCAGCTGTAAAAATCTGACGCTATAAGACCGGCCTTGGGGGAATCCTGATATTAATCCTTTAAGCAACTTCAGGCTGGTCATATATTCCAGCATCGGTGACGTAGTTAGCGATATTCGCTATTTTAACCCTGTTAAACCCATGCAATTGCGCTGGTTTTCATTTCTTCCGACATAATAGATTTTGTCTACGTTCTCTTTTTAATTTATGCTTCGCATACGAACAATTAGCGTTGTGCAGGGTTTTAACATCGTGGCAGTTAATAAAACCCTGCTTTATATAAAGTAATCAGGAGATTCATTTTTATGTCAGACAATAATCCCCGCCCATTGGGCTGGTTAGGCCCGTGGTGCCTGCTGGTGGGTGTGGTACTTCTTGTGACGGGGCTGTTTTTTGCCATCGGCGGTTTTAAACTGGCTTCTCTGGGGGGGAGTTGGTACTTTCTCATTGCCGGGGTTTTCACGCTGCTCTCTGCAATTCAGTTTTTCCGCCGCAAATCCTCTGCCGTAGGGCTGTTTGCTCTGGTGTTTCTTGGCACCCTGATTTGGGCATTTTTCGATGCCGGACTCGACTTCTGGCCCCTGGTTTCCCGATTAATGGTACCCGCCGGGCTGATGGTGCTGGCAGCAGCCACCTGGCCTGCATTGCGTAAGCGTGAAGGAAAACCGTCCTCCACGAAAGGGGCGATGGCGGTCTGCGCGGTCCTTATTATCGGCATGGGCGTCACCTTTGTTCAGATGTTTCAACCCCATCCGACCGTGCCGTTTAGCGGCGAAAAGCGCCCGCTGGTACCGGTAAAAGAAGAGGCGAAACAGCAGAACTGGGATCACTACGGTAATACGGCTGGCGGTAGTCGCTTTGTGGCGCTGGACCAGATAACCCGTGACAACGTGAAAAACCTGAAACCGGTCTGGACCTACCATACCGGTGATATTCCGCAAAGTCCGGATGGCAATGGCGCAGAAGATCAGCAAACGCCGCTACAGGTAGGCGATCGTGTCTTCCTCTGTACGCCGCATAACAACGTGATCGCCGTGGATGCCGATAGCGGGAAAGAGATCTGGAAAGCGGAAATCAACGCTAAGTCTGCCATCTGGATGCGCTGCCGTGGCCTGGCGTACTTTGATGCCACCAAACCGCTGGCACAGCCAACGGTAGCCGGCTCCACACCGGTTCTGCCAGCGCAGGTCGCACCGGGCGCGGCATGCCAGCGCCGTATCCTGATGAATACCATTGACGGTAAGCTGATCGCGTTAGACGCCGATAACGGCAAATTCTGCCCGGACTTCGGTACTGACGGCAGCGTTAACCTGCATGAAGGAATGGGCGACGCGTCAGATCCCACCTACGTGCTGACGTCGGCCCCGACGCTGGCGGGTACCACGGTCGTGGTTGGCGGCCGCGTTGCGGATAACGTCAGCACCGATATGCCGGGCGGCGTAATACGTGGTTATGACGTGATCACCGGCCAGCTGCGCTGGGCGTTCGATCCGCGTAATCCGGATCCAAACTATGTTCTGAAGCCCGGCGAACACTACAAACGCAGCTCCGCAAACTCCTGGGCCCCTATGTCCTGGGATGCGTCGATGAATACCGTGTTTATCCCGATGGGAAGTTCCTCTGTCGACCTGTGGGGCGCTGACCGTATTCCGGAAGATCACAAATACGCCACCTCAATTCTCGCGCTGGATGCGACTACCGGGAAAGAGAAGTGGGTATACCAGACCGTGCATAACGACCTCTGGGATTTCGATATCCCGATGCAGCCGAGCCTGGTTGATTTCCCAACGAAAGAGGGCAACAAGCCCGCGGTGGTGGTTGGCACTAAAGCGGGGCAAATTTACGTTCTCGATCGCCTGACGGGTAAACCGCTCACTGAAGTGAAAGAGGTTCCGGTAAAACCAGCGGATATTCCACGTGAACAGTACCCGGCAACGCAGCCTCGCTCTGTGGGGATGCCGCAGATTGGCGCAGAAACCCTGAAAGAATCGGATATGTGGGGGGCGACGCCGTTTGACCAGCTGGCCTGTCGTATCAGCTTCAAATCAATGCGTTATGACGGTCTGTACACGATGCCGGGAACCGATATTTCCCTGAGCTTCCCGGGCTCGCTGGGGGGAATGAACTGGGGCAGTTTGTCCACCGATCCGAACAACCAGTATATCTTCGTCAATGACATGCGTCTGGGCCTGTGGGTTCAGCTGATTAAGCAAGATCCGCAGAGCGCGGTGGCAAACACGGGCGGTGAAGCCGTGAACGCCGGGATGGGCGCCGTTCCGATGAAAGGAACGCCGTATTCGGTCAACAAAAACCGTTTCATGTCACCGCTGGGCATTCCGTGCCAGAAACCACCGTTTGGCTCTCTCTCCGCCATTGACCTGAAAACGCAGAAAATCGTCTGGCAGGTGCCGGTCGGTACCGTACAGGATACCGGTCCGTTTGGGGTAAAAATGCGTATGCCAATGCCTGTCGGTATGCCGACGCTGGGCGGTACGCTGGCCACGCAGGGCGGTCTGGTCTTCATTGCGGGAACCCAGGATTACTACCTGCGCGCCTTTGATTCCTCTACGGGGGAAGAAGTGTGGAAAGCGCGTCTTCCGGTGGGTAGCCAGGGCGGACCTATCAGCTATGTATCACCGAAAACCGGCAAACAGTACATTCTGATCTCTGCTGGCGGAGCACGCCAGTCGCCGGATCGTGGTGACTACGTGATTGCCTACGCGCTGGATAAATAACAGCGAAATAAGCAACCTGGCCCCGTCGAAGTACGGGGCTTTTTTTTGACTAAAAACCGCGGATATGAAGAAAGCGGCGGGTCCGGTCAGCCCGTGAAAAGCACCCGCCAGCGACGGCGATGGCGAGTCATCTCGCGCCATAGTGCGATTATCTCGTCATGTTGCAGGGCATCAACAGCCTGCGGCGTTAACACCGGTAAACCATAGCGCTGGCGCAGGGCGGCTACTGCCGTGGCGCTGGCATTCATCGGTGACCGGATTTGCGTCGCCAGCTGCTGTCGCAATACGCTGAACGCCGTCACATCGCACAGCGTCAGCTCACGCAAAAATTGTTTGCAGCAACCCAACAGGTTCACGGGAGAGCGGTCAGGCGACTGTAACGCCAGCAGCAGGCCATCGCGATCGGCAATACGCTGATAACGACAGCTGACCACGTAGCCAATCTGCTGTTCCACGCGCAGGCGCTGGAAAAATTGCGGTTCGCAGCATAATGCCAGCAGCTGCAGCGCGGCGAGCGACGCGCCCGGCGGCAGGGGAATAAACACCAGCAGCGCCGAATCCGCGCTGGCGTGCGGAATGTGTTCGATCCCGCCGGGACAACCGCTTAATGGCGTCGGCTTAGCGTTAACCGGCGCCCGGAGCAGGCCAAGCTGCCGGGCTAACCCGTGCGCGTGCGCGACGCTGCCGCCAACTAGCGCCGCCAGCCAGCCGTCCCGTGGCGGATCCGATGCCAGACGTTCAGGCAATTGCTGAAGCAGCTCACGGATGGCAATGCCTTCTGGCACTGGCGTAAGAGCCGGGGCGGGGTGGGAGAGGCGATCGATTATCGCCCCGATGATGTGTTCCGCCGTAGCTACGGCGTCAGGAAGCCGCAGGGTGAGCTGCCAGCTACCGTCAACCGTTTGCCACTCGCCGCTGCCGTCAATATGGCGCAGTTCAGCAAGAAGAGGGCGTAACTGTTTGCCCATCGCCACCCCCTGCGCCCGTTCCAGGCACGAATAAAAAGGCCTGCGCAGGATCAGCGTTGGCGGTTGTGTCTGCGCCGACAAATGCAGCAGCGGAGCGGCTTCTGACGTCGGGGCTGGCGTAACATACCTGGCAGTCTGCGGGTAGAAGGAAAACGCGATGGGGCTATCATCTGCAACCGGCTGGCGACGCCAATGGCTAAGCGGCAGAGCAAACCCCTGGCTGGCGATAATTTCAACGGTTTCAATTTTTTTGCAGGCCAGATACGAGGTGGGCGCCGCCAGTAAATCGGCACAAAAGGCGGAAAAACTTACGGGCGCCGCACCGGGCGCAAAACCGAACGCCCGCTGGCGCAGCTGCTCCAGCGTCGGCAGGGCGCTGAAACGTTGCTGTGCCAGCCGATAATAATGCCGCTGCTGCTCATCCGTCGTTTGCTGTAGCGCCCGTAGCCAGTGGGTAATATGCGGGTCAACCTCCTCGGGTCGTTCGCTATCAACCGTTAGCGCCAGCCAGCCGTTATCGTTATCCTGATAAAGCCAGTTCAGGGCGACATCTTCTGCCAGCCCGCGCGCCCGCAGCCCGGCAATCAGGCTTCCGGGGGCGTCGTCCAGTAAAAACTCCCGAAATAAGGTGACGTTGTCACTTTTTCGAATTAACGGACAACGCCACAGTGCGGGTCGCTCCGTCACTGCCAGCTGAAAATCTGCTTCAGCGCTAAGACGCAACGGGGGAGCGGTTTCAGGCATGCCACCAGAAGCAAAACCGGACGCAAACGTATGGGCAAGCTCGGCCAGCGCATCCAGCGTTTGCGGCCCTTGCAGCCACAATTGCAGGTGTCCGGCCACATAATAGCGCCGATGAAAGTCGCGCAACGCGGTTTGCAGCGATCCCGGGTCCTGCCCCAGAGAATCCTGGCTACCTACCTGAAAACGGCGAAAAACTGTGGGTTCTTCCATCGCGTGGCGTGCCGCCGCTTCGCGCCTGGCGGAATCATGCTGCTGGATGAGCCGGTTTTCCGCATCAATGACCGCCACTTCGCGCTGTATGTCATCGCATGAAAGCAGCGGCGCCTGCAACATATCCCGCAGCCGCGCGACGCCGTCGGACAGGTTATCGGCGGCCACATCGAAGAAAAATGCGCTGTGGCGAGCCAGCGTGGTGGCATTGACGCTACCGCCCTGACGCTGGACCCAGGCCATGAGTCGATCGTCGCCCTGATAGCGCTGGCTACCGCGGAACAGCAGGTGCTCAAGTAAATGCGCAAGACCGGCGAAGCGCGGTGGCTCGTGATGGCTTCCGGCACTCACGCGCGCAAGCGCCGCCGCGCGTGTCGCCTGCGGCTGATGCACCAGCGTTGCGCGTAAACCGCCTGCCAGCTCCACGATGCGGGGGGTCATTATCGCTACAGTTCCTGGGTTTTATAGATAAGCTGCGAACGGGTACGGTTGCGGAACTGAAGCTGGCCGATTTTCATGTCGCTACAGGCTGCTTCGCGTCGCGCGTCCAGAATTTTATGATGATGCGGCGATTTGCTGCACACCGGATCGGCGTTATCAGCATTCCCGGTGAGCATAAAGGCCTGGCAGCGGCAGCCGCCGAAGTCCTTCTCCTTTTCATCGCAGGAGCGGCACGGCTCCGGCATCCAGTCAAACCCGCGATAGCGGTTGAAGCCGAAAGAGTCATACCAGATGGATTCCAGACTCTGATCAAGCACCGAGGGGAACTCCACCGGTAGCTGGCGCGCGCTGTGGCAGGGCAGCGCCGTGCCTTCCGGGGTCACGCTGAGGAAAATCGACCCCCAGCCGCCCATACAGCCTTTTGGTCGCTCTTCGTAATAATCAGGGGTGACGAACAGCAGGTTGGTCAGATTGCCGCTGGCGGCCATTTTTTGCCGATAGTCGGCAACCACACGTTCCGCGCGGGCGATCTGTTCTCGCGTCGGCAAAAGGCCCTGACGATTAAGGAACGCCCAACCGTAGAACTGGCAGGTGGCAAGTTCGACGTCGTCGGCGTCCAGTTCAATGCACAGCTCGATGATTTTATCGATCTGGTCGATGTTGTGCCGGTGCAGGACGAAATTCAGCACCATCGGGTAATCGCGCGCTTTGACCGCTTTGGCCATCGCCAGCTTCTGCTGGAAGGCTTTTTTATTCCCCGCCAGCGCGGCGTTGAGCACTTCATCGCTAGCCTGGAAGCTAATCTGGATATGGTCCAGACCGGCCTCGCTGAACGCGTCGAGCTTGCTTTCCGTCAGGCCAATTCCCGAGGTGATCAGGTTGGTATAAAAACCGAGATCGCGGGCGGCGCGGATCAGCTCCGGCAGATCTTTACGCGTCAACGGTTCGCCGCCGGAAAAACCTATCTGCACGCTGCCCATCGCCCGCGCCTGGCGGAAAACCTCAATCCACTGTTCAGTGGTCAGCTCCTGATCCTGCCGGGCAAAGTCCAGCGGGTTAGAGCAGTAAGGACACTGTAGCGGACAGCGATAGGTCAGCTCCGCCAGCAGCCACAGCGGTGGATTGACGGCGGGTTTATTCTGGCTCACGGAAAATAATCCACTTCTGTTGATAAGCGATTTGCAGGAATTCTACGACGTCGTCATCCACGCCGCCGGCTTCCGGGAACCGTTCGTTGAGTATGGCAATGATGGCCG
Organism: Enterobacter cloacae complex sp. P29RS; assembly: GCF_014893445.1. NCBI lineage: Bacteria > Pseudomonadati > Pseudomonadota > Gammaproteobacteria > Enterobacterales > Enterobacteriaceae > Enterobacter > Enterobacter cloacae complex sp. P29RS. The sequence goes on along the minus strand of NZ_JADBPZ010000026.1, from coordinate 29,507 downwards.
CCGCGTCGCGTTGGCCATCGACCAGTTCGAGGATTGCGGCCGCGGTCTCATTGAGTTTAGCCATGCCTTCCGGATAAAGGATGACATGGCTGTCCTGAGCGGCTTCCCATTGCAGGCGATAGCCGCGACGAAAGGCGACGATGGAGTTTTTTTGCATGCTTATACCAGTCGGGTTGTGTGCCAGGCCGCTTTGTCGGTGACCGTGTGATAAGGCGGACGCTGTAGCGCGTAGGCCATGGTCATCGCGTCGAGCATCGACCACAGGATATCGAGTTTGAACTGAAGGATCTCCAGCATCCGATTCTGCTTTTCTGCGCTATCGCAGTAACTCTTCGCCAGCTCCAGACCGTGTTCAACGTCGCGGCTGGCCTGGCTGAGGCGGCTGCGGAAATAAAAATAGCCTTCCTCTTTGATCCACGGATAGTGCTGCGGCCAGCTGTCGAGACGCGACTGATGAATTTGCGGGGCAAACAGTTCGGTGAGCGAACTGCATGCCGCCTCCTGCCAGTTGGCGCGGCGGGCGAAGTTAACGTAAGCGTCCACGGCAAAACGAACGCCGGGCAGCACGTGGCGTTCGCTGATTAAGTCGTCGCGGCTAAGCCCTACGGCTTCGCCCAGCTGTAGCCAGGCTTCGATCCCGCCGTCATGACCGTTTCTGCCGTCGTGATCGAGGATCCGCTGCACCCATTTGCGACGCGTGTGCGGATCCGGGCAGTTCGCCATAATGGCCGCATCTTTCAGCGGGATCGTCGTCTGGTAGTAAAACCGGTTCGCCACCCAGCCCTGGATCTGCTCGCGGCTGGCCTCGCCGTTATGCATCGCGATATGGTACGGATGGTGAATATGATAGTAGGCGCCTTTCGCCCGGAGGGCGTGTTCAAACTCTTGCGGCGAGAGCGTTTCACGAATGTGCATAGTTAGTCCTGAAGCGTGATGGTCATCCCGTCCCAGCTCACTTCAATTCCCTGCTGCGTGAGGGCGTGACGCTGCGGCGACTGCTCGTTAAGGATCGGGTTAGTGTTATTAATGTGAATCAGAATCTTGCGCTTTGCCGGCAGCGAGGCCAGCAGCGCCATCATGCCGTGTTCATCGCCGAGCGCCAGATGGCCCATGTCGCGGCCGGTATTGCGCCCGACGCCAGCGGCCTGAAGTTCATCGTCCTGCCAGACGGTGCCGTCAATCAGCAGACAGTCCGCTTTTTTAAGCCACGGCAGGATGGCGGCATCGGGTTCACCGAGACCCGGCGCGTAGAACAGCGTCTGACCGTTGCGGCGGTTTTCGATAAACAGCGCCACGTTATGCCCCGGCAGCGGGCGGTCGCGCCACGGCGAATAGGGCGGTGCGTTACTGGCGATGGGGACAGCGGTAAACTGCAAATCAGGGCAGGCTTCCACGCTAAAGGCGGTGAGCGGTGCGATCGGATGATGAATCAGGCCGCCGTTCCAGTGCCGGAGCATGGTAAAAATCGGGAATCCGCTGGAAAGATCTTCATGCACCTCCGGCGTACACCATACCTGATGCGGACACCCTTCGCGCAGGCTGAGCAGCCCGGTGGTGTGGTCAATCTGGCTGTCGGTGAGAATAATGCCGCCAATATGCGTGCCGCGCAGAACCTCTTTCTTATTCAGTTCTGGCGTATGGGCAATCTGCTGGCTGATATCGGGCGAGGCGTTACACAGTATCCACTCTTCGCCGTTATCGCTGACGATGATCGACGACTGGGTGCGGGGGGTCGCCTGAAGGGTACCGTTGCGCAAACCCTGACAGTTGGCGCAATTACAGTTCCACTGAGGGAAACCGCCGCCGGCGGCGGAACCGAGGACTTTAATAAACATGAAGATAGGCCAGGTAGTAAAACAAAAATGCCCGCACGGATGGCGGGCTGAGCGATTAGCGGTTGGAAATGTACAGCGTCACTTCCAGGCCAAGACGTAAATCAATAAAAGCAGGTTTCTTCCACATCGTTTTTTCCTCTTTAAAAATGCAGCACCAACACCATTGTTTGTGCCAGTTTTGTGATGGTCATCAAATAATGCGTCACAGTGGGGCAAAGCTCAACCCGAAAGATGTAAGGAATTAACGTAATGTTTACAACGTAACCTATTGTTGCCAAACATTTTGCAATACCTTTTGCCAGTTGCCCCACAGCAGCTTATTCAGCACAAATTGATCATAGCCGCTGTCACGCAACGCGCTGATTAGCCGCGGTAAACCACTCACATCATGCAAATCATCAGGTAACGTGATGCCGTCAAAATCGGAGCCCAGCGCAACATGATCTTCGCCCATGATGTTAATAAGATAGTCGATATGGCGAACGATTGTGCTCAGCGGGGTATCGCTATCGCGTTTACCGTCGGCGCGCAGAAAGGCGTTGCCGAAATTGACCCCTGCCACGCCGCCGCTGTCGCGGATAGCCAGCAGTTGCCGATCGGTCAGATTACGCGGTTGCGGGCACAGCGTATGGGCGTTGGAATGGGTGGCGACCAGCGGTGAAGAGGAATGACGAGCAGTATCCCAGAACGCCTTTTCATTCATGTGAGAAACGTCAATCAGCATGTTCAGGGCGTTAGCGTGCTTGATGAGGGCGATACCCTCTGCGGTAAGCCCTGGGCCGCTGTCCGGGCTGCCGGGAAACGCCCCGTTAACGCCGGTGCCAAAACGGTTAGCAATGTTCCAGAAAAGCCCAATGCTGCGCACGCCAGCGGCATAGAAAGCCTGTAGATCGCCACCCTCGCCGTCAAAACCGCCCGCACCCTCAATATGCGCCACCATCGCCAGCACCTTATCCTGACGGCAGCGTTCGATATCTGCCGCGCTCAGGCACAATCGCGCCCGTCCATCGGAGTGTGCGACAAGCTGCTTGAGGATCGTCAACTGCTGCCAGAGAATGTCGATCGGTTGCCACGGCTCGCTGGCGTAGTGCGGCGCCATGCGGGCGATATACTCCTGCGGCGGCACGAACAGCGCGAACAGCCCGCCGGAAAATCCGCCTTGCTGCATGCGCGGATAATCGAGGTGTCCGTTCTCAATGCCGGAGAAGAAGGCCGTTACCGGATCCTGGCGATGGTGAAGCCATAAATTAAGCAACAGGTCATTGTGACCATCAAAAATCGCCATAGCGCATCCCACTGTCTTTTATTGCTGCGAAAGTTGCCTGGCACGATAACCGATTTGTCCGGTCCGGCAAGGGGAAAATTACAACTTAGCAGCAATTGTTAATATCACTTAACAGTGAGGAGATCCGCAAAGCGGGTGGTGTAGCGGGGTGAAAGCATTTCCCGTTTCATCTGCCACGGCTGCTGTATACCCTGTCCCGCGAAGTAAAGCGTGCCACGGCCATTTTCAGCATTCAGATGGTCTAATACATCCATTAACTTTTGGCTGTTTTTCCTGGGTGCGTTGTCGTCAAACAGATTAAGTTGCGCGACGCCCTGGCTATAAAAATCTCCCAGCATCACTCCGGCTTTCTGGTACCGATGGCCGTTCTTCCAGACCGCATCCAGACAACGAACTGATGCGCCGATAATATCCCGGCTATCCTGGGTTGGGATGAGCAGTTTTACCGACGCGCTATTGCCATAATATGGCTCGTTAAGCGCGAAGGGCGAGGATTTAACAAATACGGAGATAAAGCGGCAATGCTGATGCTCATTGCGAAGTTTTTCTGCTGCCCGGGCGGCATAACTACAGATGGCCTGGCGTACATCGTCATATTCGGTGAGGCGTTCGCCAAACGAGCGCGAACAGACGATTTCTTGCTTTACCGGGGCAAACTCTTCCAGTTCAAGACACGATTCGCCCCGTAATTCACGCACCGTTCTCTCCAGCACGACATTGAAATGTTTTCTTATGAACCGGATATCGGTGTCTGCCAGTTGCAGGACGGTCTTAATCCCCATCATCTCAAGCTTCTTCGCTATGCGACGTCCTACCCCCCAAACGTCTTCGACGGGTAGCGCCGTCATCAGCTTTCTCTGACGATCTACATTGGATAAATCAACAACGCCTCCCGTCTGGCGCTGCCAGCGTTTCGCCGCGTGATTTGCCAGTTTCGCCAGCGTCTTTGTGGGTGCGATGCCCACTCCGACGGTCAGATGGGTGCGTTGCAGTACGGTCGCTCTCATTTCATGCCCAAAGTCGGAAAGATCGCGACAATTACGCACGCCGGTAAGATCGCAAAAGATCTCATCAATTGAGTATATTTCGCTACGAGGCGACATCTCTTCAAGCGTGTTCATTACCCGGTTGGACATATCCGCGTAAAGTTCATAATTACTGCTGAAACAAACCACGCCATGATGCCTGAAGAGATCTTTCTGTTTGAAGTACGGTTCACCCATTTTCACAAAGGGTTTGGCTTCAGCGGAGCGAGAGATGACGCACCCATCGTTATTGGACAACACGACCACCGGTCGTCCCTTCAGGTCCGGGCGAAAAACCGTTTCACAGGAAGCATAGAAAGCGTTCACATCACACAGTGCAAACATGGTCAGCTCGCAGATGTCGCGATACAGGTCACTACGCCGCGAGCCTTCGTGGGCGCGCTTATACGTTCATTCAGAACGTAAGGAACAGGGTCATTGAATAGGGGAAGGGCCACGCTCCGGCGTCGCTCTGATGGCGTGAAAAACTGCATGATGATCACCGTCAATTAATACTGTATTTATATACAGTATTGTATATCGATAGCAAAGATCAAGGGTAACAAGGCATCATGGCGTACGGGCGTAGAAGGGTAATTATCACGACCAGACTATTTGGGTATACTTCTTCACTTATAACTATGCATGTCAGGTAACGAAATATGCGGGAGAGCATTAACGTTCTTTTTGTGGTGCTGTCTTTTGTGGCATTGATTATGCTGATACGCTTTTTCGTCAGGCGTATTCGGCATCCAACGCGCATCGTTGCCGATAGCCGGGGAATGAAAAAAATCTCAACCCATCCTGTCTGGTTTGGCGGCTCGTCAGGTAAAACCTACTTTTATGATGAGCAGTATTTATACGAGGTTATAAAGAGCAGCACCCGTAAAATTGAGCTGGCGACTATCATAAAAATTAAACCAGGCTCGATAGTGATAAATAACAGGCGGATCTGGTCTGTGACTTATCTTGAGGGAACCCGTGAAAAACAGGTGCAATTTTATAATAATCTGACGGTGTTTAATCAAAACTTCGCTGCGTTTTTAGAGGCAGTAAAACGCGTGAACCCTGAGGCAGATGTTAAAGCCGTGTCATTGTTCAACCTGTGACTGGAATACAACATATGTGGCTTTCTGACTGCCCATACGACAGGTATGGGCAGTGAAGCCGTCGATATTACTTCTTCTTGTTCATCATCGCCTTGAGATCGGCAAAGGGGTTAAACGTGGCGACACCCACGTCTTTTTGCGCATCCTCACCCGCGACAACGGTGGTGCCATACTGATCCGCTTCGGTGTACTTTGAGTGTTCGTGATCGTGACAAAACAGGCACAACAGCTCCCAGTTACTGCCATCTTCCGGGTTATTGGTGTGATCGTGGTCGATATGGTGAACCGTGAGTTCACGAAGATTTGAATAAACAAACTCACGCGAGCAGCGTCCACAAACCCAGGGGTAGATTTTTAGCGCTTTTTCACGGTAGCCGCTTTCCAGCCGTGCGTAGTTTTTGGGGATCAGAGCCATTGCTGATGTTACCTGTTAAAAAATCTTAGTGCCAATATATCCCATAAGAGAACGGAAGGGGAATGCGTCTCTGCCTCAAAGCGTAAATGTTCCCTCAAGCGTAATGACACATTCACCACCGACCCGAACCACAGCCCTTCCTGACGATGCATCGTATTCCGAAAACAACACGCTTGTACGCCCCATATCAACGCCCTGGCTAATCTTCAGTGAAAGTGTGGTTTGATCACGACGCAGGGCCAGCAACGCCGTGGCTGCTGCGGCTGCACTGCCTGTTGCCGGATCTTCCGTCATTCGAGGAGTAAACATACGTGCCTGAAGATCGCAGGACTCATCTGAAGCCCTGTCTAAGGTATACGTATAGACAGAGACTGCGCCGTCAAGCGGCAGAATCGCGCGGAAACCTTGTAAGTTGGGCACGCATCGACGAAGCGCATCGCGGGAGACCAGCTCTACGATCAAAAAGGGCAGGCCCACCGAGGCAACAACAGGATTATGCACGTCCCTGCGTATATCATCCGGGCTTAAGGAAAGGCAGGCTGCAACCTGTTCCGCGCTGACTTCAGAATGGCAGGAAAGCGCCTCAGGAGCTAACAGCTCAGCTCCCGTCACTGTGCCGTTCTGTTTTAACAGCCGCACCGGCACCATCCCCGCGATTTCTTCGAAGTGCAAGGTGTCGGATAATGTCTGCCCGTTTTCTATGGCGTGATGCGCCAGCACAAAGGCAGTTCCGACGTTAGGGTGCCCGGCGAAAGGTATTTCGCGCGAGGGGGTGAATATCCGCACGCGTGCCGTACTCGAGAGATTTTCTGGCGGCAGCACAAACGTCGTTTCGCTGTAGCCAAATTCAACGGCAACCTGCTGCATCTGTTCACTGCTCATACCTTCAGCATCAAGGACAACGGCGACTGGGTTGCCGAGAAACGGCGTATTCGTAAAAACATCTGCAATGACATAGCGTCTTTTCACTATCTGTTCTGCCTGGCGGGAAATGGCTTACAGTAATAGCGCTAAATCAAACAGATAACCAGAGTAGAATAAATTGAAACTTGATGGTCTCTGTCAGTTTATTTGAAGCATTCCGTTAAATAATCACCATTTATTCTCATCCGTTAATGCGTAGAGTAGGGATAACGCAATGCTTTATCAGGATACTCCACTATGAAAAAGATCGGATTTTTGTCGTTTGGTCACTGGACGCCGTCACCCCAGTCCGGTACGCGAACCGCGGCTGACACGCTGCTACAGTCCATCGATCTGGCGGTCGCCGCCGAAGAGCTGGGCGCGGACGGGGCTTATTTCCGTGTGCATCACTTTGCCCGCCAGCTCAGTTCGCCATTCCCCTTGCTGGCTGCGATAGGCGCGAAAACCAAACGCATCGAAATCGGGACGGGCGTGATCGACATGCGGTACGAGAATCCGCTGTATATGGCGGAAGATGCTGGCGCGGCAGATCTCATCTCCGGCGGGCGATTACAGCTTGGTATCAGCCGGGGCTCCCCGGAGCAGGTGATTGATGGTTGGCGTTATTTTGGTTACGTGCCGCAGGACGGGGAAAACGAATCTGATATGGCGCGCCGTCACACTGAGGTACTGCTTGATGTATTACGCGGTGAAGGGTTTGCGAAGCCTAACCCACAGCCGATGTTCCCAAACCCGCCGGGATTGTTGCGTCTGGAGCCGCATTCAGAGGGCTTACGCGATCGTATCTGGTGGGGGGCTGGCTCCAATGCAACGGCAGTATGGGCGGCAAAACTGGGGATGAACCTGCAAAGCTCAACGCTGAAAGATGATGAAACCGGCGAGCCGTTCCATATTCAGCAGGCAAAACAGATCCGTGCCTACCGACAGGCCTGGGCCGAGGCAGGGCATACCCGTCAGCCACGCGTTTCGGTCAGCCGCAGTATTTTTGCCCTGATGGACGATCGCGACCGGATGTATTTCGGTTCAAGCCGCAATGAGAGCGACAGCGTTGGCTATCTGGATGAGAAAACGCGGGCCATTTTCGGACGCAGCTATGCCGCAGAGCCAGACAAGCTGATTGAACAGTTGAAAAAGGATGAAGCGATCGCGGAAGCGGATACGCTGTTGCTTACCGTGCCGAATCAGCTGGGCGTGGAATACAACGCACATGTGATCGAGTCCATCCTGAAACATGTCGCACCGGAAATGGGATGGCGCGATCGCAATGCGTAATCTGGCCCTCTGGTATCGCCGGTTTGGTGAGCCTGAATCGGTACTGCAAGCGGAAACCACACCATTGTCACCGCGACAGCCGGGAGAGATACGTGTGCGCATGCTTTTTTCTCCGGTGAACGCCTCCGATCTCATCCCCATCACCGGGGCATATCGCCATCGCACGCCGCTGCCCGCAATAGCCGGTTATGAAGGGGTCGGAATAGTGACCGAAACGCCCGCCGCTTACCCGGCGCTGCTGGGCAAGCGGGTCCTGCCGTTACGGGGGCAGGGAACCTGGCAGCGCTATGTCGACTGCCCGGTGGCGTATGCGGTTCCCGTCCCGGACGACATCGACTCGTTTCTTGCCGCGCGGGCGTATATCAACCCGCTTGCCGCTCAGATGATGCTGGACCGCTATCCTCCGATCGGGAAAACGGTGCTGCTCACCGCTGCCGGTTCTGACTGCGCCGTTCTGCTCGGGCAATGGGCACGCCAGGCGGGTGCAGAGGCGGTTTACGGGATCCATCGCTCGCCCGTGCACGCTCAACGTCTGGCTGAAATGGGGATCGTCCCGATTGCGCAAGATGATACGGCCGCCGTCAACGCTGCCGCCGCGCAAGCGGAGGTGGTGTACGACGCCACGGGCGGCAGCCTGGCGGAGGCGATCCTGAGCGTGATGCCCGAAACCGGTACCTTTGTCTGCTACGGGCTACTCTCCGGGCAGACCTTCCGGCAGCAGCGGCCGTTGCCGCGCGTGGCGTGGTTTCACATTCGTAACTATCTGGACGTGCTGAGCGCTGAGGCGTGGCAGGCGGAGTTTCGGCGCATCTGGCCTAAACTGCGCGCCAGCCAGTGCAGCGATGCTACCCTCTACCCGCTGTCGGAATGGCAGCGGGCAGTGGGCAACTACCGCGAAGCGGGAAGAACGGGCAAGCCTATGCTGTCGATGGACAATTAATCGGCCTTATGGCTCATGTCGCTCAGCAGTACAGCGATACTTTGTCCACCGGCGGTCTGCTCCAGGCCAATTTTGACAATAATTGTCAGCGGAACTGAGAGCAGCATGCCGACAGGCCCGAGCAGCCAGCCCCAGAAAATCAGGGACAGGAACACAACAAGAGTTGAAAGCCCCAGCCCGCGTCCCATTATCCGTGGTTCGAGAATGTTCCCGAAGACAAGGTTAATCACCAGATAGCCTGCCAGCAGAATCAGGGCATCATACAAACCGCTGAAAACCAGCACCTGAAGGATAGGGGGGATCGCCGCCAGCACGGAGCCGATGTTAGGAATATAGTTGAGCGCAAAGGCCAGCAGCCCCCAGACGAAGGCAAAACGCACATCCAGCGCGGCGAGCATCCCCCAGACCACTAATCCCGTCACCAGGCTGATGGCCGTTTTCAGCACCAGATAGCGTGAAACGCTGTCGAGCGCGCGCTGAATAGCACCCATTCCCTCTACCGGACGCACCATGATGTGCTGGAGTTTTGCAGGCAGCTGTGGAACTTCCAGCAGCATAAACACAACCGTCAGGAACAGCAGGAAAATCGAGGTCATGGCGTTGGAGAGCTGTGCCAGCAGGCTGGTGACAATCGTCATGGCGGCATTCGGATCGATGTATTTAAGCAGTTCCTCAACCGAGACTTCGATACCCGCGCGTTGCAGCCAGGGTTCAATTTGCAGCAGCGGGGTCGCCAGGGAAGAGCGGTATGTCGGCAGCGTCCGCGCCAGCTCGTTCAGGGAGGTTCCCAGATAGGCGACTAACAGCACCATCGCAACGATAATAATACTGATAAGCAGGCTTATCGCCAGCACACGCGGGATGCGCAGCCGCACCATTCGCTGCACCAGTGGATTGAGGATCACCGCGATAAAAAGCGCCAGGATAAAGGGCACGATGATATCGGCCGCAAAACGAACGCCGGTCAGAATGATCACCAGCATGCCCAGCATGATGACGATCTTAAGCCCGTTGAGGGTGATAATGGGTTTGGCCATGGACGTTCCTGAACAGTTTTTTATTTATAATAGAGGGGAAAGCAGATTAAAAAAACTAACCAAAATCAAACAGACTGGGTAAAGAAATGAAAAGGCTTTGAGTAAATTCCTGGCTTATGATACAAATCAGGCGTGTTCAACTACTGAGGACAATTTTCATCCGCAAAGACGAGAAGCAACACCGCGGATAATTGTAATTTTATGGACAATTTGTTCAGGACGTATTTTTCAAACAACTCTGCTCTGTTTTCTACCTCCCTCTGCACGCTTTCCGGTGAACAACACTGGCGTTCCGCGCTATAGTCACGTCTTCTGCCTGAGCTGGCGCTATGCGCTTAGCTAACTGATTTAATTCCCACTTTTTTGGTTTGCTGTTCGCAGCGAGCCTCGATGGATTATATTCTCAAGCAGGAGAAAAACATGTTTTACTGGATTTTATTAGCTCTGGCTATCGTTGCTGAAATTACCGGCACCTTGTCGATGAAATGGGCGAGCGTGAGTGACGGCAGCACCGGATTTATTTTGATGCTGGTCATGATTACGCTTTCCTATATATTCCTCTCTTTCGCGGTTAAAAAAATCGCGCTGGGCGTGGCATACGCTTTGTGGGAAGGTGTTGGTATTTTATTGATTACGCTGTTCAGCGTCATGATATTTGATGAAACCCTGACGACAATGAAAATTGCCGGGCTGACGACCCTGGTCGCAGGTATCGTGCTGATTAAATCGGGTACGCGCAAACCAGCCAAACAGCAGAAGGAGCAGACCCATGCAGCAGTTTGAATGGATCCACGCGGCCTGGCTGGCTTTCGCCATCGTTCTGGAAATTATTGCGAACGTCTTTTTGAAGTTCTCCGACGGCTTTCGTCGCAAAGCCTACGGCCTGTTATCGATTGCCGCGGTTCTGGGGGCGTTTAGCGCCCTGTCACAGGCGGTGAAAGGCATCGATCTTTCCGTGGCCTACGCGCTGTGGGGCGGCTTCGGTATTGCCGCCACCCTGGCGGCAGGCTGGATTATGTTCGGGCAGCGTTTAAACCATAAAGGCTGGATAGGGCTGGTATTACTGCTCGCTGGCATGATCATGATTAAACTGGCCTGAGTGACCTACTGCTGCGCCAGGGCTTCCAGCCGGTCGCGAAAACCGGTCACCGCCAACGCTCGGTTATCGGCGCGCCAGCGGTCTTTCGCTGCCGGAGCAGAACTCTGAACGCCAATCAGTTGCCAGCCGTTAACGGTTTTTAACATCAGGGGCGATCCGCTATCACCCGGTAGCGTATCGCACTGATGCGAAAGCACGCTGTTTTGCGCCCAGCCCGTCACCACGCAGTCCGTATGGGTGTACAGCGAATCGAGGTGATCAACAGGGTAGCCTGACTGCGTCACTTTTCGATCGGCGGCTTTCAGGGCGGCGGTAAGCGCGTCTTTGTCACCATCAAAGAGCGGTAGCGGAGCGATCCCGGACGGCGGATAACGTAAAACGATCAGACCGAAATCCCAGGATGCCGCCCCGGGCGGCACAATCCATCCATCGCCATCCGGTTTCAGGCGTTTCCCGAGCGACGGATCCACCCGCCCCTCAATACCGTGAATTTCGTAGCGCCAAATCCCTTTCTGCGAGACAAAGCGCAGGGCGATCGCTTTATCCGGTTTGCCTTCGGGCGGCATTAACAGGCAATGACCCGCCGTCAGCGCAAGGCGTGGCGTTATGAGAGTTGCGGTACATAGATTGCCGCTGGCGGTTTCCAGTTGCCCGATGGCATCCCAGGGCGCTTCGGTAGGATCGGTGACACGCGTACGATCGTCATGACCAAAAAACAGCGTCTTTACCTCTTTGGCGCTGATGGCGTCATCGTCGCCCTCATCCGCATGTGAAAAGCCTGCAAAAAGGCTAAACGTTCCCAGTAACAACACAACAGATTTACGCATATCACACTCTGGTGGGGGTAATTATGATTATTAAAAGTGAACCCTATGAAAATACTATAGACGCGACGGCGAGAAAGTGGGAGTAAAATCAGCGTGCTACATTCAGGAAAGATAAAAGTGGCTGGCGATGAGCGCGCATAAAATTAGCAGGATAAGAATGAACTCAAACCGATAGCGCCGCAGCATACGCCCTCCGGATAAAAAAACGGCGCTGACCGCAATCCCGTTCAGCGCCGGTTTACCAACGTGCCCCGAAGGGCACGGTTAAGCTTGTACTCTTACGCTGCTGGCTGTGCAGCAGGTTTAGCCGCTTCGTGTTTTGCCGCTTTTTTGTGATGCTTTTTAGCCGCCTGGGCTTTCTGCTCTACCGCAGGTTTTGCCGTTTTTTTGTGGTGCTTTTTCGCGGCCTGCGCTTTCTGTGCTGCCGCTGGTTTAGCCGCTTTGTGATGTTTTTTATGGTGAACCGTTTTGGCCGGAGCAGCGGTGGATGCCGCAGGCGCTGCGGTGGCGGTAGTTTCAGCCGCGAATGCAGCGGAAGAAAGACCCATAGCAGCGGCAACAACCAGAGCTAATACTTTTTTCATTTTCATACCCTCGAATTTGGTTTTTCATTTAACCCCACTGCGGGGCCGTTGAAATAACTATATCCCTGTAAATTCGGGGTTTCCGTGAGTGATTGGTATCGGCGTGTAACCATATGTACAACGCCGGGGTGGCCCCCGGCGCGTTCGTTTACAGGTAGCGGGACGTCAGGTGTTCGCGGAAGTAGCGGATATTCAGATCTTCACCTGTGGCCTGGGTGATGAGCTGCGACGTGCTGAAACGGCTGCCGTGCTGCCAGATATTCTGACGCAGCCAGTCAAACAGCGCCGAGAAGTCGCCCCCGGCAATGGATGCCTGCAACCCGGGCAGCGCAGTTTTGGCGGCATGGAATAGCTGTGCCGCATACATAGCCCCCAGCGTGTAAGACGGGAAGTAGCCAAAACCGCCGTCGGTCCAGTGGATGTCCTGCATACAGCCGTTGCGGTAGTTATCTTTGGTGGATAATCCAAGCCAGGCCTGCATTTTCTCATCCCATAACGCGGGGATATCATCCACTTCGATTTCGCCATTGATCAGCGCGCGCTCAATCTCATAGCGCAATACCACATGCGCCGGATAGCTCACTTCATCTGCGTCAACGCGGATGTAGCCCGGTTTCACGCGCTGATTCCAGGCAATAAAATTCTCTTCACTGAATGCCGCCTGGCTGCCGAAACGGGCATGGACCGCCGGAAGCAAATGCTTCAGGAAAGCCTCACTGCGGCCCAGCTGCATTTCAAAGAACAAGCTCTGGGATTCATGGATCGCCGTAGAGCGCGCCAGCGCAACGGGCTGACCGGCCCACGCTCGCGGAAGGTTTTGCTCGTAGCGGGCATGTCCGGTTTCGTGGATCACGCCGAAAAGCGCGCTGAGCAACTCGTTTTCATCGTAACGCGTGGTGATACGCACATCTTCCGGCACGCCGCCGCAGAACGGGTGGGCGCTAACGTCCAGACGACCGCCGTTAAAATCGAAGCCAAGCATTTTCATCGCTTCCAGGCCCAGCTCGCGCTGGGTGGCGGTGGGGAAGGGACCCTGTGGCGGAACGAACGATCGTTGAGCCTGTTTTTCCACAACCTTTGCCAGCAGCTCCGGCAGCCAGGACTTCAGATCGCCGAACAGCACATCCAGGCGAGCGCTTGTCATGTCGGGTTCAAAGATATCCAGCAGCGCGTCGTAAGGCGTGCAGCCTTTAGCCTCGGCGCGCAGGCGGGCCTCTTCACGACTGAGCTTCACCACCTCTTTCAGGTTGGCTGAAAAGCCCTGCCAGTCGTTGGCCGGACGCTGAGTACGCCAGGCGTGTTCACACCTGCTGCCCGCCAGCGATTTGGCCTCTACCAGCGATTCCGGAAGTAAAGTGGCCTGCTGGTAGTGGCGCGTCATTTCACGCAGGTTGGCCTGCTCAACGTCGTTCAGATCTTCTTCTGCCGCCGCCGCCAGCCATTCACCCACTTTTTTATCGGTCAGGATCTGATGTTGCAGGACGCTCATCTCCGCCAGCGCTTCACCGCGCGCGGCGCTGCCGCCTGGCGGCATCATGGTGAACATGTCCCAGCTGGCGATGGAGGAGAGGTGAGAGAAGCGGGAGAGACGCTGGAAGGTGCGGGTGAGTTGTTGATAGTTATTGTTTTTCATGAAGTCCTCGTGTCTGAATCAGCCGATGACAAAAATTAGCATCGGCTCGATTTAAACACGAAGAGGGCTGAATGTTAATGCAGTCGTTTATGCAGGCTCGCGCCCACCAGCAGTGCCGCGCACAGCATCAGCGCGATAAATCCGCCCACGCCGTTCCAGCCGTAGTTATGCCAGAACACCCCGCCGAGCGTACCGGCTATGCTGGAACCAAGATAGTAACTGAGCAGATACAGTGACGAAGCCTGACCTTTAGCGCGGCGCGCGCGTGGGCCAATCCAGCTGCTGGCAACGGAATGCGCGGCAAAGAAGCCCGCAGAGAAGAGCAGCATTCCGGCAAAAATCAGCCACAGGGAAGAGACAAGCGTCATCAGCAGTCCGAACAACATCACAGCTGTGGACACCAGCATCACCGGACCACGGCCGAAGCGCGCGGTCATGGCGCCCGCTTTTGGCGAACTCCATGTCCCGGTGAGATACGCCACAGAGAGCAAACCCACCAATGCCTGGCTAAGATGCCACGGCGAGAGCATCAGCCGGTAGCCAATATAGTTAAACAGCGTGACAAATGACCCCATCAGCAGGAATCCCATCAGAAACAGTCGCGGCAAACCTTTGTCGCGCCAGTGCAGACGGAAGTTGATAAACAGTGTTTTCGGACGCAGAGAAGTCGGGCGGAAATGGCGCGATTCCGGCAGGATTTTCCAGAACATCAGCGCCGAAGCGAGGGCGAAGCAGCCGATTACGGCCAGCGCAATGCGCCAGTTAAAGAAATCGGTAAACACACCGCTGAGCAGGCGTCCGCTCATCCCGCCGATAGAGTTCCCGCTAATGTACAGCCCCATGGAGAAGGCCACGAAACTCGGGTGGATCTCCTCGCTGAGATAGGTCATCCCGACCGCCGCCACGCCGCTGAGGGATAACCCAATCAGCGCGCGCATGACCAGAATGCCGTGCCAGCTGGTCATCATGGTGGACAGCAAGGTACACACGGAGGCCAGCATTAACGCCGTTACCATGACCTGCTTACGCCCGATGGCATCTGAAAGTGGCCCGGTGAACAGCAGACCGATCGCCAGCATCCCGGTTGAAATGGAGAGCGAAATACTGCTGCTGGCTGGCGACACGCCAAATTCATGCGACAGGACCGGCAGGATCGGCTGAACGCAGTAGAGCAGGGCGAAAGTGGCGAGACCCGCTGAGAAGAGCGCCAGCGTGACGCGCATAAACTGGGGGGTACCACGTTTTATAAACTGAACCGGCTGCGGTACTGCGGGTAAATCATCAATGTCGCTGGCCGGCGCGATATCAACGGTCGTTGTACGGCTCACACATAATCCTTGCTTAAACTTCCCCGTGGTTTCTGGTGACGGGTATGACCACAAGATTAGGGTAGGAAAATGTAAATATTCTGTCTAATATATTAATAATCTCAAATGATACTTTAAAAATATGAATATCGAGCTGCGCCATCTGCGCTATTTTGTCGCCGTCGCCGAAGAGCTCCATTTTGGTCGTGCTGCGGCAAGGCTGAATATCTCCCAGCCACCGCTGAGCCAACAGATCCAGATCCTTGAGCAGCAGGTTGGGGCGCGTCTGCTGGCGCGAACCAACCGCAGCGTGAGCCTGACGGCGGCGGGAAAACAGTTTCTCGCCGATAGCCGACAGATCCTGAGCATGGTGGTGGACGCCGCCGCCAGAGCGGAACGGCTTCATCTCGGGGAGACGGGGGAGCTACGCATCGGGTTTACCTCGTCGGCCCCCTTCATCAGCGCTGTTTCACAAACGCTATCCTCGTTTCGCAGTAACTTTCCGGATGTGCATATTCAGACGCGCGAAATCAATACCCGGGAGCAAATATCGCCGCTTAATGAAGGATCGCTCGACCTGGGGCTAATGCGTAACACGCAGTTGCCTGATACCCTGGCGTGGCAGGTGATCCTCCGCGAACCGCTGATGGCGATGATCCCCCGGGATCACCCGCTCGCCGCGCAGCATAGCGTCACCCTGGCTGAACTGGCGAAAGAACCCTTTGTCTTTTTTGACCCACAGGTGGGTACCGGATTGTATGACGATATTCTTGGTCTGATGCGGCGATATGGCCTTGTCCCGACTATCGCGCAGGAAGTGGGGGAAGCCATGACGATCATTGGTCTCGTTGCCGCAGGACTTGGCGTGTCGATTCTTCCGGCCTCGTTTAAACGGGTACAACTGCCGGAAATGCGCTGGGTGAATATTGCCGAGCAGGATGCGGTCTCGGAGATGTGGCTGGTGTGGTCTAAACATCATGAACAGAGCCATGCGGCACAGCGTTTCAAAGAACAATTAATTACCGCTTCTCACGGGCGTTATTTATAGGGAAAAGCGGGCGAAAATGTGCAGTAAATCACATGGCTAAGTAAAAATTTGACGTCAGCCATTGAAGTGCTTCACCATAGCCCTCAGTTTATTTCGAAGCTCGAAAATAAGGGAGTACGAGGTGGTTGCTGATAGTCAGCCAGGGCATATCGATCAGATCAAGCAGACCAACGCGGGCGCCGTTTATCGCCTGATTGATCAGCTGGGTCCGGTTTCGCGTATCGATCTTTCGCGCCTGGCACAACTGGCACCCGCCAGTATTACCAAGATTGTCCGCGAAATGCTGGAAGCCCATCTGGTTCAGGAGACAGAAATTCAGGAGCCGGGCAGCCGTGGCCGTCCGGCGGTAGGGCTGGTGGTGCAAACGGAAGCCTGGCACTACCTGTCGCTGCGAATTAGCCGCGGGGAAATCTTCCTCGCGCTGCGCGACCTCAGCAGCAAGCTGGTGGTGGAAGACCGGCTGGAACTCCCGCTCGATGCAGAGCAACCACTCCTCGATGCCATTCTGACCCACATCGACCAGTTCTTTATTCGTCACCAGCAGCGCCTTGAACGTTTAACGGCGATTGCGATCACCCTGCCGGGAATTATTGATACCGAAAATGGCATTGTGCACCGCATGCCGTTTTATGAAAACGTCAAAGAGATGCCGCTGGGCGACGTGCTGGAAAACCACACCGGTGTGCCGGTCTACATTCAGCATGATATCAGCGCCTGGACGATGGCGGAGGCGTTATTTGGCGCTTCCCGGGGGGCGCGCGACGTGATTCAGGTGGTGATTGATCACAACGTTGGCGCAGGTGTGATCACCGACGGGCGTCTGTTGCATGCTGGCAGCAGTAGCCTGGTGGAGATTGGCCATACGCAGGTCGATCCGTACGGAAAACGCTGCTACTGCGGTAATCATGGTTGTCTGGAGACGATTGCCAGCGTCGAAAGCGTGCTGGAGCTGGCGCAGGTGCGGCTCAGCCAGTCAATGAGCTCCACGCTGCACGGTCAACCGTTGAGCGTCGAGGCATTGTGCACAGCGGCAAGACAGGGCGATCTGCTGGCGAAGGACATCATTACCGGCGTGGGCAATAATGTCGGGCGCATTCTGGCCATTATGGTGAACCTGTTTAACCCGCAAAAAATACTGATCGGCTCCCCGCTCAGCCAGGCGGCGGATATCCTCTTTCCGGCAATTTCCGCCTGCATCAACCAGCAGGCGCTTCCCGCGTACAGTAAAAACATCGTGGTCGAAAGTACGCAATTTTCCAACCAGGGTACGATGGCTGGCGCCGCGCTGGTAAAAGATGCGATGTACAACGGCTCGTTACTGATTCGTTTGCTTCAGGGCTAACTCTTTTCCATAGATGTACGAAAAATTGCGCTATCTCAAGCCGGGTAGCGCACGCTTCCCGTAGACTTTCCCCACTGAATTATTTACCTGGTTTATATTTTTTGAAGCATACCCAAGAGGTGGAATGAGTCATGCTTAAGCGTTTCTTTATTACTGGTACGGATACGTCTGTCGGGAAGACCGTCGTATCCCGCGCGTTACTTCAGGCCCTGGCGGCAAGCGGTAAACGCGTTGCAGGATACAAGCCGGTAGCAAAAGGCAGTAAAGAGACGCCAGAAGGGCTGCGCAATAAGGACGCCCTGGTTCTGCAAAGCGTCTCGTCTCTGGAACTGCCTTATGATGCCGTCAATCCCATCGCGTTAAGCGAAGAGGAAAGCAGCGTCGCTCACAGTGGGCTTATCAACTACAGTCTGCTCTCTGATGGCCTGGCAAATCTGAGTGAAAAGGTTGACCACGTTGTCGTTGAAGGGACCGGTGGCTGGCGCAGCCTGATGAACGATTTACGTCCCCTTTCCGAGTGGGTGGTGCAGGAGCAGCTGCCGGTGATTATGGTCGTGGGCATTCAGGAAGGGTGCATCAACCATGCCTTGCTGACGGCGCAGGCTATCGCTAATGACGGCCTGCCACTGATTGGTTGGGTGGCGAACCGTATTAACCCGGGCCTTGCGCACTACGCAGAAATCATCGACGTGCTGAGCAAAAAGCTACCTGGCCCGTTGGTAGGCGAACTGCCTTATCTGCCCCGCGCCGAGCAGCGCGAATTAGCGCACTATATCGATCTCTCGGCTTTCGGCGGTATGCTGGCCGTAGATCGAGTCGTGGCGTAGCGTTCTCGACAATACCGACGCCACAACACAGGCAACCAGCAAACCGGGAAGTAAAAAATACTGCCCGGTCATCTCACATACCATCAAGGCCGACATGATTGGCGCATGCGTTGTGGCGGCGAGCAGCGTCGCCATACCCGCCAGCCCAAGCAGGATCGCCGTCTCAGAGCCAGGAAACCACAGCGCAAAGATCTGCGCAAACAGCATTCCCGTTGCCATACCAACGAACAAGGTTGGCGTAAACACGCCTCCCGGTGCGCCGGACCCGCTGCTTGCCAGCACCGCCAGGAGCTTGCAGATAAAGACGCCGGCAATTACCGACAGCAGCGGCGGCGACTGCAAAAACGCCTGAACCACGCTGTAGCCATTCCCCCATACCTTCGGCGTCAGCAGCGACAGCAGCCCGACGATCAGCCCCCCCAGCGCCAGCTGCCACGGCGGTGAAAGTTTGAGACGCAGAAACAGCCTGTGGCTGGCCGCCATCAGCCACATCAGCAGCGGGCCGCAAACGCCAGCCAGCAGACCCACGCCAACGATCAGGAAATAATCCACCGCCGTAAGCATCTCGCTGAGATGGACATCATAAAGTGTATTCGCGCCGGGACTTAACAGGCGCGTGGTCAGCAGAGCCACCACAGCGGCAATCACCACCGGGCCGAGGGAGGCCAGCATAAGTGTGCCAAACAGGATCTCTGCGATAAACAGGCTGCCCGCCAGCGGCGCATGATAGGCGCTGGCCATCCCGGCGGCGGCACCGCAGGCGATCCACAGTTTCCATTCGGATTTCGGCGTACAACGTTGTGCAAAAAAGGAGGCAGCGAGGGCGGCAAGCAGGATCATGGCGCCTTCCCGGCCGATGGCGCTGCCGCTGGCGACCACCAGCAACGAGGCGAGGGATTTCACCAGGCTGGCGCCGTAATCAAACTGGCCATCACCCGTCTCCAGCGCCTCCATATAATCGGTCGGGGCGTGGGGACGTTGTGCCGTCATGCGTTGCCATCCCCACAGCAGCACTCCCGCGGCCAGACCACCCAGCGCAGGCGTCAGCGCCCGCCGCCAGGGCGATAACGCGGCAGCGGCGTTCACCAGGCTTCCGCTTTCGTTGCTGAGAAACAACCACTCCAGCAGATACATGCTGTGGCGGAACACCGCAACGGCCAGCGCTGCCAGCACGCCGGTGACGGTAGCAATCAGGAGACGGCGAAACATCGCGCGGATGTCGGGGTATGCGTGAAGACGTTGCATGAAGTCGTGATTAACGGGGACGATACGATATTGTGGCGGGAAAACGTGAGGTTAGCAAAAGGTATGCGTGCGGAAAAAGGCCGGGCAGTACCCGGCCTGAATGCTTAACTCTCGCTATGAATATTCAACGCCCGGCGCGTACGCCCGGAGCTTAAATACTCCGCAATATAATCCTGGGATATCTCGCCGTTATAGCGTCCGTCCTCGTCCACAATCGGCATCCAGCTGGTGTTGCTCTCATACAGGCGAGAAAGCACCACGCGCAGGTTATCCTCGGCCTTACCTGTCATGCGGAACGGATGCAGAATATCACCGCAGCTGCCGCTGGCATTACGCGCTTCGCGGCGCTTCACAAAGCCCAGCGGTTTGCCGAGATCATCAACCACGGTAATGGCGCGAATATCGTTGTCATCCATGGTGGCGAAGGCCTCTGGCAGCGGCGTCGATTCGCGTACCGTAATCGTCGGCTGCTGGTCGGTGACGTCGCCCGCGGATACCAGCAGCAGGCGTTTCAACGTCCGGTCCTGACCAACAAACGAGCCGACAAACTCATTGGCGGGTTTTGCCAGCAGCTCGTCCGGGCTGGCGCACTGAACAATACGCCCCTGACGGAAGACGGCAATACGGTCGCCCAGCTTCAGCGCTTCGTCAATATCGTGGCTCACCAGCATCACGGTCTTTTTCAGCTTGCGCTGCATCTCCAGGAACTGGTTCTGGATCACCTCACGGTTAATCGGGTCAACCGCGCCGAATGGTTCATCCATCAGCAGGACTGGAGGATCCGCTGCCAGCGCGCGGATGACGCCGATACGCTGCTGCTGACCGCCGGACATTTCGCGCGGATAGCGGTGAAGGAATTTATGTGGATCCATTGCCACCATATCCATCAGCTCCTCGGCACGGGATTTACAGCGCGCTTTGTCCCAGCCCAGCATGCGCGGCACGACGGTAATGTTCTCTTCGATAGTCATGTTCGGGAACAGGCCAATCTGCTGGATCACGTAGCCAATGTTGCGGCGCAGGGTCACGGTGTCCATCCCGCTGGTGTCTTCGCCGTTAATCAGGATCGTCCCGCTGCTTGGCGTAATGAGACGGTTAATCATCTTCAGGGTAGTGGTTTTCCCGCAGCCGGACGGGCCGAGCAGCACGCACATTTCCCCTTCAGGCACGTTCAGGTTGACGTTGTCGACGGCCTTAAACGTCTGGCCGTGCTTCTGTGAAAATTGTTTGGTGAGGTTTTCCAGTTTTATCATTATCGAATCCCCTTTGGAGTCAGTACCACCTGCAAACGGTGCAGCAACCAGTCGAGCACAATCGCTAAAAGACAAATCATCAGCGCGCCCGCAATTAACATACGAATATCACTCCCGCCAATACCGTTAAGCAGCAGCAGGCCCAGACCGCCCGCGCCAATCACGGCAGCAATCGCCATGACGCCGATGTTCATCACTACGGCGGTGCGGATGCCGCCAAAAATGACCGGCAGCGCCATTGGGATTTCCACCCAGCGCAGACGCTGCCAGAAGGTCATGCCGATGCCGCGTCCCGCTTCGCGCAGGCCGGGTGGCAGGCTGTCGAGCGCCGTGTGGGTGTTGCGCACAATCGGCAGCAGTGAATAGAGGAACACCGCCGTAATCGCGGGCAGGGCGCCAATGCCCTGACCGATCAGCGAAAAGAGCGGGATCATCAGGCCGAAAAGCGCAATTGACGGGATGGTGAGCACAATGGTGGCAATCCCAAGCACCGGCGTTGCCAGCCATTTATGGCGGACAATTAAAATACCCAGCGGCACGCCAATAACAATCGCCATGCCCACGGCGAGTGCCACCAGCCAGAGGTGTTGCAGCGTCAGGGTTAAGAGATAGTCCCAGTTGTCGAGAATATAGTGAATCGTCTCCATAGCGCCTCCTACAGCAACTGTTTGCTACGCAGGAAATCACGGGCGACCTGCTGCGGTGACTGATGGTCGATATCCACCTTCTTATTCAGTTCGGTGATAACGTCGTTATTGAGCTGGGCTGAGAGGGTGTTCAGCGCCTCCTCCAGCCCCGGGTTAGCCTCCAGCGTGTCTTTTCGAACAACTGGCGTCACGGCGTAACTCGGGAAGAAGCCTTTATCGTCTTCCAGCACTTTAAGATCGAAGCCCTTCACGCGCCCGTCGGTGGTGTAGATCAGCCCGGCATCGACAAACCCGTCGCGCACCGCGTTATAGACCAGCCCCGGATCCATCTGGCGGATCTGCGGGCGGTCCAGCTCCATGTTGTAGGCCGCCTGCAACGGTTTCATCCCGTCGCTACGCCCGGCAAATTCCAGGTCAAGGCCCAGCAGCCAGTTGTTATCTGGATCGGTTTTACGGATCTGCTCAATCTTTGCCACCATCTCAGACATGGTATTGATATGTTCAGCCTCGGCGCGCTTGCGCTGCATGGCAAAGGCATAGGTATTGTTCATATCGGCAGGTTTAAGCCACACCAGACCGTGCTTTGCGTCGAGGCGTTTCACCGTCTCGTATGACTCCTGCGGCGACATGCGTTTGTTGATATGGTTGAAGATGATCAGCGACGTGCCGGTGTACTCCCAGGTCATATCAATCTGCTTGTTAATCATCGCGTTACGGGAAATCACCGTCGCAATATTAGTCTGCGGCTGCACCTGAAATCCTTTCTTTTGCAGATACTGTACGGTCATGGCCGAGAGAATGTGCTGCTCGGTAAAGCTCTTTGTTGCCAGGATCAGCGGCGCGGCGAGCGCCTGGCTGGTGAAGAGCGCGGCGGCGCACAGCGCCGTCAGGCCGGAAAACAGTCTCATAGAAGCTCCTTGTTATAATTATCGCGCGAGATGCGGGCTCAGTAGTCGACCCAGTGCCGCCAGCAGCGTATCCAGAATCAGGGCGAACAGGGCGGTGGCCGCCGCGCCCAGGATCAGCGTCGGGAAGTCATTCAGATAGATCCCCGGGAAAATCAGCTCGCCGTAGCTGCTGGCGCCAATCAGGAATGCCAGCGGTGCGGTACCGACGTTAATCGCAGTGGCAATGCGAATACCGGAAAGCATCACCGGCCAGGCGTTAGGAATTTCGACCTGATGCAGGCGCTGCCATTTGGTCATGCCGATGCCGTTTGCCGCTTCCAGCAACGACGCGGGAACAGAGCACAGCCCGGCATAGGTGTTACGCACAATTGGCAGCAAAGAAGCGAGAAAGAGGGCGATAATGGCCGGTTTATCACCGATGCCAATCACCACCATCGCCAGCGCCAGAACGGCCAGCGGCGGCAGGGTGTTGCCCACGTTAAAGATTTGCATCACGTATTCGGCGATACCCCGTGCCGCCGGACGGCTCAGCAGAATACCGCTTGGAATGCCCACCAGCAGGGCAAAGAACATTGATGAAAAGACCAGAATCAGGTGCTGTTGACCGAGGTAGAGCAGGTCAACCTGGCGCGCCTTAATCGTCTCCAGTCCTATTCCCCAGGTGAGGAGAGCGAGGACCACGATAATCGCGCCGACAAAAAGCAGCGAACGTTTAAGTAATGGGTGCATTGCGGTGTGTCTCCCTGTGCGCATGCGTTATAGCAACCACCTGTTGCGGTTGCCTGTTGTTATGCCATGTTTCGGCAGGGGTACTTCACCTATAGCAAGCGAAACGGAAGGGTTCCAGCAAAGGGGGTAAAACAGTAACCCTATGAAATTAGTGACAACCTGAGTTAAGCCTTATGGCGTAAGGGCTGTCTGTGGGAAGGCAGAATAGTCTTAAAGAAGCACGCCTCAAGTGACAACGTCACTTGAAGCGTGCTGATCACTCTATCGACTAAGCGCGGCGCGTACCTTTCGAACGCGCCACGAGATACGAACGATTGAAAAGGCGGCGATAAACACCAGCATCAGGCCCAGTGCCAGCATCGCGTGGAATCCAAACTCTCTGAAGAGGATCAGCCCCGCAATCCCGCCGGTAATAAACGAGAAAAGGGTGGTTAAATGGGTTTTGAGCTGGCTCTTTTGCGCGGCCGTGTCTTTGGAATAATCCCGGCGCAGCATGGCGACCATAACGGAGGCCAGCGAAATGCCGGCATCGGTCAGCGTGCCGGTAATGTGCGTGGATCTCACCCGACCGCCGGAAAGCTGAGTTGAGGTGGAGTTATGAATTCCCATCAAACCGCACAGGAAAAGAATAATCTCCTGATTCGTGGCGAAGGAGTGAAAATACATTTCATAGAGGGATACCCCGGCAAGTAATAGCCCTTCAACAAATAAAACCTGGCTGAATATCAGCCTGACGTTATGGATAATTCCCCAGATAACAATAATCCGCGCAACAATGGCGCCAGTGACAAACGACAGAATAATGGCGCCAAAAAAAAGAATATCACTGAGATCGGTGGAGGAAACTTCACTGGATAACTGCGATGTATTACCCGTCATATGAGAGGGGAAAAAGCCGAACGCGCCCAGCGCAATGGCATTCAGCAGTCCCGCGGAGGTCGCCAGCCAGAGTGCAAGACGACGATCCTCCTGATGCGTTCGTTCTTTCTTTAATTTAATCAGCAAAGAATACCTCCAGTTTGAGCTTTGCCTGACTTCTCAAGCTAACAAAGCGATGTCGCCGACTGACCAGGATATTGCTTAATTATTATTTCAACGGGAGGTATTCGAGGTTTTGTAATTAAATAAAATAACCCTGTTCATATAATGCCTTATTGCTGATGCCACGAGCAGACTGACGGGCAATAATACCGTCCCAATGTGCACGCCCGCTGTAGCGGGATGGGATTTGATTCAGTGTAGACATAGGTGTCATTCACGACGATGAGAAGAGATGCCCCCGTGATTTCCGGGGGCTTAGAATGTTATTTCAGACTGGTTTTGAAGAACTGCTCAAACTGCGCGAACGGGATTTTTCCTGCGACGTTATCGTAGAGATCAACATGGTTTGCACCGGGAACAATCACCAGCTCTTTCTCTTTGCTGCCGACGGCCTTGAACGCATCCTCCGCAAAATAACGAGAGTGTGCGTTTTCACCGGTCACAATCAGCGTTGGGATAGTGATCTCCCCGGCATAGCTCAGCAGCGGCATATTCATAAAGGATAACGGCATGGTCGCAGTCCACGCGCCGGTGGAGTTTACGGAACGGGCATGGAAACCGCGCGGCATACGGTAGTAATCATAGAACTCTTTCAGTACCGGATGCGGATCGGTGGGCAGTGCTTCCGGCAGAATGCGCTCGGCCGCCGTCACCTTGCCATTCTCATCGACATTAATATCGTGGCCGCCATGGGCGAAAGTGCCGCTTTCAGCATCTTTCCAGCGCTGCGCGTTCAGATACTGCAACACGGCCCGACGATCGGCCGCTGAATAGCGATCTTTCCCGTTGCCCACGCCGTGACCCATCGCGCGGCTCATATCGTACATTACGCTGGTGGCGACCGCCTTCACGCGGGTATCCATGGATGCCGCGTTCAGCGCCATACCGCCCCAGCCGCAGATACCAAGAATGCCGATACGGTTACGGTCGACTTCTTTCTGTAACCCCAGGAAATCCACAGCGGCGCTAAAGTCTTCGGTGTTGATGTCAGGGGAGGCAACGTTACGCGGCTGGCCGCCACTTTCCCCCGTGTAGGATGGGTCGAAGGCCAGGGCCACGAACCCCTGCTCAGCCAGAGTCTGGGCGTACAGACCGCTGGATTGTTCTTTAACCGCACCGAACGGCCCACTGACGGCTATCGCCGCCAGTTTCTGGTCGCCGTGGTTCCTGGGAATGTACAGATCGCCCACCAGAGTGATCCCGTACCGGTTCTGGAACGTCACTTTTCGGTGGTTGACTTTATTGCTCTCGGAGAAGGTTTTATCCCAGGTTGTCACCATCGAAACGGGGGCGTTGGGATTTAGCGTTTCTGCATAACTCATTGTTGTCACTCCACTTAATGATGCGCATAACAGCAGCGCAACGGACAGTTTTTGGGTGAATGTTTTCATAAGAGGTACCGTGTGTTGTTGTAATGAGGCCATTATAGTTAGCAGAAATAGTGATGATTAGAGGCCTGAAGCTGCTAGGATTAATATCATTTTGTTATGAATTGACGAGGCATGATGGCGAAGCGGGAAAACTATAATGAGCTGTATCTCTTTATCCAGGTGGTGCGGGTGGGAAGCTTCACGGCAGCCGCACAGCGGCTCGGGCTGGCGCAATCCGGGATCAGCCGATCGGTTCGCGAGCTGGAAGAGCGGCTTGGCGTTCAGCTTCTGGTGCGCACTACGCGCAAGCTGTCGCTGACACACGCCGGGGAACAGCTTTACCAGACCGCCGGCTCCGCCTTTGATGCGCTTGATACCGGGTTGACCAGACTGGCGCATTACCGTCAGACGCCGTCCGGCACGGTGCGCATTAATGCCAGCCAGCACGCCATCGAGAAATGTCTGCTGCCAAAGCTCGCTATCTTCAAACAGCGTTACCCGGATATCCGTCTGGAATTGATGAATGAGAGCCGGTTCGTGGATATCATTGCCGAGCGATTCGACGCGGGCGTCCGGCTGGGACCGGAGGTGGGACAAGGAATGATTGCGGTGCGCATCACGCCCGATATGGAGATGGCTGTGGTTGCCGCCCCGGCGCATTTTCGGCGCTATGGTTTCCCGCAGACGCCCGCCGATCTGGACGCTCATCCCTGCATTGCCTACCAGTTTGCAGACGGTAACCACTATCAATGGGAGCTTGTTCAGGACGGGAAGGGAGTTACGCACCGGCCTGAGGGGCAATGGGCCTTTTCCGACAGCTACATGGAGGCTGAAGCGGCCCGGCTGGAACTCGGGCTGGCCTATGTCCCGGTTGAGCTGGTGGCTGACGATCTGGAGCGTGGCACGCTTATACGCGTCTTACAGCGCTACAGCCTGCGGATGGAAGGGCTTTACCTCTATTATCCGCACCGCAACGTGTCCCCGGCGCTGAGAGCGGTTATTGATACGTTGAAAATTTAAGGCAGCCTCTGCTCGATGGTCTATACAGCTCCTGGGTTTATGGTACGCTACTATTTTATATAGCGCTGCTTAATTAAGGCAAAGAAATGACAAAAATTACGCCAGAATATACGGCTGTAGACTTATCGAGTTGGGCAAGGAAAGAACATTTTGAAGTCTTTCAGAGCTTTGCTCAATGCACGATTAACCAAACGGTTCAGCTGGATATCACTGCGCTGCTGAAACATATCAAACAGGTTGGCTGGAAATTTTATCCTTCGATTATTTCCCTTATTTCGACAGTCGTTAACCGCCATTCTGAGTTCCGTATGGCTATGAAGGATAATGAGCTTGTAATATGGAATGAGGTGCATCCCAGCTATACCCTTTTCCATAAAGAGACGGAGACGTTTTCATCATTATGGAGTCACTTCGACGGGAATATTCATCACTTTCAGAACGTTTATGCAGAAGACGTTTCTCGCTATGGTGATAATCTTGCCTACTGGCCCAAAGAAGAGTACCGGGAAAATATATTCTTCATATCGGATATTCCGTGGGTCAGTTTTACCAGTTTTAATATCAACGTGGCTAACATGCAGAACTTTTTTGCGCCCATGTTCACGTTTGGAAAATACTTTAACCAGGATGGAAAAGTCTTGTTGCCTTTCGCCGTTCAGGTTCATCATTCTGTCTGTGATGGTTTCCATGTGGCCAGACTAATCAACGAGTTGCAAGAGTTGTGTGATAATTTACCGCACTATTAAGCCGCGAGCCGTTTCCGGCCCGCGGCAGCAGGACAGGTGATGAGTCGTTCTGACGATCAGGCGGCTTTGACGGCCCGGATTTTTTTGCTGCTATCCGCCTCTGGCGCTGTTTTATCCGTTGCAGCATTGAGCTCGGGAAGCTTGCTGGTACGCAGGATATGCTGCACGGACTCTTTCTGCTCGGCAAGATACAGACCAAGGTTTTCCGCCTGCGTTTCATCCATCTGCATTCCGCTTTGCAGCAGCCAGTCGGTGAACGCTTCTGCCATGTCGAGCAGTTTGTCGTGAGCGTCAGCCTCTTTCTTACTGGCAAAAGTCATTTTCTCTTCACCTTTTCTTACGACCACGAATTTTGTTTCAACAGCCATTTTGCACCTCCAGCACTGTAATTATATACAGTATAGCAGTTCCGGATCTGCGTTGCAGCAAAAATGTCCGAACCTGGCTTACACAACGGATGTACAAGCCAGGAGCTGCTATCGGTACAGCGTTTTTTCTGCAATCGGGATCAGCAAAGTGGACTGCCATTCTGCCAGCGTCAGCTGGGCAAGTTTACCCAGCGCCGTATAGAACGGATGGGCCGCGTTTTCAACGAATACGCTAAGGAAACGCGTGCTCCACGGCAGCAGATGCCAGGCCATAAGCTGGTCGCGTTCTGTGTCGCGACCGTTCTCGGCAAGCCATGCCGCCAGCATCAGCAACGTTCCGAAGTGATCTTCCGGCTCATTCTGCTGCATCTCAAAGGCGATATGGTTTTCACGCATCCACTGGCGCAATGCAAGGGTCGAATCGCCAAACAGCACGGACTCGCGATCGAGCCAGACGGAGCCCCACGGGGGGGCGGGCAGGGCATACGGGCCAATAAACAGACGCTGCCAGGCGTCTTTCAACGCTTCGTCCGACGGGTTCTTAAACATACTGGCCACGGGCTGCAGGCTTTCCTGCGCCAGCGGCCAGTCCTGCACCCAGTCACCTGCGGTCAGGGCACTCACCAGCGGTGCGGTCTGCTCGCTGTCAGGGGCAAAATAAAACAGCGCGCCCAGTACCCGGGCGCTGAACGCGAACGATTCGCGGTGTGAGACGTCATTCATTACAACTTTCCTTACTTGTGCGCGGGGGTAGGCCGCGCACCTGTGTTAACCTGCAATTGCTAACCCTGCGGTCATATGCAAACCATAAAATAGCCCACGGCCAATCATTTCACCCACCGCCACCAGCACGAAACCTGCAAACAGGCCGAGCGTTTTCGGTTCCTGACGACGAATAAGTGGACAGATCCAGCAGCCTAAACCCGCCGCCAGCAGCGCGATGCGCCATACCTGAAGCGAACCATAATCCGGCAGCAGGGCGTTAGCCTGCTGGATAGAACTCTGGATCGTCCCCAGCGTATTGCTTTGCAACACGACGACCGCCACGCAGGCGATGAGTGCCAGTACGCTGACAGACGCGGCAAGGGTACCTTTGTATGTCACGTTTGCGACCCGCAGAAGCAGCGCGGCCAGCATCGGGCCAGTAAGAGCCATCGTCAGGAAGAAGGCCAACGTGGTGTAG
Source organism: Enterobacter cloacae complex sp. P29RS (assembly GCF_014893445.1). NCBI lineage: Bacteria > Pseudomonadati > Pseudomonadota > Gammaproteobacteria > Enterobacterales > Enterobacteriaceae > Enterobacter > Enterobacter cloacae complex sp. P29RS. Next base: position 488 of record NZ_JADBPZ010000026.1, on the reverse strand, counting down.
CCCGTATACCAGGTCGGTACGGTATCGATCTGATAGACCCGGGTCATCGCCCAGACAAAAACGACACCCAGGAGCTGGCTGACAACCAGCCAGATTTTGCCTAAAGCTGGGGGCATTTTACCGATAACCGACACCAGCCACCAGAAACCGCCCACGGCAAAGAAGATCGAACCCGCCGCGATCTCATTACTCAGCGCTGACGTTCCCACGCGGTTAAGCGAGTTGAAGGCGCGCAGCGGGGAGCCAAGATGCAGTACCGAGGCCATAAACCCAATACCCATTACCAGCCAGAGAAAAAACAGGCTGCGCACGATGCGTATTCTGGCCTTGTCATCACGTTCATTCAGCCAGGCGAAGCCCATCACGATTAATGCGCCAGCCACGCACTGCCCGAAAACGGTGAAGATCACCAGCGGCCATTCATGCCATCCACTTCCCATCTCACACCTCCTTCGGGTTTGCCAGGTAGCCGGTGGTGTCACCCGTCG
>NZ_JADBPZ010000025.1:0-85593 GCF_014893445.1 Enterobacter cloacae complex sp. P29RS | reverse complement strand
TCGCTGACAGCCCTCAGTCATTTAGAAAGCAACTTTATTGCTTCTGCATAAAAAAATTACTGGGGATCCCTCAGCCCACAGGGAGAGGGGGAAGTCACTGCCTGTATCAGAACCTCGTATTCACGCTCATGTACCAGGTGCGACCCGGTTCATTATACGTATACGCACCCGCACCGTACATATACGCACCCGTCGTGGTATTACCCGTGGTCTGGGCGTTACCGGCGCGCCACTGGCGCTTGTCGAAGACGTTGTCCACGCCGCCGGTCAGGCTGACGTTTTTCGTCACGTCCCAGGTCGCGCTCAGGCCAACGATGCTGTACGGGCTGACTTCGTCTTTCTCAGACCCGGTCACCGGCTGACCTTTGTAGTTGTACTTCTTCGGCTGCTGCTTGCCGTACCAGGTGAAGGTCGACTGCAATGAGACATCCTGACGTACCTGCCAGCTCAGGGTAGAGTTCAGCGTATACTCCGGGATGATCGACAGACGATCGCCGGTCTCCTTGTTCTTGCTTTGCAGCATGTAAGTGATGTTGTTGGTCCAGTTGATGGTATCGCTGACCGGTACGTTCAGGGAGCCTTCCAGACCTTCCACTACCGCCTTCGGTACGTTTTCCCACTGGTAGATATCGGTGGTGACTTTGCCGGTGGACGTCTGGCCAATCGGCGCGTAGCCCGCTTCAATCTTGTTGCGATAGTCGTTGCGGAACCAGGTCACGCCCGCCAGCCAGCCGTCGCGTTTCCACTCCAGGCCAATCTCTTTGTTGATGCTGGTTTCCGCTTTCAGATCGTCGTTACCCATCATGTAGCAGCCCACGCCGTCGGAGCTGGCGTAGCAGCCCTGGCCTTTACTGTACAGCAGGTAGTTCGGGTTGGTCTGATACAGGCTTGGCGCTTTATAGGCGCGCGCGATGCCCATCTTCAGGGTGAAGTCATCCCCCAGACCTTGCGACAGGTTCAGGGACGGGCTCCAGTTATTGCCGACAATAGTGTGGTGATCGAAGCGCAGGGCAGGGGTCAGCATGGTGCTGTCGGTCAGCTCCATGTTGTTTTCGGCGAACAGGGAGAAGATCTCCGCTGACGTGTAGGGGCTACGGTCTTCGCTCATGCCCGGGATGGTGCCGCCCTGCTGGGTTTGCGTGAAGGAGGTCGAGTCCTTCATGCGCTGCTGGTTCCACTCGGTGCCAAGCGTCAGGTTCTGGTTCACAATGAAATCAATCGGCAGGTTGATTTCGCTGTGCAGCATCACGTCGGACAGATCGGTGTCGGTGAATTTATTGCTGTTGAACAGACCTTCAGTACCGCCCGCCAGTCCTTCACCCAGACGGGAGTTGCGGGTGTGCTCGTACTGCGCCCAGTTGCTGGTGGTAATGCCGTTATCCCAGCCGCCGTTCCAGGTCACGGCGAAGTTCTGACGATAAATGCGGTTTGTCTCTTTACCGTAGTTCTTCTTCACCAGCGCGTTGTCGTTGTTGGTGTTCTGCGTGTCGCCCGCATACAGGTTGTTCTGGCGGCTGTAGCCCGCTTCAAACTCCAGCGACTGCATCGGTGCAAAGTCCCAGCGCACCACGCCGTTGATGTCTTTGTTTTCCACACCTTCACGGCCTGCGGGCAGGGTGTTGGCGTAGGCACCGGTACGTTCAGACTGGTGACCCTGGTTGATGTCCCACGCATCGGCCTGGGTTTTGTCCAGGTTACCAAACATGCGGAAGCTGAAGTCGCCGCCCAGCGGGCCGCTCAGGCTGAAGTTGGTGCGTTTAGTCGAACCTTCGTCCTTATGTTCTGGCGCGTTCAGATAGGTGTTCCAGGAGCCGTGCCACTGGTCGTCGAATTTTTTGGTGATGATGTTCACCACGCCGCCCGCCGCGCCGTTACCGTAGCGTGCAGCGGCCGGGCCACGGATCACTTCGATGCGCTCGATCATCTCTGGCGGTACCCAGCCGGTATCGCCGCGGGTGTCACGCTCGCCGCGCCAGCCCAGACGGATGGAGTTGCGGCTGGTGACCGGCTTGCCGTCAATCAGGATCAGGGTGTTTTCCGGGCCCATGCCGCGAATGTCAATCTGACGGTTGTTCCCGCGCTGGCCGCTGGTGGAGTTGCCGGTCAGGTTAACGCCCGGCATGGTGCGGATGATTTCCGCCACGTCGCGCGCGGGCGGGTTTTTGCGGATCTCATCGGCGGTGATGGTTGACACGCCCGGCGCCTGCAAATTCTGCTCGGCGGCGGTGATCACCATGGTGTCTTCGTGCTGCGCGGAGGCGGTCTTGTCGTCTGCCATGGCGGGCAGCGCGACACCATAAATCCCTAAATTGACCAGCAAGGCCAGAGAGTGAATCTTCTTATTCATTGTACGTCCCGCTTTTATGGTTATTTAATGAGCGCGCTTCCCACAGCGCGGGCATTACGCTATTGCAAATGCAAATAGTTATCAATAATATTATCAATAAAATTTGCTCTGAAACAAAAAAGACTGTTAAACATGGGGTTATAAGGGTGACGGCGTTAACAACCGGAAGTGAAGCGTGGTGGCAGGCGAAAAACGGGCCGGAACGGGAACGTCATCAGGAAAACTATCGCGTGACATTCTGGTGGCGGGACCCGGCGGGAACGCAGAAAACGTCGACGATTAAACGCGTCTGGCTCTACGTCACCGGCGTGACCGATCACCATCAAAATGCCCGTCCGCAGTCCCTTGAACGTATCCCGGATACCGACGTCTGGCAGTGGCAGGGCGAGTTCAGCCCCGAATGGCGCGGCAGCTACTGTTTTATCCCCTCCGACAATGAAGATGATTTTGCCAGCGCAGTGTTTGAAGGCGAGCAGCTGGACCGCATGGCGCTGCGCGAAGGCTGGCGCAAACTGCTGCCGCACGCGGTTTCCGATCCGCTGAATGCGCAGAGCTGGCGCGGCGGGCGCGGGCACGCCGTCTCGGCGCTGGAGATGCCGGAGGCGCCCGTACAGCCCGGCTGGAACCATCCCGATACCCCTTACAAAAAGCCTGTCTGCATTGAGTGGCACAGCGCGCGTCTGAAGAACCATCGCCGCGTGTGGATTTTTACCACCGGCGATGAAAGCCCCGAGCGCCCGCTGGCGGTGCTGCTTGACGGGCAGTTCTGGGCCGAAAGCATGCCCGTCTGGCCTGCGCTGGCGTCGCTCACCCATGAAGGCAAACTGCCGCCTGCGGTTTATGTCTTAATCGACGTCATTGACACCGCACACCGCAGCCGCGAGCTGCCGTGCAACCCTGATTTCTGGCTGGCGGTGCAGGACGAACTCCTCCCGCAGGTGAAAAGCATGGCCCCGTTCAGCGACCGCGCCGACCATACCGTGGTGGCGGGCCAAAGCTTCGGCGGGCTCTCTTCCCTCTATGCGGGCCTCAACTGGCCGCAGCGTTTTGGCTGCATCCTCAGCCAGTCCGGATCCTACTGGTGGCCGCACCGCGGCGCGCAGCAGGACGGGCTGCTCATTGAACAACTCAAAGCGGGTGAAAAAACCGCTCGCGGGCTGCGCATCGTCCTTGAGGCTGGGCGCAACGAGCCGCTTATCTTACGCGCAAACCAGGCGATCCTCGCCGAACTACACACTCAGCAACCGGTTTTCTGGCGTCAGGTTGACGGCGGACACGATGCGCTTTGCTGGCGCGGTGGGCTGACACAGGGGCTGATGACCCTCTGGCAGCCGCTTATTCAATAACGGAGTCTGTATGGAATTCAGCAATCCTTTCGATAATCCGCAGGGACAGTTCGCCATTTTGCAAAATGACCAGGGGCAGTACAGCCTGTGGCCGCAGGAGTGCGAGTTGCCCGCGGGCTGGCGCGTGGTGTGCGAACCGCAATCTCAGGAGGCGTGCCAGCAGTGGCTGGCGGAACAGTGGCAGACGCTTGAGCCGTCTTGTTTTGCGGGGGAGCGCGCATGAACCGTCTCCCTCTTGTCGCCGCCCAGCCGGGGATCTGGATGGCAGAGCAGCTTTCCTCCCTGCCAAACGCCTGGAGCGTGGCGCACTACACCGAACTGAAAGGCGCTATCGACGCGCCGTTGCTGGCAAAAGCCATCGCTGAAGGCATGATGCAGGCCGACACCCTGCGGATGCGTTTCACCGAGGATAACGGCGAGGTGTGGCAGTGGGTCGATGAGGCCATGATCCTGCCGGAGCCGTCCATTGTGCGCGTTAACTCCCACGACGCCGCCGTGGCGCTGATGGAGGCCGATCTCAACCAGAACCTGCGCGTCGACAGCGGCCAGCCGCTGGCGTTTCACCAGCTGATTCAGGTGGGAGAAAACCACTGGTACTGGTATCAGCGGTATCATCATCTGGTGGTAGATGGCTTCAGTTTCCCGGCCATTACCCGTCAGATCGCCGCCATTTACGCTGCGTGGCAGAAAGGTGAACCTGCGCCCGCCTCCCCGTTTACTCCGTTCGCCGAGGTGGTGGAGGAGTATCAGCGCTATCGCGACAGCGAGGCGTATCAGCGCGACGGTGCTTTCTGGGCCGAACAGCGCCAACAGCTTCCTTCTCCGGTCTCGCTCTCTTCGGCGCCCCTGCCGGGACGTGCCGCCACCACCGACATCCTGCGCCTGAAAATGGCGATGGACGGCCGTGCGTTTAGCCAGCTTGCACAGGCGGCCGGGCAAACGCAGCGAACCGATCTGGCGCTTGCGCTGGTGGCGCTGTGGCTGGGCCGCCTGACCGGACGGCTGGACTACGCCGCCGGGTTTATCTTTATGCGCCGCATGGGCTCCGCCGCGCTGACCGCGACCGGACCGGTGCTCAACGTCCTGCCGCTGGCGGTGAATATTTGCCCGCACGAGAGCTTGCCAGCGCTGGCGCTGCGCCTGGCGAACCAGCTGAAAAAGATGCGCCGCCATCAGCGCTACGACGCCGAGCAGATCGTGCGCGACAGCGGGCAGGCAGCAGGGGACGAACCCTTGTTTGGTCCGGTGCTGAACGTCAAGGTGTTCGATTATCAGCTGGATATCGACGGCGTGGAGGCCATTACCCACACGCTGGCGACCGGCCCGGTGAACGATCTGGAGCTGGCGCTATTCCCGGACGAGCAGGGCGGACTAAGCATTGAGATCCTCGCCAACAGGCAGCGTTACGACGAGGCGACGCTGAAGGGGCACGCGGCGCGGCTGAACGCAATGCTGACGCAGTTTGCCGCCAACCCGGAGCTGCGCTGTGGCGACGTGGAAACCGTATCAGAGCAGGAATACGCGCGGCTGGCGCGAATCAACGATACCGGGCTGGCGCTGCCGTCCACCACGCTGGCGGACCTTGTCGCGGAGCAGGCGAGCAAAACGCCGGACGCCCCGGCGCTGGCGGATGCCCATACTGAGCTGAACTACCGCCAGATGCGCGAGCAGGTGGTCGCGCTGGCAAATCTGCTGCGCGCGCGCGGCGTGAAGCCGGGCGACAGCGTGGCGGTGGCGCTCCCGCGCTCGGTGTTCCTGACCCTGGCGCTGCACGGGATTGTTGAAGCTGGCGCCGCCTGGCTGCCGCTGGATACCGGTTACCCGGACGACCGTCTGCGGATGATGCTGGAGGACGCGAAGCCGTCGCTGCTCATTACCACCGACGAGCAGCTTCCGCGCTTTAACGATCTGCCGATCGCCACCTTTAGTTACAACACACTATTACCGGCCACCGATGCTGAACCTCTGCGCCTGGCGAAGCCGGAGCAGACCGCGTACATAATCTTTACCTCCGGTTCGACGGGACGACCAAAAGGCGTGATGGTCGGCCATACCGCCATCGTTAACCGCCTGAAGTGGATGCAGGATCATTATCCACTGGCGGCGCATGACGTGGTGGCGCAGAAAACGCCGTGCAGCTTTGACGTGTCGGTGTGGGAGTTCTGGTGGCCGTTTATCGCCGGGGCGAAGCTGGTGATGGCCGAGCCGGACGCGCACCGCGATCCGCAGGCGATGCAGAGCTTCTTCGCACAATATGGCGTAACCACCACCCACTTCGTGCCGTCGATGCTGGCGGCGTTCGTCGCCTCGCTGACGCCGGAAAACGTCGACTGTTGCAGGACGCTGAAGCAGGTGTTCTGTAGCGGCGAGGCGTTGCCGACTGCGCTGTGCCGCGAGTGGGAACAGCTCACCCATGCGCCGCTGCACAACCTCTATGGCCCGACAGAAGCGGCGGTGGACGTCAGCTGGTATCCGGCGTACGGCCCCGAGCTGGCGGCGGTGGAAGGGAACAGCGTGCCGATCGGCTTCCCGGTGTGGAATACGGGGCTGCGCATTCTGGACGCGATGATGCGCCCGGTGCCGTTCGGCGTGGCGGGGGATCTGTATCTCACCGGCATCCAGCTGGCGCAGGGGTATCTGGGACGCCCCGACCTTACCGCCAGCCGCTTTATCGCCGATCCGTTTGCCCCCGGCGAGCGGATGTACCGCACCGGGGACGTTGCCCGCTGGCTGGACAACGGCGCGGTAGAATATCTGGGCCGCAGCGATGACCAGTTAAAAATCCGCGGACAGCGCATTGAGCTGGGCGAAATCGACCGGGCCATGCTTGCGCTGCCGGATGTGGCCCAGGCCGTGGCGCACGCCTGCGTGTTCAACCAGGCAGCGGCGACAGGTGGCGATGCCCGCCAGCTGGTGGGGTACGTTGTCTCCGAATCCGGCTTACCGCTGGATCGCGACGCGCTGCTAGCATCACTCAAAGCCCGGCTGCCGCCACATATGGTGCCGGTGGTGCTGCTGCAAATCAGCGCGCTGCCGTTAAGCGCCAACGGCAAGCTGGATCGCAAGGCGTTGCCGCTGCCGGAGCTGACCAGCAAAACCTCTGGTCGCGCGCCTGAGACACAAACCGAAGTCGCCGTGGCGCAGGCGTTTTCTGCCCTGCTGGGCTGCGCAGTGAACGATATCGAAGCCGATTTCTTTGCCCTCGGCGGCCACTCGCTGCTGGCGATGCGCCTCGCGGCTCAGCTCAGCCGTGCGTTCAGCCGTAAGGTCACGCCGGGCCAGATTATGGTCGCCTCGACGGTGAGTAAGCTTAGCGGCCTGCTGGACTCGCAGATGAGCGACGAGCAGGCGCAGCGTCTGGGGTATGAAACTGTTCTCCCGCTGCGTGAAAGCAACGGCCCCACGCTGTTCTGCTTCCATCCGGCGTCCGGCTTTGCCTGGCAGTTTAGCGTCCTGGCGCGCTACCTCAGCCCGCGCTGGTCAATCGTCGGTATTCAGTCTCCCCGGCCTGAGGGGCCGATGGAGCAGTGTGCGGATCTCGATGCGGTGATCGAACATCATCTGAACACGTTGCGTAAGCAGCAGCCGCAGGGGCCGTATTATCTGTTCGGCTATTCCCTCGGCGGCACGCTGGCGCAGGGCATTGCGGCGCGTCTGCGCGAGCAGGGTGAAAACGTAGCGTTCCTCGGCCTGCTGGATACCTGGCCGCCGGAAACCCAGAACTGGGCGGAGAAAGAGGCTAATGGCCTCGATCCGGAGGTGCTGGCGGAAATTGAGCGCGAGCGTCAGGCGTTTATCGCCGCCCAGCAGGGGCAAGGTTCCAGCGAGCTGTTTAACGCTATTGAAGGCAACTACGCCGATGCGGTGCGGCTGCTCACCACCGCGCATAGTTCACGGTTCGACGGTAAAGCGACGCTGTTTGTCGCCGAACGCACGCGAACCATGGATCCGCAGGCCGCATGGGCGCCGTGGGTGAGTGCGCTGGAGGTGTACAGCCAGGACTGCGCCCACGTGGATATTATTTCACCGCAGGCGTTTGAGAAGATTGGGCCGGTGTTGAAGAATATTTTGGGGTAACGTCAAAAGCGCCGGGTGGCGGCTACGCCTTACCCGGCCTACGGAACCGTGGTTGATGTTTGTTGGGTTTGCTCCCTCTCCCTGTGGGAGAGGGCTGGGGTGAGGGCATCAGACCGCACGCTTGCCCAACGGCACCACCAGCGGCGTACCCGCCACCGGATCGTCAATAATCATGCAGCGCATGCCGTAGATCCGCGCGATCAGATCCGGCGTCACAATCTCCTTCGGCGCGCCCTGCGCCACAATCTCGCCGTCGCGCAGCGCAATCAGATGCGTCGCGTAGCGGCACGCCTGATTTAAGTCGTGCAGCACTGCCGCCAGGGTGTACCCCTGCGTGCGGTTCAGTTCGCTCAGCAGCTCCAGCAGATCAATCTGATGGCTGATATCGAGCCAGGTTGTCGGCTCGTCCAGCAGCATAATCGAGGTTTCCTGCGCCAGTACCATTGCAATCCAGGCGCGCTGGCGCTGTCCGCCGGAGAGAGTATCGACGCTTTGCTGGGCCAGATTGGTGATGCCCGTCGCCTGCATCGCGCGCTTCACCGCCTCGTCGTCCTCCTTGCGCCAGCGGGTAAACAGCGGCTGGTGCGGGTAGCGCCCGCGGGAGACCAGCTCCTGCACGGTAATATCCCCCGGCGTGGTGGCGTTTTGCGCCAGCAGGCCAATTCGGCGCGCCACCTCTTTGCTGGCGAAGCGCTGGATCTGCTCCCCGTCGAGGAACACGCTACCCTCAACCGGCGACATCAGGCGGCTCAGCGTGCGCAGCAGGGTCGATTTGCCGCAACCGTTCGGGCCGATAATGGCGGTGAAGTGGCCGTCCGGAATGGACACGGATAAATCCCGGGCAATGATTTTTTTGCCGTAGCCGAGGGTCAAGTTTTCGCCGCGCAAGCGGAATGTTGAATCTGTCATTTCTTGCGTGACTCCTGAACGAGCAAGACGATGAGGTAAATCCCGCCGAGGCTGACGGTCACCACGCCCACCGGCAGTTGATAAGGCATAAACAGCTGCTGAGCGCAGAGATCGGCGGCCAGCAGTAACAATGCGCCGCACAGCGCCGCCTGGGTTAATCCCCAGCGCGCGGTACCGCTAAGACGCCGCGCGATATGCGGGGCCACGAGGGCAATAAACGAGATCGGCCCGGCGATGGCGGTAGACGCTGCGGTCAGCAAGACCGCCACCAGCATCAGCATCAGGCGCGAGCGCTCTACGCTCACGCCCAGCGCGCAGGCGCTGTCGTCGCCCATCTCCAGCAGCCGCATGCGCCTGACCAGCAGCAACGCGCCAATAAACATCAGCAAAATCAGCGGCGCGGCGGGCCAGGTTTTTCCCCACGTCAGACCGTTGAGGGAGCCGGCGTACCACAGCCCGGCGGAGAGCGCGGTTTCCAGCGATGCCTGTAGCAGAAGCCAGGTGTTGAACGCCATCAGCATCGCACGGATGCCGATCCCGATGATGATCAGACGGAAGGTGTCGATGCCGTTGCGCCAGGCCAGGGCCCAGATAAGCAGGGAGGTGAGAATACCGCCCGCCATCGCCGTAAAGGTAATGGCCGTAAGATGCTGCCCGAACAGCACCATCGCCACCAGCACGCCGCTCCACGCGCCGGTATTCAGGCCCATCACGTCCGGGCTCCCGAGGGGGTTACGCATCAGCGACTGGAATATCGCGCCGCTGACGCCAAGCGCCGCGCCCACCAGGATCGCCATCGCCACGCGCGGCAGTCGCCATTCGGTGACCACCATGGTGATGTTACGCGGCGCGCTGCCGCTGAGAGCGTGAAAGACCTGCGCGAAATCAAGCGTTACGGCACCGCTTTGCAGGCTCCAGACCGTCAGCAGCAGACTGGCGACGACCAGCAGGGCGACGCTGGTAAGTAAACGACGGGACGGGGCCATCATGCGCCACCCCCGCGTCTGCGTCGAACCAGGAAGATCAGCACCGGCGCGCCGATAAAGGCGCTGACCACCGAGACGCGAAGTTCACCCGGCACCAGCAGGCGGCCCAGTACGTCGGCAAAGAGCAGCAGGGCAGGGGTCGCCAGCAGCGTGACCGGCAGCGACCAGCGGTGATCCGCCCCCACCAGCCAGCGCGCCATGTGCGGCATCATCAGGCCGATAAAGGCAATCGGCCCGACCACGGCGGTCGCGCTGCCGCAGAGCACGGTAATGGCGAGTAGCCCCGTCAGCTGCGTGCGCGCCACACGGTTGCCGAGGGCGGTCGCGGTATCGCTGCCGAGGCTCAGGCTGTTCAGCGCCCGGCTTAAACAGAGCGCCACGGCGGCAGCGACGATCGTCGGGATCACCACCACCTTTAAGGTTTCAAGGGTACGAATATCCAGCGAACCCGCCTGCCAGAAGCGCAGCTGGTCATACACGTCCGGGTTGAGCAGGGCGATGCCGTTGGACAAGCCTTCCAGTACCGCCGCGAGCGCTACGCCCGCCAGCGTTAAGCGTACCGGGCTGAGCTGGCCGCCGCCCTGGCTGCCGGTAAACGCCACTACCAGCGAGGCCGCCAGCGCGCCGCAAAAAGCCATCATCAGCTGTTCAGAGGGGGACGTAAATCCAAACAGCGCTGCGCCGAGCACGATGGCAAAGCTGGCGCCGGAGTTAACGCCGAGAATGCCGGGGTCCGCCAGCGGGTTGCGGGTGAGGGTTTGCATCAGGGCACCGGCAAGGCCGAGCGCACCGCCAGCCAGCAATCCGGCAAGGGTGCGGGGCAGGCGAGCGTCGAGCACGATGGTGCAGTCGGCGCTCTGACAGGTACCGGATAGCGCATCGACAATAACGGACGCGGGCAGCGGTTTTGCGCCGACCAGCAGGCTGAGTGCAATCGCAAGGATTAGCAGTAGCAATAAAACGGGCACGGCAAGGGCGCGCACCGCAGAAGAGGAAAACGACATAGCAACATCCATGATTTGATAATGATAGTGATTATCGTTATCTATCTTATTTGGCTATGTTAGCATGTGCGCCCATGGAATGGGTAGAAATAGACTCAAGGCTTTGTCATGAATCAAAAATCCTGGCTGCTTAACCTCAGCCTGCTCAAAACACACCCGGCGTATCGCGCCGTTTTTATCGCTCGCTTTATCTCCATTTTGTCCCTCGGTCTGCTTGGTGTGGCCGTACCGGTGCAAATCCAGACCATGACTCACTCCAGCTGGCTGGTGGGGTTATCCGTCACCTTAACCGGCGGGGCGATGTTTATCGGCCTGATGGTGGGCGGCGTGCTGGCGGACCGCTACGAGCGTAAAAAGCTGATCCTGCTGGCGCGCGGCACCTGCGGGGTGGGCTTTGTCGGGCTGTGTCTGAACGCCATGCTGCCGGAGCCGTCGCTGGTGGCCATTTACGTGCTGGGATTGTGGGACGGCTTTTTTGCTTCGTTAGGCGTGACGGCGCTGCTGGCGGCCACGCCCGCGCTGGTCGGGCGCGAGAACCTGATGCAGGCGGGGGCGATCACCATGCTCACCGTACGTCTCGGCTCGGTGATTTCGCCGATGGTGGGCGGTCTGTTGCTGGCGACCGGCAACGTGGCGTGGAACTACGGCCTTGCCGCGGCGGGAACGTTTATTACCACCCTGACGCTACTGCGTCTGCCGCTCCTGCCACCCCCGCCGCAGCCGCGCGAGCATCCGCTGAAGTCCCTGATGGCCGCGATTCGTTTCCTGTTCAGCAACCCATTGATTGGCGGGATTGCGCTGCTCGGCGGCCTGCTGACGATGGCGAGCGCCGTGCGCGTGCTGTATCCGGCGCTGGCGGGTGAGTGGCAGATGAGCGCCTCAGAGATTGGCGTGCTGTACGCCGCCATTCCGCTCGGTGCGGCCTTCGGGGCGCTGACCAGCGGCAACCTGGCGCAGAGCGCGAGACCGGGGTTGATCATGCTGGTGGCGACGCTGGCCTCGTTTATCGCCATTGGTTTCTTTAGCCTGATGCCGGTGTGGGCGCTGGGGGTGATGTGTCTGGTGATTTTCGGCTGGCTGAGCGCGGTCAGCTCTCTTTTACAGTACACCCTGATCCAGACCCAGACGCCGGAAGGGATGCTCGGGCGCATTAACGGCCTGTGGACGGCGCAGAACGTCACGGGCGATGCGATTGGCGCGGCGATCCTCGGCGGGCTGGGGGCGATAATGACCCCGGTGGCGTCGGCGAGCAGCAGCGGGTTTGTGTTAGCCGTTGTTGGCGTGATTTTATTGGCGGTTCTGGTGGAGTTGCGTCGGTTCAGGCAAACCCTGTAGGTCAGGTAAGGCGTAGCCGCCACCCGACAAAACGCCCGGTGGCGCTGCGCTTACCGGGCCTACGGGGAACGTGCCACTTATTTAAAAATTGAATTCAAACGCTGCAACACCAACATCGCGCTGTAATAATCCAGGCGGAACGTCTCGGTTCCTAATGCCCAGACGCGCTTGTTCTTCACCGACGGCAGATGCGCCAGCAGCGGGTTGGCGTAAATCGCGTCCACGTCTTTCTGATCGCCGGCAAACACGAACAGCCCTTCGCCGTTCAGCCCCGTCGCCAGGTTTTCACCCCCTAACTGGATAATGTCGTGGCGTTTGCCCTGACTTTTTGAGGTGTGCAACCCGGCAGGTACGTCGGCCAGCGTAAAGCCCAACTGGTGCAAAAGCTTGCCCTGCGCGGAGTCTGTCGTCCACAGGTTCGCCGTGTGCGCCGCGGCGGTGTAGACGATGGCGTTCACCGGCTGTGGCGGCAGCTTCATCTGCTGTTTCACCTTGGCGAGCTGTTTGTCGAAGGCAGCGATGCGCTCTGCGGCCTGTGTCTCCTGCCCGGTGATCGTCCCCAGTTGGGTCAGCAGTTCCTGCCAGCTTTTGTCGTCGTAGTTAATGATAAGCGTCGGCGCGATGGCGGAAAGCTGATCGTAGAGCGCCAGCGCGGAATCCCCGCCGGTGGCGCTGATCAAAATCAGGTCCGGCATCTGGGCCGCGACGGCTTCGGCGCTCGGCTCGCCGATGTACAGCCGGGCAACCTTACGCTGTTTGGCGATATCGCCCCACTGACGCAGGAAGCCCTGCGCATCCGCCACGCGGTTGTTTGGCGTGGTCGCGCCGCTGGCAATGACCGGCGCGTCAATGGCCAGCAGGGAGCCGGTTAAGGTCACGCTGGTGGAGACAATGCGCGTCGGTTTGCTCTCAAGCGTGTGAACGCCGCGGCTGTCGGTGACCTGGCGCGGCCAGTCGGCGGCGAGGGCTGAGGTTAGTCCTAAAACAAAAAGTCCTGTTAAAAGAAGGGCATTGCGGCAAACGGCAGCGATTTTCACAGAGCGGCATCCTGATTTTATTGAAGATAATGCTTCTCATTTTCAGGGCTGTAGGGAAGGGATGCAAGCGTTTGTCGCACAAGTTATTTGCCCGACGGTTGACAGCGGGGCGATGTGGGATTAGGTTAGCCGACGAAAATATAAATGATAATCATTATTGCTTCTTTTATCATTTTAAGGAGGATGATATGGACACGTCCCTGGCTGAGGAAGTTCAGCACACCGCGACAACGCTGCAATCAGACAGCTTTTTCTTTATGTCGCCTTACCGCAGTTTTACCACGTCCGGCTGTTTTGCCCGTTTTTCTGAACCCGCCGTCGGCGGTGACGATCCGGCGGGTCCCTTTCAGCAGAAATTAGCTCAGGCTTTCCGGAATGCGAAAAACAGCGGCATTGCCCATCCGGTGATGGTAGGGGCGATCCCCTTCGATACCCGCAAACCGTCATCGCTGTTTATTCCGCAACGCTGGCAAACCTTCTCCCGCCCGGCGCGTCAGCAGTCCGCACGTTATGCCTCCGGCGCGCAGACGCTGAACGTGCAACAGCGCACCGAGATCCCGTCGCAGCCGGTTTTCGAGGAGATGGTTGCTCGCGCCGCGTCGCTCACCGCTACGCCGCAGGTGAATAAGGTGGTGCTGTCGCGCCTGATTGATATCGCTACCGACAAACAGATCGATAGCAGCGCGCTGATGGAGCGTCTTATCGCCCAGAACCCGGCGAGCTTTAACTTCCACGTACCGCTGGAAGACGGCGGCGTGCTGCTGGGCGCCAGCCCGGAACTGCTGCTGCGCAAAGAGGGCGCGCACTTTAGCTCGCTGCCGCTGGCAGGCTCTGCGCGCCGTCAGCCGGACGATGTGCTGGATCGCGAAGCGGGCACTAAGCTGCTGGCCTCCGAAAAAGACCGCCATGAGCACGATCTGGTCACGCAGGCGATGAAAACCATTCTGGAACCGCGTAGCCATCATCTGAGCATGCCGGCTTCCCCGCAGCTCATCACCACCCCGACGCTGTGGCATCTGGCCACGCCGGTAGAAGGTGAGGCACGTGAAAACGAGAACGCCCTGACGCTGGCTTGCCTGCTGCACCCGACGCCCGCGCTGAGCGGCTTCCCACATCAGGCGGCAAAAGAGCTGATTGCCGAGCTGGAGCCGTTCGACCGCGAGCTGTTCGGCGGCATCGTCGGCTGGTGCGACAGCGAAGGTAACGGCGAGTGGGTGGTAACTATCCGCTGCGCGCGGCTGCATCAGAATACCGTTCGCCTGTTTGCCGGCGCGGGCATTGTGCCTGCTTCCTCCCCGGTCGGCGAGTGGCGCGAGACGGGCGTGAAGCTCTCCACCATGCTCAACGTGTTTGGTTTGCACTAAGGAATACTCATGACCATCCCTTTTACCCGCTGGCCTGAGGATTTTGCCCGCCGCTACCGTGAAAAAGGCTACTGGCAGGATCTGCCGTTGACCCACATCCTGACGGACCATGCGGACAGCGATACGGTCGCGATAATTGACGGCGATCGCCGCATCACCTACCGCGCGTTTAATCAGGCGGTGACGAATCTGGCGTCCTCCCTTCAGGCGCAGGGGCTGCATCGCGGTGAGACCGCGCTGGTGCAGCTTGGCAACGTGGCCGAGTTCTACATCACCTTCTTCGCGCTACTGCAAATCGGCGTCGCGCCGGTCAACGCGCTCTTTAGCCATCAGCGCAGTGAACTCAACGCCTACGCGGAGCAGATCAAACCCGCCGTACTGATTGCCGATCGCGACCACGCGCTGTTCTCAGGCGATAATTTTCTCAACACCTTTGTGGATGCGCATCGCTCGGTACGCGTTGTGCTGCTGCGTGGCGATAAGGGCGAACATGCGCTGGAGGCGGCGATTGCGCGCCCGGCGGACAATTTCATCCCGAACCCGACGCCCGCCGACGAAGTGGCGTTCTTCCAGCTCTCCGGCGGCAGCACCGGCACGCCGAAGCTGATCCCGCGCACGCATAACGATTACGACTACAGCATCCGTCGCAGCAACGAAATCTGCGGTATCACTGCGCACACCCGCTATCTGAACGCCCTTCCCGCGGCGCATAACTACGCCATGAGCTCGCCAGGATCGTTAGGCGTTTTCACGGCGGGTGGCTGCGTGGTGCTGGCGAACGATCCGAGCGCCACGCTCTGCTTCTCGCTGATTGAGCAGCATCAGATAAACGTCACCTCGCTGGTGCCGCCCGCGGTCAGCCTGTGGTTGCAGGCGATTGCCGACGGCGCGGGGAACGCCCAGCTGAAATCCCTCAGGCTGCTCCAGGTGGGCGGCGCGCGCCTCTCCGCCACGCTTGCGGCGCGCATTCCGGCGGAAATTGGCTGCCAGCTTCAGCAGGTATTTGGCATGGCGGAAGGGCTGGTGAACTATACCGCCCTCGACGATGCGCCGGAGCGCATCATCAA
Source organism: Enterobacter cloacae complex sp. P29RS (assembly GCF_014893445.1). NCBI lineage: Bacteria > Pseudomonadati > Pseudomonadota > Gammaproteobacteria > Enterobacterales > Enterobacteriaceae > Enterobacter > Enterobacter cloacae complex sp. P29RS. The sequence continues at coordinate 70,121 of NZ_JADBPZ010000025.1, read as the reverse complement.
TACCCAGGGCCGCCCGATGTGCCCGGACGATGAAGTGTGGGTGGCGGACGAGGACGGTAACCCGCTGCCGCGCGGGGAGGTCGGGCGTCTGATGACGCGCGGCCCTTACACCTTCCGCGGCTATTTCAACAGCCCGGACCACAACGCCAGCGCCTTCGATGCCAACGGCTTCTACTGCTCGGGCGATCTGATCGCCATCGACGAGCAGGGTTACATCACCGTGCAGGGGCGCGAGAAAGATCAGATCAACCGCGGTGGCGAGAAAATCGCCGCCGAAGAGATCGAAAACCTGCTGCTGCGCCACGACGCGGTGATCCACGCCGCGCTGGTGAGCATGGAGGACAGCCTGCTGGGCGAAAAAAGCTGCGCGTACCTGGTGGTGAAACAGCCGCTGCGCGCGGTGGAGGTGCGCCGCTTCCTGCGCGAGCAGGGCGTTGCCGAATTTAAGCTGCCGGACCGCGTGGAGAGCGTGGATGCGCTTCCGCTCACGCCGGTCGGCAAAGTTGATAAGAAACAGTTGCGCCTGTGGCTTGCTGAACGCGCCCGGGGCTGAGGAACAGAGAATGGCTATTCCAAAATTAACCGCATATGCGCTGCCAACCGCCGCCGAACTGCCGACCAGTAAAGTAAGCTGGGCGTTTGAACCGGAGCGCGCCGCGCTGCTGATCCACGATATGCAGGAGTACTTCCTGAATTTCTGGGGCGAAAATAGCGACATGATGCAGCAGGTGGTGGCGAACATCGCTAAACTGCGCGCGTACTGCAAAGAGCACAATATTCCGGTGTACTACACCGCGCAGCCGAAAGATCAGAGCGATGAAGACCGCGCCCTGCTGAACGATATGTGGGGGCCGGGTCTGACTCGCTCGCCGGAGCAGCAGCGCATCGTCGCTGAGCTGACCCCGGACGAAGCGGACACCGTGCTGGTGAAGTGGCGCTACAGCGCGTTTCACCGCTCCCCGCTGGAGCAGATGCTGAAAGAGACCGGCCGCAACCAGCTTTTGATCACCGGCGTGTACGCCCACATCGGCTGCATGACCACCGCCACCGACGCCTTTATGCGCGACATCAAACCGTTCTTTATCGCTGACGCGCTGGCGGATTTCACCCGCGACGAGCACCTGATGTCGCTGAAATACGTGGCCGGACGTTCGGGCCGCGTGGTGATGACCGACGAGCTGCTGCCGTCTGTTCCGGCAACGAAGGCCGCGCTGCGTGAGCTGATCCTGCCGCTGCTGGACGAGTCCGACGAGCCGATGGATGACGAAAACCTGATCGACTACGGTCTGGATTCAGTACGGATGATGGCGCTGGCCGCCCGCTGGCGCAAAGTGCACGGCGACATTGATTTCGTGATGCTGGCAAAAAATCCGACCCTCGATGCCTGGTGGGCGCTGCTCTCCCGCGAGGTGAAGTGATGGCTTTTGATTTTACCGGTAAAACCGTCTGGGTGACGGGCGCGGGTAAGGGCATTGGCTATGCGACCGCGCTGGCATTTGTGGAGGCCGGGGCGCAGGTGACCGGGTTCGATCTGGCTTTCCCTCACGGCGAATATCCGTTTGCCACCGAAACGCTGGACGTGGCGGATGCGGCGCAGGCGAGTGATGTCTGCGGGCGTTTGCTCAGCAGCCTTGAGCGGCTCGACGTGCTGGTTAACGCGGCGGGCATTCTGCGTATGGGCGCGACGGATCAGCTTTCGCAGGAGGACTGGCAGCAGATCTTTGCGGTCAACGTCGGCGGCGCGTTCAACCTGTTCCAGCAGACGATGGGCCAGTTCCGTCGTCAGCAGGGCGGGGCGATTGTGACGGTGGCCTCTGACGCGGCGCACACGCCGCGCATCGGCATGAGCGCCTACGGCGCGTCGAAAGCGGCGCTGAAAAGCCTGGCGCTGACCGTCGGGCTGGAGCTGGCGGGCAGCGGCGTACGCTGCAACCTGGTGTCGCCGGGTTCTACGGATACCGACATGCAGCGCACGTTGTGGACCAGCGATGATGCGGAACAGCGGCGCATTCGCGGCTTCGGCGAGCAGTTCAAACTCGGCATTCCGCTCGGTAAAATTGCCCGTCCGCAGGAGATTGCCGCGACCGTGCTGTTCCTGGCATCCGATGCCGCCAGCCATATCACCTTGCAGGATATCGTGGTGGACGGCGGCTCCACGCTGGGGGCGTAATGATCTGGAAACGTCATTTATCCCTCGACGAGCTGAATGCCACTAGCCAGAACACGATGGTGGAACACCTTGGCATCGTCTATACCCGCCTCGGGGACGATACGCTGGAAGCGGAGATGCCGGTGGATGCGCGCACCCACCAGCCGTTTGGCCTGCTGCACGGCGGTGCGTCGGCGGCGCTGGCGGAAACGCTGGGGTCGATGGCCGGTTTTCTGATGACCCGCGACGGGCAGAATGTGGTGGGCACGGAACTGAACGCTACGCACCACCGTGCGGTCTCTCACGGTAAGGTGCGCGGCGTATGTCAGCCGCTGCATCTGGGCCGCTCCAGTCAGAGCTGGGAGATTGTGGTGTTCGACGAGCAGGGGCGGCGGTGCTGTACGTGTCGGTTGAGTACGATGGTGCTGGGTTAGATTGTGCGGCGGGAGTGCCGGGTGGCGGCTTCGCCTTACCCGGCCTACGAAACATGCAGGCCCGGTAAGCGAAGCGCCACCGGGCGGTTGTTACAACATCGATACCACCCGCTTCAACAGCCGAACTCGCGGCGCAATGGACGCTTTATCCAGCCATTCCGCCGGGCTGTGGAACCCGGCGCCAACCGGCCCGAAGCCGTCAAGCGTGGGGATGCCGAGCGCGGCGGTGTGGTTGGCGTCGCTGCCGCCGCCGACTGCCTGCCAGGTAATGTCGATGCCTTCCGCTTTACCCGCCGCTTCAACCTGCTGCATCAGCGCCTGCGTCGCGTCGCTCGCGGCCATCGCCGGTTTGTGATTAACCCGCGTCAGCGTGGTGGTCACGCCGTCTAAAAAGCCTTGTTCACATAACAACTCCAGCGCCTGGTTCACCCGGTCATACTCGTCGTTTTCCCAGAAGCGAACGTCCAGTTCTGCCACAGCGCTGTCCGCGACCACGTTCGCCGCGCTGCCGCCCTGAATTACGCCGACGTTAAGTGTAGTGCCGCGATCCCAGTCCGTCAGCGCATTGATGGCGATAACGCTCTTTGCCAGCGCGGTGATCGCCGAGCGGCCTTTTTCCGGGTCATTGCCCGCGTGTGCCGCCACGCCGCTAAAGGTGAGGTGATAGCCCGCCATCCCTTTACGCGCTTTCACCAGCGAACCGTCGGCGCGGGCGGCTTCGCACACCAGCACGCAGCGGGAACGCTTAGCCAGCTCGCCAATCCACTCATGGGAATGGACAGATCCGGTCTCTTCGTCCGGGTTCATCGCAACGGCAATCGCGAGACGATCGTTGTCTGCGGCGTCAAGCGCGCGCATTGCCCACAAAATATTCAGAAGTCCGCTCTTCATATCCGAGACACCGGGGCCGTACAGGCGGGTTTCATCCTCGCTCAGCGGACGCGCGGCCACGGTGCCGGCGGGAAATACGGTATCCAGATGCCCGACCAGCAGCACGTCGAACCGTTCCGCCTGCGGCTTGTTACTGACGAAGACGCCGGGGCCCACCTTGTCGCCCAGGTTCACCTGCTCCGTATGCCAGCCTTCGCGCTGCCACAGTTGCTGCATGATGCCTGCAACAGCGGCGACGCCGTCAATCGTCTGGGTGCCGCAGTCTACGTTCACCAGGGTTTTCAGCTCTTCGATATAATGGTCAAGATTCATGTTCACGTCCTGTTCAGAGAATAATGCGCATCAGCAGCATGGCTAAGAAAGCGTTGACCACCGAGAGGGCGATCATCAGCGGAATACGTTTGGCGCGGGTGCCAATCACCCCCAGAATGCGGCCCAGGTACTGCACCTGCGAGCCCATCAGGTAGATGGCGGGCGCCAGGATCGCCAGGTGCTCGCCGGTGAGGATGCCTTTATCAAACAGGCTGATGGCAACGCCGATCCCGCCGCCCATCGACATCCAGCCGCCAATCAGCACGGCGGCCGCTTCGCCCGGCAGGCCAAACAGGCCCATCAGCGGGGAGAAGATCGTGCCCAGCCCTTTCAGCGCGCCGGTAATTTCCAGCGCCTTGATGATGATAAAGGCCATCACCACGTTGGGCAGCGTGCTGCTGGTGGCAATGCTCCAGCCTTTGCGCGCGCCTTCGATAAACACATCGGTAATGACGGGATTGGACTGTGGGGCACTCATGCGGCGTCTCCTTTATGGGTAAACGTCAGGATCAGGCGCAGCAGATTGGCGCCGACAATTTTCATGATAAACATCACCGCGATACAGGCCCCGATGGAGGTGGGCACCGCCGCCGTGCCGTCAACGGCGAGCAGCGTGAAGAGGATCGCCCCGGAAGAGAAAAAGTTGGTGATCATCGCCCCGGCGGAGAACTGGAACATGGCGAAAACGTCTTTCTCTTTTTCGCTGATTTGCCCTTCATCAGAGAGATTACGGGTAAGCGACGCGCCCACGTCGGTACTTTGCAGGCTGCCAATCAGCGCCAGCCCGGTGGTGCCAGGGATCCCCAATAGCGGGCTCAGCAGAGGAGTTAAGAGTTTTCGCGCGGCACGCAGGGCGCCATAGTGCTCCAGCACGTTGATCATCCCCAGGGCGAACATCACCGCAGGAATTAAACCGAGCGCGAAGAGAAACCCGTCCATCGCGCCGCTGCCGCCGGTGCCGCGAAAGGCGCTGCTGGCTGTGGTTAACGTACCGTCATCCAGACTGGCTTTGCTGACCACTTTGCCAAATGCGCCGTTGAGGGTGGTGAAATCAAAGACGCCGTACCACTCTTGTCCGCCTAACAGACCCGAGAAGAAAACGGCTGCAAACGCCAGCGCGAAGTACGCGCCCGGCCCGACCTGACTATCCTGAGGTACTGAACTGTTCATATCCTTTTCCTTGTATGCACGCGATTGCGCAGGATCATTCTGGCGAGGTTATGGCCAAAAAAAATGATACAAATCATTCCGTAAGGCGGTGTCTGGCCGAAAAAGGTAAAAGTGTGAACGGTGACGCTACGAAAGTGATCGGCTTAACAATGTGGTGTAAATGTCTGGTTTGACCACGCATTATTGCGTTTCAAAGTTGTTAAATTTTATCCGTTGTTCTAGAAACAAAATGTAACATCTCACTGTTTCACAACAACGGATAACCATTATGAACAACTCAGGGAAATACCTTATATGGGCAGGGCTCTCCGTTGTGGGAGCCTTTGCCCTGGGCTACATCGCCCTCAACCGGGGGGAGCAGATCAATGCGCTCTGGATCGTGGTCGCCTCCGTCTGCATTTATCTGATCGCATACCGTTTTTATGGCCGTTATATCGCGAAGACGGTACTGGGCGTAGACGGCACGCGCATGACGCCGGCCGTGCGTCATAACGATGGTCTGGACTACGTGCCGACCGATAAAAAAGTGCTGTTCGGTCACCATTTCGCGGCGATTGCCGGGGCAGGCCCGCTGGTGGGGCCGGTACTGGCGGCGCAGATGGGCTATCTGCCGGGGATGATCTGGATCCTCGCGGGGGTGGTGCTGGCGGGCGCGGTGCAGGACTTCATGGTGCTGTTCGTCTCCACCCGTCGCGACGGTCGTTCGCTGGGTGAGCTGGTGAAAGAGGAGATGGGGGCAACTGCCGGGGTGATTGCGCTGGTGGCGACCTTTATGATCATGGTCATCATCCTCGCGGTACTGGCGATGATCGTGGTGAAAGCCTTGACCCACAGCCCGTGGGGAACCTATACCGTCGCCTTCACCATTCCGCTGGCGCTGTTCATGGGGATCTACATTCGCTATCTGCGTCCGGGACGCATTGGTGAAGTTTCAGTCATTGGCCTGGTGTTCCTGGTGTTTGCTATTATCTCCGGCGGCTGGGTGGCGGAAAGCCCGACCTGGGCACCGTTCTTCGACTTCACCGGCGTGCAGCTGACCTGGATGCTGGTGGGCTACGGCTTCGTGGCGGCGGTGCTGCCGGTATGGCTCCTGCTGGCCCCGCGTGACTACCTCTCTACGTTCCTGAAAATTGGTACCATCGTCGGGCTGGCGATCGGCATTCTGATTATGCGCCCGACCCTGACCATGCCTGCCCTGACCAAATTCATTGACGGCACCGGCCCGGTCTGGACCGGCAATCTGTTCCCGTTCCTGTTTATCACCATCGCCTGTGGGGCAGTGTCTGGCTTCCATGCGCTTATCGCCTCCGGGACCACGCCGAAGATGCTGGCGAATGAAAATCAGGCCTGCCTGATTGGCTATGGCGGCATGCTGATGGAATCCTTCGTGGCGATTATGGCGCTGGTCTCGGCCTGTATTATCGACCCGGGCGTGTACTTCGCGATGAACAGCCCGATGGCGGTACTGGCCCCGGCCGGCACTGTTGACGTGGTCGCCTCTGCTGCGCAGGTGGTGAGCGGCTGGGGCTTTGCGATCACCCCTGATACGTTGACGCATATCGCTAACGAGGTCGGCGAGCAGTCGATTATCTCCCGTGCGGGCGGGGCGCCGACGCTGGCGGTGGGTATGGCCTACATCCTGCACGGTGCGCTGGGCGGGCTGATGGATGTCTCGTTCTGGTATCACTTCGCCATTCTGTTCGAGGCGCTGTTTATCCTGACGGCGGTGGATGCCGGTACGCGCGCGGCGCGCTTTATGTTGCAGGATCTGCTGGGGGTGATCTCCCCGAATCTGAAACGTACCGATTCACTCCCGGCTAACCTGCTGGCGACGGCACTGTGCGTGCTGGCGTGGGGCTACTTCCTGCATCAGGGCGTGGTCGATCCGCTGGGCGGGATTAACACCCTGTGGCCGCTGTTCGGTATCGCCAACCAGATGCTGGCGGGCATGGCGCTGATGCTTTGTGCCGTAGTCCTGTTCAAGATGAAGCGCCAGCGTTACGCATGGGTGGCGCTGGTGCCAACGGCGTGGCTGCTGATCTGTACCCTGACAGCAGGCTGGCAGAAAGCCTTCAGCCCGGACAACAAGGTGGGCTTCCTGGCCATTGCCAACAAGTTCCAGGCGATGATCGACAGCGGCAAGATCCCGGCACAGTACACCGAATCTCAGCTGTCGCAGCTGGTGTTTAACAACCGTCTGGACGCCGGGCTGACCATCTTCTTTATGGTGGTGGTTGTGGTGCTGGCGTTGTATTCTCTGAAAACCGCGCTGGCGGCGTTGAAAGTCGACACGCCAACGGCGAAAGAGACGCCGTATGAGCCAATGCCTGAGAACCTGGACGAGATTGTCACCCAGGCGAAAGGGGCGCATTAACCCGTGTGCCGGGTGGCGGCTTCGCCTTACCCGGCCTACATTTCTTATCCTCCCTCTCCCTCCGGGAGAGGGCCGGGGTGAGGGAAACAAACGAGAAACTGACTATGTTCGACACCCTTTCCAAAGCAGGTAAATACCTGGGCCAGGCCGCTAAAATGATGATTGGCGTGCCGGATTACGACAACTACGTCGAGCATATGCGCGTCAACCACCCGGATCAGACGCCAATGACCTACGAAGAATTTTTCCGCGACCGCCAGGATGCCCGCTACGGTGGCAAGGGCGGGGCGAAGTGCTGTTAACCCTCTTTTGGTAAATAGAGGCTGATCTGCTCCTGTTTACAGCCGTAAATTGCCGCCAGCTTTTCGCGGGTGCGCTTTTGCGGTCGGGAGTCCAGCGCCTCCAGCTGTGACACGGCGGACTGACTGATGCCAAGCTTCTCCGCCACCTCCTGCTGGGACATACCGCGTAAAATGCGCCAGGCGGCCTGTAGGCTGACGTTCTCGTTATGCATGATGTCGCACACTTCACCCGGTAAACCTACGTTATCGTAGATGTCTGATTCGTAAGGGATGTCTTCCCAGTCGTTTTCATCATCGTCATCATACTCAAGCATGGCTAAACGCATGCGAAAATATTCACCGTAGGGTATGACAACATACTGTTTTTTTCCTTCTTCATCCTTGATGAACTGAATAGTCATATTCCGTATGCTCCTCATGAAGGTAGGTAGTGGTTGTCCGGCGTTTTACTGCCACTACGTAGCAGATATCACCCGGCGGGTCTCCGAAGGTGTAAATGACCCTGTAATCACCTAATCGCAACCTGTAGTGGTTTTCGGGAGAAGATAATTTCTTGATATCCGCGACAGGTGATGTTTTATCGTCCATCTTCTCCAGCCTGAATTTAATGCGGTTCTGATATCGAGGATCGATTTTAGAAAACTGCTTCTCTGCTGTTTTAGACCACACGATCTTCATCCGTACCTCCACTGTACGCCCACACAAAACATAAGGAAATAATAAGACTATTAGATAAATTCCGAATTTCTTATGGGGTACTGTAGAGCGGAGAAAAACCGCGAGAAAGCGGCAAAACGCGAATCGTCGAGGCGACTCGAACAGGCCTCTGCCGGGCGACAGAGGCATACAGTAAATTTGCGATCAGGCGTTCAGACCGCCGTCCACATCCAGACCGGTGCCGGAAATTTGCCCCGCAGCCGGGCTGGCAAGGAAGGTGACCGCCGCTGCGATATCCTCCGGCTGGCCGTAATGACCAAGCGCGATCATCCGGCGCTGGGCTTCCGCCTGCTCGCCGTCTTCCGGGTTCATATCGCTGTTGGTCGGGCCGGGATGAACCAGGTTGACGGTAATGCCGCGCGGGCCTAAATCGCGGGCCAGACCCCGGGTAAGGGAGTTTAGGGCCGATTTGGTCATCGAGTAGACGGCGATCCCCGGCTGCGCCACGCGGTTCGCCAGACAGCTGCCGATGTTGATGATGCGTCCGCCGTCAGACATATGCACCAGCGCTTCCTGAATGGCGATCACCACGCCGCGGATATTGACGTTGATCAGAGCGTCGATGTCCGCCAGGGTCATGGACTCCAGCGGGCCGCCGCGTGCAATCCCGGCGTTATTGACAAGAATATCCAGCCCGCCGAGGGAGCGCGCCGCCTGCGTGACCGCATCCTGAATCGCCTGCGCGCTGGCGCTGTCGGCCTGAATCGCCTCGCCGTGTCGCCCCAGCGCGTTGATTTCATCGACGACCTGCTGGGCTTTATCGACGGATTTTTCGTAGGTGATAACCACATCGGCACCGGCGCGTGCCAGCGACAGCGCAATTGCCCGACCCAGCCCACGACTGGCGCCGGTGACCAGCGCCTTTTTACCTGTTAAATCGATCTGCATGATGACCTCGTTGCAAGAGTGGAGAGAATCATCATTAGGTATAGCCCGTCGGCGCGATTAACGGCTGAAGGATTCCACCTTCTCAAACGCGGCGCGCAGAACGTCAGGGCTTAACGTAATCGGTAAAAAGTGAATCGACTCCACCGGGCGCAGGGTGTGAGCAATGACCTTGTCCAGCTCGTCGCGGTTATGGATATCGACCTCCAGCGCGCGAAGCGTGGTCGGCAGGTTAAAACGCTGGTATGCCGCCACCAGCTGCGTCAGCACGTCCTCCTGACCGAGCAGGGCGCTCTGCACCAGAATGCCGTAGGCCACCTTGGTGCCGTGGAGGTATTTTTCCGTCTGCGGCAGCACGGTTAAGCCGTTGTGCACCGCGTGCGCCGCCGCCACGCGGGTATAGCGTTCGCCCAGACCGCCGACCATACCGCCACCGGCGATAACGGCGTCCACCACGTCCCGAAACGCCTGCGTCTGGTCGCCGCGCTGCTGGTCGGCCAGCGCCTCTTCGCTGCGCTCCAGCAGCACGTCGCGGATCGCCAGCGCACCGTTCAGGCCAAGACGCACGGTCAGCGGCAGGTTTTCCGGTTCAGGGGCGAGTACCGCCGCTTCGTACCACTTCGCCAGCGTATCGCCGATGCCTGCCAACAGGTATTCCGCCGGGGCGTTAAGGATGATTTGCGGCTCTACCAGCACCAGATAGTTGGCGTCGTCAAAAATCTCAAACTGTAGCGCCTGCCCGGCATCGTTGTACCACACGGAGAGCGGGGTCCACGCCGCGCAGGTGGCGGCGATGGTGGGAATGCCCACGAACGGCACGCCCAGACGACGCGCCACGGCCTTGACGGTATCCATTACCGCACCGCCGCCCACGCCAATCACCACGCTGGCTTCACCACCCGACGCGTTCACCAGATGAGTGACGTCACGCTCGCTGCAATGGCCCTTAAACAGCAGATGTTTTGCCCCCGTCGCGTTAAAACTCTGCGGCAGATAAGGGCGTGCGCCCTCGATAGCCCGCTCGCCGTAGATCCACACCGCGCGGGAAAGCTGTTCCGGAGTAAAGAAATCATCCAGGTGCGCAAGGCTTCCCGGATGAGAGAAGTAGTTCGCCGGGCCGGGCACGACGCGGATATTGGTGTTGCTCATGAAGTTATCCTTTTTTAGCAAGCGCTAACCCGATGTTATGTCTGGACATCCGGATGGCTAATAATATTTCGCTTTATCTTATGCCTTTTCCGTCGTTGTCAGTCAACCGGAGCTGTGAAAAATTCGCTAAATCAGAAGAGTAATGAAGGATTTACGCGGATGGTTTCCAGTCGCCTTGAGATGCGCGGTATCAGCCTGGCCTTTTCCGGCTTTCAGGCCCTGTCGCGCGTGGATTTCACCCTGAATGGCGGGTCGGTGCATGCGCTGACCGGCGCCAACGGCGCGGGAAAATCGACGTTGATGGCGGTGCTGTGTGGGACGCACGATCGTTATGAAGGCGAAATCTGCATTAACAACCAGCAGGTAAGCATCCGCGAGCCGCTGGATGCTAAACGGCTGGGTATCCACCTTGTGCAGCAGGAGGTGGACGTGGCGCTGATCCCCGGGCTGAGCATTGCGGAGAACATTATGCTCGACCAGCTGGCGCAGCCGGGACACCGCTACAGCTGGCGCGCGATTCGTCAGCAGGCGCGGCAGGCGCTGGCGCAGCTGGATGTTTCGCTGGACGTTCGCCGTTCCATCGACAGCTGCACGCTGGCTGAAAAGCAGCAGATTTTGCTGGCGCGGGCGCTCTCGCACCACTGCCGTTTTCTCATTCTTGATGAGCCCACTGCGCCGCTGGACGCGCACGAAAGCGAGCGTCTGTTTGCGGTAGTAAGACGTCTGCAACAGCAGGGCATTGGCGTGGTGTTTATTTCTCACCGCATTCACGAGCTGAAGGCCATCTGCGACACCCTGACGGTGCTGCGCGACGGCAGGCTGATTGAGTCCGGCCCGATGGCGGATCTGAGCGGAGAGGAGATCGTCGAGAAGATGCTCGGCCACGAGCTGAGCGATATCTATCCGCCCCCGCGACCGCCGCACGGTGAAGAGATGCTGCTGCGGGTGGAAGGCCTGCACGACGACGCGCTGCTGAAAGATATCTCCCTGCATCTGCGCAAAGGTGAAATCCTCGGCATTGCCGGGCTGGCGGGGGCGGGGAAAACGGAACTCTGCAAGGCGCTGTTTGGCGCCAGCAAAAGCCGCGTGGCGCGCGGCGAGCTGAACCATCAGGCCTGGAAACCGCGCGATCCGGCAGACTCGGTGCTACGCGGTCTGGCGCTGGTGCCGGAGGAGCGGCGCAAAGAGGGCATTTTTATCGACGAGCCGGTGAGCATGAACCTTGCCGTGTGCGCCGATAACAGCTTCTCGCGCTGGAGCCTGTTTGGTCATCGTCAGGCGTGGCGCTGGGCGGAAGAGGTGATTGCCCGCGTCGGCGTGCGCACGCGTGGGCCGGGGCAGGTGCTGCGTCGGCTTTCCGGCGGTAACCAGCAGAAGGTCGCCATCGGGAAATGGCTGCGCAATGACGCCAGCGTGCTGATATTCGACGAGCCGACCAAAGGCGTGGACGTGAAGGCCAAAACCGATCTGTTTCAACTGATCGACGGCCTGGCGCGCGAGGGCAAAGGGGTGATTTACGCCTCGGGTGAATTTGCCGAGCTGGTCGGTCTGTGCGACCGCATCTGCGTGCTGTGGGACGGTCGCATCGTGGCGGAAATCGCCGGGGCAGAGGCCCGGGAAGAAACACTACTTTATTATTCAACCGGAGGAACGGCGTCGTGAGCAAGGCCCTTTCAGTGACCACGGCGGCGTCTGGCCGTCAGCAACTATTCGATTTTCTTTATAAGTGGGGCATGCTGCTGACCGTCGTCGCGCTGGTGGCGGTGTTTGGCCTGGCGTCGGACAGCTTCCTCGACCCGAACAACATCATCAACATTCTGCGCTCGATTGCCATCGTGACGGTGATTGCCGTTGGCGTCTCTATTTCGCTGACCGTCGGCGGGTTCGATCTCTCCGTGGGATCTACCGCGTCGCTGGCGAACGCGCTGGTGATTTCGCTTTTCGTCTGGCACGGCTTTGGCACCACCGAGTCGATTCTGCTGACCCTCGCGCTCTGTACGCTGGTCGGCCTGTTTAACGCCTTTCTGATCGTCATCCTGCGCATTCCGGACATGCTCGCGACCCTTGCCAGCCTGTTTGTCATTCAGGGTGTGGCGATGACCTACAGCTACGGCGGGTCGATTACCGAGAACATGGTACTGCCGAGCGGCGACATGGCGGAAGGGACCATTCCGGCGGCGTTTGGCCTGCTCGGGCAGGTGCCGACCATTGTGATCGTCATGCTGGTGGTGACCGTGCTGGCGCAACTGGGCCTGTCGCTGACCACCCATGGACGCCGGATGTACGCCATTGGCGGCAACCCCGAAGCCGCGCGCCTCTCCGGCATTCGCACCACTCGCTACAAAGTGGCAGCCTACGTGATTGCCTCTCTGCTGGCGGGGCTGGGCGGCATTCTGCTGGCCTCGCGTATTGGTTCATCGCAGGTGAATGCGGGCGGCGGCTACCTGATGGACGCGGTGGCGGCGGCGTGGATCGGCTTCTCGCTGGCCGGATCCGGCAAGCCGAACGCGCTGGGTACGCTGGTGGGGGCGGTGATCCTCGGCGTGCTGTCGAACGGGCTGGTGATGCTCTCCGTGCCGTATTACGCCATGGACATTATAAAAGGGCTGGTGCTCGCGGTAGCGCTGGCGATTACCTACATACAAAAACGCTGACAACACAACGGGATAATAAATGAAAAAGATTGCGCTCTCTTTGGTAGCTCTTGGGTTACTCACTTCTCTGCCGGGCCTGGCGGCTACCCCCGCGCCGGTTCCGACCGCCATTGCCAGCCATGACGGCCCGATCCGCATCGCGGTGATCCGCAACCTGGGCTCGGACGACAACACCACGCAGTTTGTTGCCGGGGCGATTCAGGAAGGGAAAAAGCTCGGCTTTAAGGTCAGCACCTTTTTAAGTAACGGGGACGACGCCAAATTCCAGGATTTCGTTAACCAGGCCATCAGCCAGAAATACGACGGGATTATTCTCTCTCAGGGGCGCGATCCGTACTCCACCGCGCTGGTGAAGAAGGCGGTGGATGCCGGGATCAAAGTTTCGGTGTTTGATACCGCTGTGAACGGCGAGATCCCGGGCGTAACCGTTACCCAGCAGGACGATGCCTCCCTGACCAACCTCTCTTTCGGCCAGTTGGCGAAAGATTTCAACGGCAAGGCCAATATCGTCAAGCTATGGGTCGCGGGCTTCCCGCCGATGGAGCGCCGTCAGGAGGCCTACAAAGAACTGCAAAAGCAGTACCCGGAGATTAAAGAGCTGGAGTCCATCGGCGCGGTCTCCTCTGACGTGCAGGGCGACACTGCCAACAAGGTGGGCGCGATCCTCGCGAAATACCCGAAAGGTAAAATCGATGCCATCTGGGGTACCTGGGATGCCTTCAGCCAGGGCGCGTATAAGGCGCTGAAAGAGAACGGCCGAACCGAGATCAAACTCTACAGCATCGACATCTCCAACCAGGATTTACAGCTGATGCGCGAGCCGGGTAGCCCATGGGCAGTGAGCGTGGCGGTGGATCCGAAGCTGATTGGCGCGACCAACGTACGCCTGATTGCCAATAAGATTGCCGGAGAAGCGACGCCTGCCACTTACGATTTCAAGGCGGCGGCCATTCCGCAGGCGCTGCTGACCGCCCAGCCGGGCGCGGTGAACGTGGCGTCTCTGGGGAAAATCATTCCGGGCTGGGGCCAGACGGAAGATTTTATCGCGCCGTGGTTTGCGACCCTTGCCGCTAAAAACAAGTAAACCAAGCCGGGTGGCGGCTGCGCCTTACCCGGCCTACATTTCGCACCCGTAGGCCCGGTAAGCGCAGCGCCACCGGGCGTAAGGAGCATAAGGTGTCTCAATTACCCCCTCCCGAATACAGCCGCAATATGCGGCTGATTGGCCATAGCGATCAGGGCGGTCGCCCGGACGGCGTGCAGCTGATGGTACACCGCGGTTTCGCCTATATCGGCCATATGGTGTCGCAGGGCTTTTCGATAGTGGACGTGCGCGACCCGAAAAAACCAAAAGCCGCAGGATACGTGCCTGCGCCGCCGGGTACCTGGAATGTGCATCTCCAGGCGCATGACGACCTGCTGCTGGTGATCAACGCCCGGGATCTGTTTGCCGATGCGCGTTTTGCCGATGAGAAGGTTTACTACACCCGCCAGGTGGGGGAGACCGTCAGCGATGTGCAGGATAAAGGCTGGAGCGCCGGGCTTCGCGTCTTTGATATCTCCACACCGGACAGGCCACGCGAGATAGGCTTTTTATCGCTGAGCGGCATCGGCATTCACCGCATCTGGTACGTCGGTGGCCGCTGGGCGTATGTCTCAGCGCTGATTGACGGCTTTACCGACTACATCTTTCTGACCATCGATCTGGCGGACCCGCGCAAGCCTGAAGTGGCGGGACGCTGGTGGCTGCCGGGGATGAATCAGGCCGAAGGCGAACAGCCGAACTGGCCGGAAGGCAAACGCTACGCTCTGCACCATGCGATTATTGCAGGCGATACCGCGTACGGCAGCTGGCGCGACGGTGGCCTGACGCTGCTGGACGTGAAGGACCGCACCCGGCCTAAGCTCATTAGCCACCGTAACTGGAGCCCGCCGTTTGGCGGCGGGACGCACACCGCGCTTCCGCTGCCGGATCGCGATCTGCTGGTAGTGCTGGACGAGGCGGTGCTGGATAACCAGCAGGACGGCGAGAAGCTGATCTGGCTGTTTGATATCCGCGAGCCGTCGAACCCGGTGAGCATTTCTACCTTCCCGCAGCCGGATGAAACCGGCTACGTGGCGAAAGGGGCGCATTTCGGCCCGCACAACCTGCACGAGAACCGGCCGGGGAGCTTTGTCAGCTCAACGCTGATCTTCGCGACGTACCAGAACGCGGGCGTGCGCGCGTATGACATTTCCAATCCGTATCGCCCGGTAGAAACGGGGGCGCTGGTGCCCGCGGCGCCGGAAAAGATGATGGATACGCGGCCCAATCGCCCGCAGGTGATCCAGTCGTGCGACGTGTTTGTGGATGCGCAGGGGATTATTTACAGCACGGATTATAACGGTGGGATGTCAGTGATTGAGTATCTGGGGTGAGTTTTTGCCGGGTGGCGGCTTCGCCTTACCCGGCCTACATTTTGCACCCGTAGGCCCGGTAAGCGCAGCGCCACCGGGCAAACGTTCTCAACTGTACTGCCGCACTCGCGCGACCAGCTCTTCCGCGCTGTCGATGCGGTCAGCAATCACAATCAGCGCCTTGCCGAGGGATATCGCGTGGCGCAGGCATTCGTGACGCATCGCTTCATCCTGAATGGTGTCGATATCCGCCACATGGGAAAGCCCGACGCTGCGGCGAATCAGCTCGGTGCCGCAGAATCCGATGGCATCGTGCCAGACCTTTTTCAGGAACGCAGAGGCATAGCCCGGCGCGCTGAGCGCGGGGTCGCGCGTTTTCTCATTCGCCAGCGCCTGGAAGCGCTCCGCGAAGGTGTTCCACAGTTCCTGAATATCGGTCAGGCGCTGCTCGCGCGCGGCGGCGGCATCGCGAATGCCCAGATGCCCCGGCAGGCCGCAGAAGTTCAGCAGCAGGTTGCCGATGGCAGTGCCAACGTCAAAGCCAATCGGGCCAAAGTAGCCGAACTCGGCGTCGATGGCTTTCAGGCTGCCGCCGGCCACAAAAATTGAGCCGCTGTGAATGTCCCCGTGCAGCAGGGCTTCGGCATGCGAAAAGAAGCGGTGCTTCAGGGAGGCCACAGCGATTTTAAGCTGGGCGTCGTCGCGCAGGGCGGCAACATCGTTCTCCAGATCGGCCGGGTAGCTGTTGCGCGCGTGGATCTGGTACGGATCGTTAAAGAACAGATCTTCAGTGATCTCGCACATCTCCGGGTTGATGAATTTTGCCACCTGCGCTTTTTTCTCGTGCGGATGCAGATAAAAATCGCTGGTGTGGAACAGGGTGTGAGCCAGATATTCACCCAGCTGCCGCGCCGCCTGCGGGTAGTAAATGTTGTTAATCAGCTCGCCGCGCCAGATGCGATGGTTGGAGAGATCTTCCATCACCATCACCGCCAGTTTCGGGTCAAAGTGGTGGATTTTCACCGTGTGCTCAGGGCTGTGCTTGTAATGCTCGACCAGGGTTTGCGCCTCCAGGCGAGCGCGATCCAGCGTCAGCGGCCAGGACTCGCCGACGCAGCGCACATAGGGCAGCGCCTGCTTAACGACGATGCGGCTCACCCCCGCGCTATCGAATATTTTAAAGACCAGGTTGAGGTTACCGTCGCCGATTTCCTGCGCCTCCACCAGCGATGACGGATCGTCAAGTCCGCCAAACTGCCTGGCATACTCCACGGCGTCCTGAGCGGTAAAGGTACGGTATTGCGACATGGCCTGCTCCTCAGTTTTGCTAATTAAGACATGTAGACGTCTATACATCTGGATTTCATCCTGACACAATGTGCTACAACAACGCAACAGGGAATTAACGACATGCAGACATTACAGACGACCAGCCTGCGGGTGGCGAATAATCAGCTCTATATTCTCGACCAGCAGGCGCTTCCGCAGGAGAAACGCTGGCTGGATGCCTCGACGGTGGAGGCGCTGGTTGGGCATATCCACGCTCTGCGCGTGCGTGGCGCGCCGTTAATTGGTCTCTCTGCAAGCCTGCTGCTGGCGCTGTTAGCGGAAAGCGGTAAAGGCCGCGATGAGCTGGCGGCGGCGCTGGAGACCCTGCGTGCCTCCCGCCCGACGGCGGTGAACCTGATGAACAATCTCGACCGCATGAAGATTGCGCTGTGGCAGGAAGCGTTCGTTCCGGCGCTGGTGGCTGAAGCGCTGCGCCTGATTAATGAAGACAAACGGCTTTGCGACGCGATTGCGAAAGCGGGTAGCGCGCTGGTGAAGCCCGGCAGCCGCCTGCTGACCCACTGCAATACCGGCGGGCTGGCAACGGCGGGCGTCGGTACGGCGCTAGGGGTGATTGCCCGCGCGCATCAGGCAGGGAATGTCAGCAACGTCTGGGTGGATGAAACCCGTCCGCTGTTGCAGGGCGGCAGGCTGACCGCATGGGAGCTGGGCGAGCTGGGCGTGCCTTATCAGCTGATTACTGACTCCATGGCCGCCAGCCTGATGGCAAAAGGGCAGGTGGATGCCGTGTGGGTGGGGGCAGACCGCATTGCCGCCAACGGCGACGTGGCGAACAAAATCGGCACCTATTCCCTGGCGGTGCTGGCGAAGTTCCACGGTATTCCGTTCTACGTCGCCGCCCCGCAAACGACCCTCGACCGGGACTGCCCGAACGGTGACGCGATCCCGATTGAGCAGCGCGCGGCCAGCGAAGTGACGGGCGTGGCGGGAAGCTTTGGCGCGGTGCAGTGGGCGCCGCAAGAGGCGCAGGTCTATAACCCGGCGTTTGACGTTACCCCCGCCTCGCTGATTAGCGGCTGGGTGCTGGATACGGGCGTGGTCACCCCTGAAGAGGTAGCGAAAGGGAAATTCGCCTGAGTGGGACTATCCTTGTAAGGGGTTCCCTTTAGAGGACGTTATCGTGACGCTCGATCCTGAAACAGACTTAAAACTGGAACGCGTGGTGGATGCACCGCGCGACCTGCTGTGGCTCTGCTGGACCACACCGGAGCACATCAAAAACTTCTTCATTCCTGCTCCCCATAAGGTGACTGAATGCGACCTCGATCTGCGCGTGGGTGGGCGATTCAATACCGTGTTTGAGGTGGACGGGCAGCGGATGGATAACCGGGGCGTATTTCTTGAAATCGATCCCGGTAAAAAGCTGGTCTTTACCGACGGTTATACCGAAGGCTGGAAGCCGGTCGAGAAGCCGTTTATGACGGCAATTTTGTTGCTGGAAGACGCCGGGGAGGGCAAAACCCGCTATAAGGCGATTGCGCGCCACCCCACGAAGGAAATCCGCGAGCAGCATGAACAGATGGGATTTCACGAAGGGTGGGGGATTGTGCTGGATCAGCTGGTGGGGTATGTGAAAGGGCTTAACGCTTAGTGCGCGCTGGTGCCCTCACCCCGACCCTCTCCCACAGGGAGAGGGAGAAAAGATCAGGCCAGGCGTGGATACGCATCCGCAATCCCATCACCCGTAAACTGGGCCACCCATCCCTCCGGATTGTCGAAAATACGAATCGCCGTAAAGTTCGGCTCTGAACCCATGTCAAACCAGTGCGGCGTGCCTGCGGGTACGGAAATCAGGTCGTTTTTCTCGCACAGCACCTGATACACCTCATCGCCGATGTGCAGGCAGAATAGTCCCGCCCCTTCCACGAAAAAGCGCACTTCGTCTTCGCCGTGGGTGTGCTCGTTGAGAAACTTCGCGCGCAGCGCCTCTTTCTGCGGATTGTCGGCGCGAAGGCTAATCACGTCCCAGCTCTGATAACCTTTCTCTGCCACCAGCTTGTCGATTGCATGCTGATACGCCTCAATCACGGCTTCAGGCGCGGGATCCTGCCCTAAATCACGGTCTGCCGCCCAGCGTTCAAACCGCACGCCTTTGGCGTTGAGCTGTTGGGCAATCTCGGCGGCGTCGGTGCTGCGCCACAGGTGATGACTGGCGTCTTTATCGGAATAAATGGTCAATGCGCTCATGAAGGGATCTGCTCCGGGTTAATCTCGTCAAACTGGTGGATCTGATGGTGATGGCTTGCGCCGTCATCTTCACCGCGTATCAGTTGCAGGGTGCGAAAACCCGCCTGTTCAGCCGCGTCCAGCTCCTGATGAATATCCGACAGGAACAGGATCTGCGACGGGGCGATGCCCGTTTGCGCCGCAATATTTTGATAAGACTGCACCTCACGCTTGGCACCGATGCGGGTATCAAAATAGCCGCTGAACAGATGAGTAATATCACCTTCGTCGCTGTAGCCAAATAACAGTTTCTGCGCGGCGACGGAGCCAGAGGAATAAACATAGAGATCAATCCCTTGTGCCTTCCATTTTTCCAGCGCGGGCAGTACATCAGGGTAGAGATGGCCGGTAAAGTCACCGTTGATGTAACCGTCCTGCCAGATGATGCCTTGCAGGGCTTTGAGCGCCGTCGATTTGCGGTCTTCATCCATAAAGGTAAACAGCACGTTGATGAGATCGCTGACGCTGGCATGCGGAGTGCTGATTTCATCGCGCAGGTTGTCCAGAATCGATTTGACCGGCTCGGCGTACTGCTGCGCGGTCACAAAGGCCGCCAGCCGCTCACGCGCGTAGGGGAACAAAACATCATGGACAAAACGGATATCGCTGGTGGTCCCTTCAATATCCGTCACAATCGCGCGAATCATACTCTCTCCCATTGTCGTAAACGCATTTCGCATTCAAATAAGAATTCTAAACCTTCCAGATGACGGCGGGCTTCGGCCACGTCGCGTCCCCAGCAGGTTAAGCCATGACCGCGCAGAAGAAAACCATAATTAAGCGGGCGTTCCTGCGCGTAATGGGCGATGCGAGAGGCGAGGGCGTCGATGTCCTGGTCGTTGTCAAACACCGGGATGGCCACCGTATCCCGATGCGTGGTCTGCCCGGTAAGGGATTTTTGCATCTCGAAGCCGGAGATCTTCAGCTCGGTCTCGTTGACCAGCCGCGACAGCACCGTGGCATTGACGGTGTGAACGTGCAGGACGGCGTTAGCCTCCGGGAACAGGCGATAGATGAGGGTATGCAGCCCGGTCTCTGCCGACGGTTTACGGCCAGAAGGCGCACGGTTGGTGGCGATTTCAACCTGTAGAAAATCGGCGGTGGTCAGGCTGCCTTTGTCTTTTCCGGATTCGCTCAGCCAGCACAGATGTTCATCCTGACGCACGGACATATTGCCGCCGGTAGCGGGCGCCCAGCCTTTAGCGCCAATCCAGCGGCAGGCCTCGACCAGGTGTGTGAGTTGCAGGTTGTCTGTCATTTCCTTTTACCCTCTCGGTCAGGAATATTTATATCATTTAGACGTCTAAGCGTCTTGATTGCCAAAGACTAACATCGTGTTATAGTGTCAGCAACATAAGTATTACAGGCAGGCACACTACAATGAGCAATAACCCGTTGATCCCGCAGAGTAAACTTCCGAATCTCGGCACGACGATTTTTACGCAGATGAGCGCCCTGGCGCAGCAGCACAACGCCATTAACCTCTCACAAGGTTTCCCGGATTTTGACGGGCCGAAATATTTGCAGGAGCGTCTGGCGTACTACGTTGCGCAGGGAGCCAACCAGTATGCGCCGATGACCGGCGTGCAGGCGTTGCGTGAAGCCATTGCGGATAAAACGGCGGAGTTATACGGCCATAAGCCTGACGCGAACAGCGATATCACGGTAACCGCAGGGGCGACCGAAGCGCTGTATGCGGCGATAACCGCCCTGGTGCGTACGGGCGATGAGGTGATTTGTTTTGACCCAAGCTACGATAGCTACGCCCCGGCGATTGAACTGGCCGGTGGCGTGGTGAAACGCGTGGCGCTCCAGCCGCCGCATTTTCGTCCGGACTGGCAGGCGTTTGCCGCGCTGCTGAGCGATAAAACCCGGCTGGTGATCCTGAATACGCCACACAACCCATCGGCGACGGTGTGGCAGAAAAGCGATTTTGCCGCCCTGTGGCAGGCCATCGCCGAACGTGAAATCTATGTTCTGAGCGACGAGGTGTATGAGCACATCTGCTTTGCCGAAGAGGGTCATGCCAGCGTGCTGGCGCATCCGCAGCTTCGCGAGCGCGCAATCGCGGTATCATCATTTGGGAAAACCTACCATATGACCGGCTGGAAGGTAGGGTACTGCGTGGCGCCCGCCGCCATCAGTGCTGAGCTGCGTAAAGTGCACCAGTATTTGACGTTTGCCGTAAACACACCCGCCCAGCTGGCGCTGGCGGATATGCTGCGCGCTGAACCTGAACATTACCGGGACCTGCCAGCTTTTTACCGTGCGCGGCGGGATCGGTTTGTGACTGCCTTGAGCGAGAGTCGGCTGGAGATCCTGCCATGCGAAGGCACCTACTTCCTGCTGGCGGACTACAGCGCGATTTCCGATCTGGATGATATCAGTTTTTGCCAGTGGCTGACGAAAGAGGTGGGCGTGGCGGCCATTCCGCTGTCGGTGTTCTGCGCCGATCCCTTCCCGCATAAACTGATTCGTCTTTGCTTTGCGAAGCAGGAGTCGACGCTGCTGGCAGCGGCTGCGCGCTTAAATTCGCTCTGACTATTCAACCGTCCAGGCTTCTGAAAAACGACGGTCCGCGAAGAGTTCCAGCAGACCGTTGATTTGCTTCAGTCGCAGCACTTCATCGCTGTCCATACCCAACTCCAGGCCAATTTTCTGCTCACTCCAGCCCATAAGCACCAGTTCTCGCACGATTTCTGACATGGCATTGATCTGGTGGCGTCCACGCGCGCGGTTGTGACGAATGGTTGTAGCCATGCGATCGAACTTTTCCTGGCGTGCTTTACGCAGGCAGGTAACAGGGAGGTAACCTTTAAGTTGACGCTTCAGAATAGCCCGATGACTGCCAAGCTCATGGCGATGGAATCCATCGACAATTTCATAGCTCTCAGGCGCATTTTCCGTCACAACGATAGGTTGTGTGAATCCATCCAGCTCCAGTGATTTGCTGAGCAACCGCTTCTCCGCCGGAGCGACATTATTTGGGTTGTAGTCATTGGCGGTGATGTCAGTCTGTTTTATCCACAATACGCAGTCGACGGGTTGATTATTAAAAGGGCTGATTTCGTGTAATGCCTGGCGAAAGGCATTAATAGCGCCGATTTTCTCTTCTTCAGAAAGGGCCTGCAGGTACGTCTGCATTTCTCTGATTATTTGCTGCTGCATAAAATCCCCCATTCCTTGCGTTTGGCTTTCACTCTTTCGCTGTAGCGTTGATAGTGTTTAGGTTTGTTTGGACTAAATGAGAGAGCCCGGCACCAGTAGTCATTGTTGAGTAAAACCTTGCAAATGCGTCGCCAGGAAGGGATATCTTTTGCGCCAATATCACCCTCCTGCGTATCGGGAATATCCTCCAGGCCTCGCTTTTGATACCAGTGGAGATAAATTGCGATTTTATTTCTGTAATGTTCCGCCGTATTTTGCGGCATGCTGTCGAGTAGCAGCATGGCGTATTCGCGCCAGCCGAGATGGTCAGGTTTCAGGATCTTCCGGTGGCCATAAAAATGGTTATCGTGCCCGGCATAAATACCTCCACTTCGCACGCCGCAGGCGCGTTCACACATAGCCGCCCAGCGTTCGGGTTCAATGACATGATAGAGCCATAAGCCCTGACGCTGTTCCGGACCAAACGGTTCGCAGATGCGCATATAACGCGGCGGCACCCCCGCCTTGTACATCAGGTCGTATAACGGGTTATAGCAACATTTTGATTTCGCGAACCACGTCCAGATGTCGGCGGTTTTCCAGTCGTACAGTGGGTAGATATACCAGGCGTGCCCACCCGGGGCGACGGTCGTCCAGGGTTTATCGTCAGAAAAGCGCTGCTTACGCGCCGACGCGATAGCCAGAAAGCGGTTGTAAGATTCATCGGCGCGGATCCCCACCATGACTGCGGCAGGACGTCTTTGCGCATACCATTCGGCAAACTCGCGCACGAAGGCTTCAAACGTCATTCCCTGCTGATAAAAATCGAAATAGTGATAATCGGTAATGGCATCTTCTGGTGGCTGGCGAACCCAGTTTGTTCCGGGTTCCCAGCACTGCCATTCAGGTTGAAACTGTGACAGGGCGTTCTGGGTCGTGAGCGGAAGCGCTACCCACCAGAACTGGTGGATAACATCCCGATAGAGCGTTTTCATAGCGTCAACATGCTGAATGGTCGACGAGAATTGCGCTTCCCAGTCCAGAAAGATGACGTCTATTTTTCGCTTTAATTGCCGTGCTTTCTGGGCAACAAGATGCAGCATCACGGTAGAATCTTTTCCACCGGAAAAGGAAACGCATACCCTGGGGAAATTGTTAAGCGTCCAGTGTATGCGTTCCGCAGAAGCGTCTAAAACATTTTCCTGTAAAGGGATTTTATAGTTCGACATGATTAATCGCGTCCTGCGTGTTAAATGTCTTGGGAAAATCAAAACGATATTATGGAATTATTTATCCTTAATTTCACGGAGTCATTTTTTTCGGTTCGCTTTAATTATATTCACCATGCAAATGTATTTTACGCAGACGGCGGAGAAACGCAGAGCTTATGCATTTTTTCAATGAATGTTGAAAAAACAGAGCTATTCAGTGATGAACGGCCGTAGAGCATATAGATCTTTAATTCAGGCAGCGCAAACGGTGGCTCAAGCCTTTTTAATTTCAAAGATTCTTTAAATGTTTCATAGATCGACACGGGGATATAGCCTAACAAATCAGATGAACTGACCATAGAGATGAGAGAGCTAAGGGAGTCGGTGCGAAAAGCAATATTTCTTTCCGGAAAAGCGTCATTGGCCCGACTCTGGAACTCTTTTACACCCGGATGAGCACTCTGGTAAAAAGTGAATTTCTCCTGGTATAGCGCGTCCACTGTAGCTGTGTCAGCGAGCCTTGGGTGGTCTGCTCTACAGATTAAGGCTATCGGCACCGTAGTGAAGTGGGTGCAGACCACAGAGCGATTGTGGATAGGTGCGATAGAGAAGATGAGATCGGCTTTACGATAGGCCAACAAATCTTCCGCTGATTCGGAGGAAATAAGCATATCTCTTTGTTCTATCTCATAATTCTCCTCAGATATTAAAAGCTTCAACGGTTCCAGCATCGAACCAGGAGACACCATTTGAGTGCAATAGATAACGAACTTTTTCTTGATGTCCGAGTGATGCATCATGTTGATCGTCTGCTCAAGCTGATTGAGATTTTTTTCCAGATGATGATGCAAGTTGGTACCTACCGTGGTGGGCGTAATTCCCTTCCCTGAACGGATAAACAGGGGGTCATCAAGCTGACCGCGCAGGCGTTGCAGCGACTGGCTGACGGCGGATGGTGTGATATAAAGCGTCTCGGCAGCCCTACTGATACTGAGATGTTGGTAAATGCATTCGAAGATAACTAACAGATTGAGATCGAATTTTTTTAGGTCGTAGAGGTTTGCCATGTTTCGTCCTGAGTGAGTTGAGTTTGCTGTCGTTATCACACCATGGAGTACGACAGAGTGTAGTTACCCTTTACAATCCGTGTGAATAACTCGCTTAATTTAAAATTTAAGTGATCTTAATATATCACGGCTTTGGATTATTGAAACATATCTTCAAGAGTTATTAAGATAATTTTATCTTTAAAGTGTGATTGAATTATTTGAATGACAAATGGCGTTTATATATAGCGTGAAACCCATAATGAAATTAAATTTATAATGTTTCAATGACCTGTTCGAATCTGCCTATCACAGCCATAGGCAGGACTATCCCTCTTATGCATTGCTCATTGCGCGCAGGGGTGCTGTAATCAAACCGCTGTTACGGCCTTGATACAAGGTATGTAGAGCGCAACGCAACGCCAGCTTCGGCTGGCACTGAATGTACCTGCGGGGAATTCAGGTATCAGGGCCGCCCGTTGAGGCGGCCTTTTTACTTTCAGGCTTTCCTGTAAAAGGTTCACCTTGCTGTCTTGTTGCTGTTGTAAGGTTTGGCTGATTGATTTGATAAAGCATACGCATTAGCCCCGATGAACAAAGTTGGTTACCTTACACCTCAACGAAAACACGGAGGAAGTACAGATGTCCTTGATTAACACCAAAATTAAACCTTTCAAAAACCAGGCGTTCAAAAACGGTGAGTTCATCGAAGTTACTGAGAAAGATACCGAAGGCCGCTGGAGCGTGTTCTTCTTCTATCCGGCTGACTTCACCTTCGTTTGCCCGACCGAACTGGGCGACGTTGCAGACCACTACGAAGAACTGCAAAAGCTGGGCGTAGACGTTTACTCTGTTTCTACCGATACCCACTTCACCCACAAAGCGTGGCACAGCAGCTCTGAAACTATCGCGAAAATCAAATACGCGATGATCGGCGACCCGACTGGCGCCCTGACCCGTAACTTCGACAACATGCGTGAAGATGAAGGCCTGGCTGACCGTGCGACCTTCGTTGTTGACCCGCAGGGCATTATCCAGGCTATCGAAGTTACCGCTGAAGGTATCGGCCGTGATGCATCTGACCTGCTGCGCAAAGTTAAGGCGGCTCAGTACGTTGCTTCTCACCCAGGCGAAGTGTGCCCGGCGAAATGGAAAGAAGGCGAAGCGACGCTGGCGCCATCTCTGGACCTGGTCGGCAAGATCTAAGTCTGTAAAGCCTGGCGGCGCTACGCTTGCACAGGCCTACAGTATCGTAGGCCGGGTAAACGAAGTGCCACCCGGCAATCAATGGGCGCTCCCCGCGCCCATTTCATTCCAGCACCATGATGCAAGTTGCATTCAGGCAGCCCGTATAAGGCGGCTTGCATGATGACGTTTTAAGAGAGGGAAGAATAATGCTCGACACTAACATGAAAACCCAGCTCAAGGCCTACCTTGAGAAACTGACCAAACCTGTTGAGCTGATTGCCACGCTGGACGACAGCGCGAAATCGGCAGAAATCAAAGCGCTGCTGACAGAGATTGCTGAGCTGTCGCCGAAAGTGACCTTCAAAGAAGACAACACGCTGGCAGTCCGTAAGCCTTCTTTCCTGATCGCCAACCCAGGGTCTGACCAGGGGCCGCGTTTCGCGGGTTCTCCGCTGGGGCACGAATTTACGTCCCTGGTGCTGGCGCTGCTGTGGACCGGTGGTCATCCGTCAAAAGAAGCGCAGGCGCTGCTGGAGCAGATCCGCGATATCGACGGTGATTTTGAGTTTGAAACCTATTACTCGCTCTCCTGCCACAACTGCCCGGACGTGGTGCAGGCGCTGAACCTGATGTCAGTGCTCAACCCACGCATTAAGCACACGGCGATTGACGGCGGTACGTTCCAGAACGAAATCACCGAGCGCAACGTGATGGGCGTTCCGGCGGTTTACCTGAATGGTCAGGAGTTCGGCCAGGGGCGTATGACGCTGACCGAAATCGTCGCCAAAGTGGATACCGGCGCAGAAAAACGTGCGGCGGAAGAGTTGAACCAACGCGATGCTTATGACGTGCTGATTGTTGGCTCCGGCCCGGCGGGCGCGGCGGCAGCGGTTTACTCCGCACGTAAAGGGATCCGTACCGGTCTGATGGGCGAGCGTTTCGGTGGTCAGGTTCTGGATACCGTAGACATTGAAAACTACATTTCCGTGCCGAAAACCGAAGGCCAGAAGCTGGCCGGGGCGTTGAAAGCGCACGTCAGCGACTACGACGTGGATGTCATTGACAGCCAGAGCGCCAGCAAACTGGTTCCGGCCGCGGTCGAGGGTGGTTTGCACCAGATTGAAACGGCGTCCGGCGCGGTGCTGAAGGCGCGCAGCGTGATCATTGCCACTGGCGCGAAATGGCGCAACATGAACGTGCCGGGCGAAGATCAGTATCGCACTAAAGGCGTGACCTATTGCCCGCACTGTGACGGCCCGCTGTTCAAAGGTAAACGCGTAGCGGTGATCGGCGGCGGTAACTCCGGCGTGGAAGCGGCTATCGACCTGGCGGGGATTGTTGAACACGTTACCCTGCTGGAGTTCGCCCCTGAGATGAAAGCGGACCAGGTGTTACAGGATAAAGTACGTAGCCTGAATAACGTCGACATTGTGCTCAATGCCCAGACGACAGAAGTGAAAGGCGACGGCAGCAAAGTGACCGGTCTGGAATACCGTGACCGCGTGAGTGGCGATATCCACAGCGTAGCGCTGGCAGGGATCTTTGTTCAGATTGGCCTGCTGCCAAACACCACCTGGCTGGAAGGCGCAATTGAGCGCAACCGCATGGGCGAGATCATCATCGATGCGAAATGCGAAACCAGCGTGAAGGGCGTATTTGCGGCGGGCGACTGCACCACCGTGCCGTACAAACAGATCATCATCGCCACTGGCGAAGGGGCGAAAGCGTCGCTGAGCTCGTTTGATTACCTGATCCGCACCAAAACTGCATAATAAAAGAAAGCAAGACGACACCTGCAATACAAGAGGCCACCAAAAGGTGGCCTCTTTTTTTATCTGACGACCATCACCGGAATGTGGGTGTGGCGGATCACGCTGGAGGCGTTCGACCCCAGCAGGTGCGTGGTAATAGACGGGTTGCGCGAACCAATCACCACCACGTCTGCGTTCAGCTCCGCGGCCAGTTCATTAACGGCGTCACGCACGCTACCGAACCGGACGTGGGTTTTTATGCGGGAAGGATCGATGCTGAAGTGCCCGACCATGGTTTGCAGGCGCGTCTCGGCTTCATGCTGTAAATGCTCTTCAAAACGACGCACATCAGCAGCGAAACGATGCAGGCTCAGGCTGGCAGTGCCCGGTAAAACATGCAGAAGATGAATAACTCCGTCCTGCTGCGCGAGAAATTCCGCATGACGTACAGCTTTATCACTCAGTTCCATTTCGAAAACATCAACCGGCATAATGATTGTTTGATACATACCCGTTTCTCCTTGTTTATAAACGCTGCAATCATTCAACCACAAAATATAAATGGTTTCTGTAATCCCGACAGCACTTTTATCTCGCCAGGATAAATCTCAAAACAGCCGGATTCCGGGGCAGATCCCGAGAGGTAGCTACCCTTTTATAAGCTTACCCACACCCTTTCGGAGGTTGCATGAAAGCTCTCACCTATCACGGTCCACATCATGTTCGGGTCGATAATGTCCCCGATCCGGGCATCGAACAGCCTGACGATATCATCCTGCGCGTAACGGCCACGGCGATCTGTGGTTCTGATTTGCATCTTTATCGCGGAAAAATTCCCAAGGTCCAGCACGGCGATATCTTTGGTCATGAATTTATGGGCGAGGTGGTGGAGTGCGGGAGCGAAGTGAAGAACGTGCAGAAAGGTGACCGGGTGGTGATCCCATTTGTGATTGCCTGCGGTGACTGTTTCTTTTGCCAGATGCAACAGTACGCGGCCTGCGAAAACACGAACCGCGGGCAGGGCGCGGCGCTGAACAAAAAGCAAATTCCCGCCCCTGCCGCGCTGTTTGGCTACAGCCATCTTTACGGCGGCGTGCCGGGCGGACAGGCGGAGTATGTGCGCGTGCCGAAAGGCAACGTGGGGCCGTTTAAAGTGCCTCAGCTGCTGTCAGACGACAAAGCGCTTTTCCTGTCAGATATTCTGCCTACCGCCTGGCAGGCGGCGAAAAATGCGCAGATCCAGAAAGGCTCCAGCGTCGCCGTATTCGGGGCCGGGCCGGTGGGGTTACTGACCATTGCCTGCGCGCGGCTTCTCGGCGCAGAGCAGATTTTTGTGGTTGACCATCATCCCTATCGACTGCGGTTTGCCCAGGAGCGCTACGGCGCGATCCCGATTAACTTTGATGATGATAACGACGCGGCGGAGAAAATCATTGAGCAAACGGCCGGGCAGCGCGGGGTGGATGCGGTGATTGATGCCGTCGGGTTTGAGGCCAAAGGCAGCACGACGGAAACGATCCTCAGTAACCTGAAAATTGAAGGCAGCAGCGGCAAAGCCCTGCGCCAGTGCATTGCTGCGGTGCGACGCGGCGGCGTGGTCAGCGTGCCGGGCGTGTACGCCGGTTTCATCCATGGCTTCCTGTTTGGCGATGCCTTCGATAAAGGGCTGAGCTTTAAGATGGGGCAGACGCACGTCCACGCCTGGCTGGGAGAGCTGCTGCCGCTTATCGAAAAAGGGTTGCTTACACCGGAAGATATTGTGACCCACTATCTTCCGCTGGCTGATGCGGAGCGCGCCTATAAGATCTTCGAAAAACGGGAGGAGGAGTGCCGCAAGGTGATCCTGGTGCCTGGCGCAGACACCCCGGAGGCAGCGCAGCAGAAAGTGAAGGGACTGGTGAATGCCTTCCCCGGCGGCGTTGTGTGAGGTTTCGTCCCCACGGCACTACGACAGAGTAAACATGGATTAAGCGGTTTTTGTCCGATATAAGACAATCGGGTGAATTTGCGGAAAGAGGATGCAGGTGCATCCTCTGTGCAAAGCGGGGTCGCTTGTTCAGAAGGGATTAACGCAGGTAATCGCCAGCGGCTTCGGGCTGGTAGAGCAGCTCAAGCACTTCCAGATGGGCTGAGGCGCCGCCCGGGAGTTCCCAGTGGATAGTATCGCCCGTGCGCAGTCCAAGCAGCGCAGCGCCCACGGGTGCCAGCACCGAAAGCTGCATGCTGCTGTCGGTCATCTGCGCCGGATAGACCAGCGTACGGGTGAGTTCCTCCCCGGTGGTCAGGTTGCGGAACTTCACCTGGCTGTTCATGGTGACCACATCATGCGGCATGGTCTCAGGCGTACACATTTGCGCCCGGTCTAGCTCTTCGTTCAGCGCATCGGCAACCGGCAGCGAGGCGAATTCTGGTTTCTCCAACAGTCGGTCAATACGTTCTGCGTCGAGTTCATTGATGATAATCGTAGGTCTGGACATTTTTACTCCATGTCGTTAATGCTGCGTGTAACGCAGAAACCAATCCAAAAGAAAACCCTCGCCGTCTGGCAGCGAGGGTTTAACTTATCTGATGATACTGTCTGAAACCCTAAGTTTGAAGTGATGAAGGTCACATTCGTGCGCCATATGAATTTTTGGCAATAAACCCGCCATCCCGATTCACGCTTAACGGAAATTTCGTTACGCTGGTAAAACTTAAACCGGGCAATGCGCGTTGCAGCCCCAGCGTAGAGAGAGCGATATGTACTTTTACCAACCGTCTCAGGGGCACGGCCTGCCGCACGACCCGCTGAACGCCATTATCGGTCCACGTCCGATTGGCTGGATTTCATCCTGTGATAAGGCCGGTCAACTGAACCTTGCCCCGTACAGCTTCTTTAACTGCTTTAACTATCGCCCACCGATCATTGGTTTTTCCAGCAACGGCTGGAAGGATAGCGTGCGGAATATTACCGAAACGGAAGAGTTTGTCTGGAACCTCGCAACGCGCGATCTGGCTGAGGCGATGAATGAAACCTCCGCCACACTCCCTCATGGCGAGGATGAATTTACCTTTGCCGGCCTGACGCCCGTAGCCAGCCAGCTTGTGCGCTCGCCGCGCGTGGCGGAAAGCCCGGTGAATTTCGAGTGTCGATTGTCACAGTGCATTCAGTTGACCGGCGCGGATGGGACACCGATTGATACCTGGCTGGTGCTCGGCGAAGTGGTGGGCGTCCATATCGCTGAGAGTTTGCTGGAAGAGGGGATTTACCAGACCGCGAAAGCGCAGCCCATTCTGCGTGCGGGTGGACCGTCCGCCTACTACGGCATCAGCGACAGCCATCGCTTCGATCTGGTACGCCCGGATGCGCGCAGGAACAATCAGTAACCAGCTTTATCGATAACAAACTGTTTGCCGCAGTTGCCCGGATGCGGCTGTGGCGCAAAGGTGCTGGCTGAGAGCGAGTTGTTAATGGTGCTGGATTTTAGCGAGATCTGCATCTCGGTCAGATAAGCCGGATTGCCATGGCAGGTAAGCTTGAACGCTTTTACGTTCTGTTTCCCCCAGCTTTTGGCCACGGCTGCATCAAAATCGCTACGGCGGACGGTCTTGCCATAGTTTTCCGCCAGAAATTTCCCAACCGCACTATTTTTCACTTCCTGGTTCATGCGCACCATGGTGCCGAAGTAAGCGTCGGGATCAAAACCAAAGCAGACGCCGTGTTTCGCGTATTCATAACGTTCAAGGCAGGAGTTGCCGCCCGCGCCGGGCATCACGCTGTTCAGCTTCGCCGCGCCCGTTAGCGATAGCCCGGTCTCTGCGGCGTCACATTTGCGGCTGGCTTTTGCTTCCGGCAAATTCGGAACCGGACGAGTGGCACAGCCGAAGCGCATCCAGCGGCGTTCATCCACTCCGCGAGCGGCAATAGATTTCGGCAGCGCTGGCCATAAGCCGTGGACGGTCAGAAAATCGGTTTTGTTGCTGCTCTCTTTTTGCAGGCGACACTCTTCCGGTTCGTCACGGTTGCGTTCGACCATACTCTGGCAAAATCCCGTTTGCCAGGAAAGCGCCAGAACGTAGCGATCGAAATCGCCGTACTGGGTTGGCTTAAGCGGATCTGCCTGAATTGAGAAGACACAGAGTGCAAGCGCTACTGCGCCAGACGGGATAACGATATCCTTCCTGAACATTTGCTTTCCTGATTGGTTGGGCGCGATTAATTTCTGGGGGTTATTAAAGCACAAAAAGCGCCCGCAGGCGCTTTTTGGAAAGCAGGAATTTCGCTTAGGCAGCGCCGGGAACCAGCACTTCGGTGGCGATAATAACGATAATCAGGCCAACCAGCACCGGCACTGACGTGCGTTTTACCACTTCAAACGGAGAGATTTTTGCCATTCCCGCCACCGCAACCACCACGCCCGATACCGGAGAAATGGTACGACCCAGGTTGGAGGCCTGGAGCATCGGAATGGACAGGTAAGCCGGGTTGATGCCGGAGGAGTGTGCCAGCTTAGGGATCATCTCAACAAACGCATAGAACGGCGCGTTACCGGAGCCGGTAGTCATCGCCGCCAGCATGGTCAGTACCACCAGCACCAGCATCAGGATAATGCTGGCCGAGCCGAACGAGGTGGCGATAGAGATCAGGCTCTGGATAAAGCCGATGGTGCTCAGCCCCTGAGCAAACACCCCTGCGGCAACCAGCAGCATCACCACGCCCGCGAAGGCATCCGCCATGCCGCGGAAGGCGACTTCAAGACCCGTGAACACCTTCTGGGTATTAAAGCCACGAACAAATTCCAGGATGGCCGCCAGCAGCATACAGATCACCAGGATAGTTATGATGTGCAGCTGAGGGCCCCATTTGCCGTCAAAAATAAGCACGCCAATAATCGGCGTGAAGGGCAGGATGGAATAAAACGCCGGGGCGGTAGTGGTGATTTCACTGACGTCCATCATCTCATGGCTGACGTTCTCTTTCTTATCGAGGTAGCGTTGCCAGAAGAAATGCGCCACGCCCATGCCGAGAATAGCGGTGATGGAGATTGGCAGTGTGGTTTTGAAGGCGAAGTCAATCAGCGACATTTCCGCGGCTTTCGCAGCCAGCACCACGTCACCGGAAGTAGGGGAGAGAATAATCGCCGCCGGAGAGGCGCAAATAGCCGCCGCTGCGCCACGGCTGATCCCGACGTTAACCATTACCGGGAATAACGTCGCCATTAACAGCACGCCAAGGCCCGTTGCTGAGGAAACGGCTAATGACATCAGACAGGCCAGGAAATAAGCCGCGACCATCAGCAGATAGGGGGAGTTAATATATTGCAGCGGTTTAGAAGCCAGCTTCACCACCATATCATTCGCGCCGATATGGGTCATATAGGCAGCAAATCCGCAGAGCATCATGATCATCATGCCCAGGTCGCCGCCGCGGCTCATCAGCAGAATTTTTATATATTCCACAATATCGGTAGCGGTATATCCGGTGCTGGCTTCGCTGGCGGGTAAAACCTGATGACCCATTAGCGCGCTAATGATCAGCAGCGTCAGGCCGCCGACAAATAGCACGCCGGTGGCTGAGTAACCTTTAATGATGTAGCGTGCTACACCGACAATGACCACGACTCCAATGAGGAGTTCGAGAAAAGTAAGCATGATTTCCCCTGTATCCTTGCTGCCCGAGAGACAAATAATCAATAAAAAAGAAGCCTGAAATGTGCCGAATAAATGGCCAGTCCTTGCTGATTAAAATCAAGAAAGAGACTACTAAAGGCAATGATGACGATATTTTTGCTAACCCTGCGTCATTTATATTAAGACGTTATTGACCTGATGAATAGATATTATATGTCATTAAATTGATGGTGAAGTGTTAAGGTTTTGAGTATTGCTTGCCGACAATCGATTTAAAAACGTAAATCTCTTTAAAACCACTTCTCTTTCATTCTTTTGCCTGCTTATACTCGGTTCACTTTTACCCTATCCGACGATCTGAATATGCACGCCAGCTGGACGTATCGCCTGCGCTTTATCAAAAAACATCTGCTGATGTTTTTGCTGGCGTTTGGCTGGCTGTTAATCCAGAGTCAGGTGGCCGTCGCCTCCCATCAATGTTCAATGGATTTGCGCGGTGAGGTGGCCACCATCCAGCATATGGATATGATGGCGGAACCGGGGCCGCATTATGCTGCCGGTGCTTCACCGCTGTGTGAAAAACATTGTGTGCCGGATCAGGTACAAAAAGAACCTGCCCAGCCGCATCTGGTGGCGCTGCCTGCCGCCATGACGCTGACCTTAACGACGCCAGAGTGTTCATCTGCAAGCCATTCTGCGTGGTCTATTACCCCTCCTGCTGTGGGGCCGCCGGCAACGATCCGCTATTGCCGGTTTCGGGAGTAAAAACCTGTTAATTCGTTGATTTTATTTACTTAACGTTTAACAGGAGTTTTATCATGCGTACCCTATTCCTTTCCGCGCTGGTTGGCGCGTCCATCTCTTTCGCTTCTTATACCGTTCAGGCAAACCAGACCTGGCAGGGCCGCGGCGTGGTTCAGTCGATCTCTGACAATGCCGTCATGCTCCGTCACGAGGCCATACCGGAACTAAAATGGCCAGCGATGACCATGCCGTTTACTTTATCTGCCGGCGCCACGCTGAATGGCGCCAAACCGGGGGATGAAGTGACCTTCACGCTTGAGCGTGCGGGTGACGGTTTCCAGATTATCTCGCTGACGCCAGCGCGCTAAGCGAGGTCACCATGAAACAACACACACTGAGTCTGTGGCTCGGTGGGGTGTTGTTCGGCCTGTTAACCTCCGCCGCGCAGGCGGAGCCGTGGACGCTCGAACACACCCTGACCGAAGCCCAGCGCTACTCGGCAGAACTCTCCGCCAGCCGTAACGAAGCGCAGGCGCTGGATGCGATGGCGGATTCCGCCACGCAATTACCTGATCCAAAACTGAAATTCGGTATTGAAAACGTGCCGGTACAGGGCAGCAACGATCGGCGGCTTACGCGCGAAGGGATGACCATGCAGAAGGTTGGCATCATGCAAAGCTACGTCAGCTCAGAGAAGCGGGAACGTAAAGCACAGACTTTTCAGGCGCAGGCGCGAAGCGTGCTGGCAAAATCCGAGGCCGTACGTGCCGCGCTTCAGCGTGATACCGCCCAGGCCTGGCTGGATCTGGCGCTGGCACAGCAGGCGCTGAAAACGGCCAGAACGCTGGTCCGTGAAACGGAACGCCAGCGGGGCGTGCAGAAGGCGAGCGTCGGGGCGGGAGGCGCAACGCCGGACAGCGTACTGGCCCTGCAAATGATCCTCAGCGCCATGCGCGACAAAGAGACGCTGGCGCAGCGGGATGTGCAGCTGGCGCAAAGCCGTCTGCTGGAGCTAACAGGGCACGCTATTACGGCGGTTCGCGGTCCGCTGCCGCGCTATCAGCGTCTTCCTGCCGATGAAAAAACGTTGCAGGAGGGGATTGCCAGACACCCGGAAGTGGAGGCCGCGCGACGTGAAGCAGAGACCGCGAAAGCGCGTTCAGCGCAATCTGCCGTGGCAGCGATACCCGATGTGGATGTGGAGGTCTATTACGCCCACCGCGCCGAAGGCTATGACGATATGGCTGGCGTGATGTTCAGCGTGGATCTGCCTTTGTTCCAGTCAAAACGTCAGGACAAGGATTACGCCGCCGATGTTTCCCGCTCAATGCAGGCGGTGGATCAACTGACGCTGCTCAAACGCGAACACATTGCCCAGGTGCAAACGCTGGTGGCGCAGTATCAGGCTGCGCAAACGGTGTGGCAGCGTCAGCGGGACGAGGTACTACCGTTGCAGCGACAACGGCTGGCGGTGCTGACGGCGCAATATCGTTCTGGACAGTCGGCGCTTCCGGCCCTGCTGGAGGCGCGTCGTGGCGTACTGGATACGGAACTGGCGGTGAACCAGGCGGAGCGCGAAATGGCGCGAACCTGGGCTGCCGTGAACTGGCTGATCCCGCAGGAGCTGGCGCAATGAAAAAAACAACGTTAATGGCGATTGCCATCGCGATAGCTGCCGTTGGCGGCTATTTTGTCGGACAGAAGCAGACGCATCAGCCGGATGCGGCTTCACAACCATCAGAACGCAAGGTGCTTTACTGGTACGACCCCATGGTGCCCGGTCAGCGCTTCAATAAGCCGGGTAAATCCCCCTTTATGGATATGGATCTGGTCCCACGCTACGCCGATGAAGCGCAGGCGGCGTCAGGCGTGGCCATCAGCACTCAACAGCAGCAAAACCTGGGGATGAAAACCGCCAACGTTGAGATGCGCCAGCTGGTTTCGCCGTTCTCGGCCTTTGCCACGGTTGCAACGGATGAACGTAACGTCTCGGTGTTGTCAGCCCCGGCCAATGGCGTGGTGTCAAAATTGTTTGTTAATGCGCCGCAGCAGCAGGTAAAAGCCGGAGAGGCGCTGGCGCAACTGTGGATCCCGCAGTGGACCGCCGCCCAGCAGGAGTATCTCGCGGTTCGTCAGCTTGGCGATGCCGCATTGACCCGCGCCGCTCGCGAGCGGCTGGCGTTGCAGTTTATGCCAGAAGAGGTCATTCGTTTGCTGGAGCGTAGCGGTAAGCCGCAGACCACGCTCATTCTGCGCACCGACCGGGCGGGCTATGTGGTGAAGCTGGACGTGCGGGAAGGGGCGCAAATCACCGCAACGGCGCCGCTGTTTGAGATCGCCAGCCTCGATCCGGTCTGGCTGGTGGTCGACTACCCGCAAACGCAGGCGCAGTCTCTGGCGGTGGGCAGCAAGGTGGTAGCAACCTCAGAAAGCTGGCCGGGGGAGCAGTTCCACGGTACGGTCAGCGAATTGCTGCCGCAGATGGAGGCGGCCACGCGAACCCTGAAAGCCCGTATCGTGCTGGAAAATTCCGCACATAAGCTGAAGCCGGGCATGTACCTCTCCGTCAGCCGTGCGGAAGAGCTGAAAGGCCCGCCGGTGCTGGCGGTGCCGGAAGAAGCGGTGATTAACAGCGGAGAGTCTGCGCGTCTGCTGCTGGCTACCGGGGACGGTTATTTCCAGCCTGTGACGGTGAAAACCGGCCTGACGGCGCAGGGCTGGACGGCGATCCTGTCCGGGGTCCAAGAGGGCGATAAGGTGGTGACGTCCGGGCAATTCCTGATTGATTCCGAAGCCAGCCTGCGTAGCGTGATGCCGGAGGTGACGCCATGATTGCCGCTGTGATTCGCGCCTCGTTGCGTAACCGCCTGCTGGTGATCCTGGCCGCGCTGATGATGGCCAGCTGGGGCTGGTGGGCGGTGCAGCGCGCGCCGCTGGACGCGTTGCCCGATCTGTCTGATGTGCAGGTCATTATCAAAGCGAGTTACCCCGGGAAAGCGCCGCAGGTGATTGAAGATCAGGTGACCTGGCCGCTGACAACCTCCATGTTGTCTGTGCCGGGTGCCAAAACCGTGCGCGGTTTTTCAATGTTTGGTGACGCTTATGTGTATGTGCTGTTTGAGGATGGCACCGATCTCTACTGGGCGCGATCCCGGGTGCTGGAATATTTAAGCCAGGTACAGGCGCAGTTTCCGCCGGGTGTGAAGGTGTCGCTGGGGCCGGATGCGACGGGCGTCGGCTGGATCTACGAATATGCGCTGATCGACCCTAGTGGAAAACACAGCCTGGCAGATCTGCGGGCCCTTCAGGACTGGACGCTTAAGTTCGAGCTTAAGACGGTACCGAATGTATCTGAAGTGGCAAGCATTGGCGGAATGGTGCGTCAGTATCAGATCGTGGCGGACCCGGCGAAAATGCGCGCGCTGAATATTACCCACAGCCAGCTATCCGGCGCGGTGCAGGCCGCCAATAAAGAGAGCGGCGGCGCCCTGCTGGAGATGGGCGAAGCGGAGTATATGGTGCGGACAACGGGCTATTTGCGCTCGCTGGAGGATTTTCGCAATGTGGTGATCGCCACCCGCGATGGCGTACCTGTCCTGCTGAAAGATGTCGCCACCATTGGCATTGGCCCGGAGATCCGCCGGGGCGTGGCGGAGCTTAACGGTGAAGGGGAGGTTGCTGGCGGCGTAATCGTGATGCGCTACGGGCAGAACGCGCTGGAAACCCTTCGCGCGGTAAAAGCGAAACTGAGCGAGCTGCAAAAAACGCTGCCGCAGGGCGTCGAGATTGTTCCGGTCTACGATCGCTCCACGCTGATTGAGGAGTCGGTCAAAACGCTGACGCACAAGCTGCTCGAAGAGTTTGCCGTGGTGGTACTGGTGTGCGCGCTGTTCCTGTTCCACCTGCGTTCCGCGCTGGTGGCGATGGTTTCTCTGCCGCTGGGGATCCTTGGGGCTTTTGTGGTGATGCACTATCAGGGCATTAACGCGAATATGATGTCGCTCGGCGGGATCGCCATTGCCATCGGAGCGATGGTGGATGCGGCAATTGTCATGATTGAAAACATGCACAAGGTGCTGGAGCAGTGGCGGCATGATAATCCGGGCAAGGAGCCTGCGTCGGGAGAGTACTGGCGTCTGGCGGAAAAGGCGGCGGTTGAAGTGGGACCGGCGCTGTTTTGCAGCCTGTTAATCATCACGCTGTCATTTATACCGGTATTTTCGCTGGAAGCGCAGGAGGGGCGAATGTTCTCGCCGCTGGCGTTCACCAAAACCTGGTCGATGGCCGTGGCCGCCGGGCTTGGGATCACTCTGGTGCCGGTGCTAATGGGCTTCTTTATTCGCGGGAAAATCCCGGATGAGAAGGCAAACCCGATAAACCGCCTCCTGATCCGCCTGTATGAGCCGCTGCTTGATAAGGTACTGACCTTCCCGAAAACGACCCTGGCACTGGCATGTCTGCTGCTGATCGCCACGCTCTGGCCGCTGAGCCGCCTGGGCAGTGAGTTTATGCCGCCGCTGGATGAAGGGGATTTACTCTATATGCCCTCCACGCTGCCGGGGATCTCTGCTCGCGAGGCATCGCGGCTGCTTCAGCAGACGGACCGCTTGATCAAAAGCGTACCGGAGGTGGCGAGCGTGTTTGGCAAAGCTGGTCGGGCGGAGTCGGCAACCGATCCCGCGCCATTAACCATGCTGGAAACAACTATCCACTTTAAGCCCCGCGAGCAGTGGCGGCCTGGAATGACGCCGCAAAAGCTGGTGGAGGAGCTCGATAAAACCGTGTCGCTGCCGGGCATTGCCAATGTGTGGGTGCCCCCTGTCCGTAACCGTCTGGACATGCTGGCAACCGGGATCAAAAGCCCGGTCGGCATTAAGGTGAACGGCAATAATATTGCCGACATTGAGCGCGTGGCCCGGCAGATTGAGCAGGTGGTGAAGGACGTTCCTGGCGTCTCCTCGGCGCTGGCGGAGCGACTGGAGGGCGGGCGCTACGTGGATATTCGTATCGACCGGCAAAAAGCCGCGCGCTACGGCGTTTCCGTCGATGAACTGCAAAGCCTGGTCTCCACGCTGGTCGGGGGCGATAACATTGGTGAGGTGATCCAGGGACGCGAGCGGTACCCCATCAACCTGCGTTATCCCCGCGATTTGCGTGATAACGTCGACACGTTGCGGGTGTTGCCGGTAGTAACCGCCAGCGGTAGCCAGGTGGCGCTGGGGGAACTGGCCGATATCGTCGTGACGGAAGGCCCACCGATGCTAAAAAGTGAAAACGCGCGCCTTTCCAGCTGGATCTACGTGGACTTACGCGGGCGCGATCTGAAGTCCGCCGTAGATGAAATGCAAAAACGGGTGGAGGAGAAGGTGGTATTGCCGCAGGGCGTATCTCTCTCCTGGTCCGGGCAGTTTGAATATCTGGAACGGGCGACCGCGACGCTTAAAATAGTCTTACCTGTCACGCTGATGATTATATTCATCCTTTTATGGTTAACCTTCAGGCGGATATCAAATGTCCTGATAATAATGGGGACATTGCCTTTCGCGCTTATTGGTGGGGTGTGGTTATTATGGCTGCTTGAATATAATTTGTCTGTGGCGGGGGCCGTTGGCTTTATCGCCCTTTCCGGGGTGGCAGCAGAATTCGGCGTAATTATGGTTCTATATTTGAATCATGCGCTTGATAAATATCACAGGCTTGAGCCAGAAGGGGGAAATACGGTGCTATTGCGGGCGATCCACGAAGGTGCCGTGCTGCGCGTGCGTCCGAAGGTGATGACGGTCGCCACGATTATGGCGGGCCTGCTGCCCATCATGTGGGGCAATGGGAGTGGCTCGGAGGTGATGCAACGTATTGCTGCACCGATGATTGGTGGCATGGTTACTGCACCGTTATTGTCGATGTTAGTTATTCCCGCACTCTACAAATTGTTACATCAACGTTAAAAATGTCAACTGCATGTGCTTATTCAGGCATGCAGTTTATGTATCCTCAGACTATTCTCAGGAACGGGATGGTAATTAGGAATAACACCCATGCTGTTAAGCGTTCATTCAAGTATTCTGTGCTAAGGTCTGCACCGAATACTAAATATGGTAATGGCATTGTGATTGTACGAATTAAATTCCCCCTGATTTTATTGTTTATTATTGCGCAGTTATCATTTGCGTCTGCTGTTAATGCACAGAGCAATACAGCGGATAAAAGCTGGTTCACCACCTTCACGGATAACGTTGCGCAAACATGGAACGAACCTGAACATTACGATCTCTATATTCCGGCCATTACGTGGCATGCACGTTTTGCCTACGATAAAGAAAAAACAGACCGTTATAACGAGCGTCCGTGGGGGGCTGGTTTTGGTCAGTCTCGCTGGGATGAAAAAGGTAACTGGCATGGCCTGTACCTGATGGCGTTTAAGGACTCCTACAATAAATGGGAGCCTATTGGTGGCTACGGCTGGGAAAAAACCTGGCGTCCGTTATCAGACGACAACTTCCGTCTGGGGCTGGGCTATACGGCAGGGTTCACGGCGCGTGATAACTGGAAATACATTCCTGTTCCGGTACTGTTGCCGCTTGCCTCCATCGGCTATGGTCCGGCAACGTTTCAGATGACCTACATACCGGGTACGTATAACAACGGTAACGTTTACTTTGCCTGGATGCGGTTTCAGTTTTAACTGAATTTGTCTGGTAAATCGGCCAAAAAACGCACAGGCATTGAAATGTAAAGGATAAAAATCGGACAGCGAAAATTAACGCGACTTTTGTCACTTTTTATCAAAGATCCGCTGGACAAAACGCCTCACAATTGTTGTACTGATACCCGACACAGCATTTGTGTCGTTTTTTAATGTAAAGGTAATTTTGATGTCTAAGATTAAAGGTAACGTTAAGTGGTTTAATGAGTCCAAAGGATTCGGTTTCATTACTCCTGAAGATGGCAGCAAAGACGTGTTCGTACACTTCTCTGCAATCCAGTCTAATGGTTTCAAAACTCTGGCTGAAGGTCAGCGCGTAGAGTTCGAAATCACTAACGGTGCCAAAGGCCCTTCTGCTGCTAACGTAATCGCTCTGTAATTCAGACGCGTCAGCAAGAATTTCAAAACCCGCTCAATGAGCGGGTTTTTTTCGTTATGAATCAACCAAAAAGATAGATCTTCAGAAAGCTGGCGACGATCGCGACGCTTAGCAATACCATACCCACGCCTGACAGATTCTCTCTCATGCTATCACCCTCGTTCAATATTGAGCCAAGAATGACAGACAAAAATTAAGCCAACATTAAGGTTGTCGCGCTTAATGTCCGCTGGCGGAGGAAAATAACCAGAATGCGATCGCAGTCATCGCAAACGAGCCAAGCATGTTAACAGCAATGTTCGTCAGCGCCCAGCCCATCCGGCCTTCCTGAAACAGAAACACCACCTCCGCAGAGAAGGTAGAAAACGTCGTTAAACCGCCGCAGAAACCGGTCGTAATCAGTACCTTCCACATAGGGTCGATGTTGGTCATGCGATTAAACCACGCCAGCCCCATCCCGATAATAAATGCCCCGATCAGGTTTGCCGCCAGTGTCCCCATCGGAATGGCCTGATGCAGCGGGTTAAACCGCATGCTTAAGAGCCAGCGCGCAACGCTACCCGTGCCCCCACCAATAAAAACGGCTATAAGTAGTTGTAACACTGTCAATACCTGCTATTTGCTGTGTAAGTGCGTCGAGTGTAACGCTGTTTTTAACCGGGAGACAATTATGTATGTTGCAGTAGGGCAGTTTGCGGTGACGCCGGACTGGAATGAAAACGCGGACAAGTGCATCTCCCTGATGAACCAGGCGAAGCAAAAAGGGGCGGCGCTGCTGGTGCTTCCTGAAGCGTTACTGGCGCGCGATGATGGCGATCCGGACCTGTCGGTAAAGTCTGCGCAAATGCTGGAAGGGGCGTTTCTGAAACGACTGCTGGCCGAAAGCGTCGGTAACGCGCTCACCACCATTTTGACTATCCATGTTCCCTCCACGCCGGGGCGGGCGGTGAACACGCTGGTGGCGATACGTGAAGGCGCTATTGTCGCAAGCTACGCCAAACTTCATCTGTATGATGCGTTCAGCGTCCAGGAGTCGCGACTGGTCGATCCGGGGAGTGTAATTCCGCCGCTGATTGAGGTGGAGGGTTTTAAGGTTGGCCTGATGACCTGCTACGATATCCGTTTTCCGGAGCTGGCGCTGAACCTGGCACTACAGGGGGCCGAGGTGCTGGTTCTGCCCGCCGCGTGGGTCAGAGGACCGCTTAAGGAGCATCACTGGGTAACGCTACTGGCCGCACGCGCGCTGGACACCACCTGCTATGTAGTGGCTGCGGGTGAATGTGGCAATAAAAATATTGGACAGAGCAGGGTTGTCGATCCGCTGGGAGTGACCGTAGCCGCGGCGGCGGAAGCGCCTGCTTTACTGCTGACGGAGATAACGTCAGCACGAATAACGCTTGCGCGTCAGCAATTACCTGTTCTGCGCAACCGCAGGTTTGCGCCACCGCAATTAATATGATGTTTTTTTCAACAATGCTTGATTCACCTTGTTACAGATTGCTATTGTGTGCGCGCGCCTGATGACCGTTAATACGTTCAGGTTTCTTTGGCGCTGAATGCAGCCTGTTTCATGTAAAGAAGGTATTTATGGGTGAGATTAGTATTACCAAACTGCTGGTGGTTGCCGCACTGGTCGTCCTGCTGTTCGGTACCAAGAAGTTACGCACGCTGGGTGGAGACCTGGGTGCTGCCATTAAGGGCTTTAAGAAAGCAATGAACGATGACGACGCGGCAGCGAAGAAAAGTGCCGAAGATGACATCGCAGCACAGAAGCTTTCACACAAAGAGTAATGGCAATGCTGCAAGGCTTGCATAAAAAAACCGGCTCACGAGGCCGGTTTTTTGTTTTACTGTAAATAAGTTTTACAGCTTTATTTCACTTCTTCGCCCTTCGCCTGCATATCGGCGTGATAAGAGGAGCGAACAAACGGACCGCACGCAGCGTGGGTAAAGCCCATCGCCATCGCTTCGGCTTTCATTTCATCGAACTCATCCGGACTCACGTAACGCTGTACAGGCAGGTGGTGACGGCTTGGCTGTAGGTACTGGCCCAGCGTCAG
This sequence comes from Enterobacter cloacae complex sp. P29RS, assembly GCF_014893445.1. Lineage (NCBI taxonomy): Bacteria > Pseudomonadati > Pseudomonadota > Gammaproteobacteria > Enterobacterales > Enterobacteriaceae > Enterobacter > Enterobacter cloacae complex sp. P29RS. The sequence continues at coordinate 27,272 of NZ_JADBPZ010000025.1, read as the reverse complement.
CATGGTGACGCCGTGGCGACGCAGATCGCGCATCACTTCAATGATCTCAGCGTTGGTTTCACCCAGTCCCACCATCAGGCCAGACTTGGTAGGAATATGCGGATGGGCTTCTTTAAAGCGCTCCAGCAGCTTCAGCGACCAGTTGTAATCTGCACCTGGACGCACCTGACGGTAGATACGCGGTACGTTCTCCAGGTTGTGGTTGAACACGTCTGGTGGCGTCGCGGTCAGGATATCGAGCGCGCGGTCCATACGGCCACGGAAGTCCGGCACCAGCGTCTCAATCTTAATGTTCGGGCTTTTTTCGCGGATGGCGGTAATGCAGTCAGCGAAATGCTGAGCACCGCCATCGCGCAGATCGTCACGGTCAACGGAGGTGATAACAACATAACGCAGCGCCATATCGGCAATGGTCTGCGCCAGTTTTTGCGGTTCGTTAGTGTCAGGCGCAACAGGACGGCCATGGGCAACGTCACAGAACGGACAGCGGCGGGTGCAGATGGCACCCAGAATCATAAACGTCGCGGTACCGTGATTGAAACATTCAGCAAGGTTAGGGCAGGAGGCCTCTTCACAGACAGAGTGGAGGCCATTTTTGCGCATCGCCGCTTTGATCCCCTGAATACGCGAAGAGTCAGCCGGAAGTTTAATTTTCATCCATTCCGGTTTTCTTAACAGCGCCTCGCGCTCTGTAGCCACGTTTTTAACCGGGATAAGGGCCATTTTATCGGCATCGCGGTATTTAACACCGCGTTCCATCACAATGGGTTTACTCATAGCGTGCGTGTTCCAGTTGCGAATATCGAAGGAAAGCGTTTCAATTCAAGGGAATGTTGTAATTATCAACTATTTTTGAACGAACGACAGGCAGTATATCATTTAAAGGGGCGGTAAAGCAGCCTGCCAGGTCGCCAATTTGTAAAATAGTTGTTGTTTTGTGCCTTTTGCCCCGCATGCGGCAGGGCCTTACGCTGAAAGGCGGATCAAAAAGTCTGGCGGATCACATTGATGACGTTTTCCAGCACCGGATCGCGCAGGCTTAGCTTGTTGTAATGCAGTGAGATTTCAATAGATTCCGTCGTAAGTTGACTTAATGGAATGCTCTCCAGTGGCCAGCACTTTTGAAGCAAAGTGAAGAGACGCACAGGCATGATACAGAGCAAGTCGCTGCTGCCAATCAGGGCCGCGAGGGTAAACATATTGTAACTGCTAAAGCTGATCGGACGATCCGGGAAGAGTTCGTCAATACGTTGTCGCAGCGGATCCTGACCCTGTCCTTCGGACATAAATGTCGCATGTTCGTAATGGCGCAAATTTTCTGGCGTCAAAGGTGCGCTCAACGCAGGGTGAGCCTGACGACAAACGAGCGCCAGAGTGTCGGTATAAAGTACGTTATGCCCTAACGCTCTGGCCGTAAAACTATTGCCGTCGATGATCAGGTCCGTCTGGAATTGCGCCAGCTGTGTTTCCGGATCGGTGACGGGCACGTTGCGGATAAGCAACTGTGGCGCATGCTGTTTCACCGCCTGATAGATGGCCGGCATGACCAGAACGCCCACTGAGGGAGAGGTGCCTATGGTGATAGTTCGTTGCTTATCATAACTGCCGGTGAGATCCAGCGCGCCCAGTATTGATTCCAGACCCTGGCTAATGTACTCGTGCAGATGGGTGGCGTACGCGGTTGGGGTTACGCCCTGGCCTTTACGAATAAATAACGGATCGGGAAATATCGCGCGCAATTTTTGTATTGACTGGCTAATAGCAGAGGGCGTGAGATTAAGAATTTTCGCAGCATTAACGATACCTTTATGGACATATACCGCCTCAAAAATAGTCAATAAATTGAGATCAATATTACGTAAAGTCCGAAAAATTTGCGGCTTATCTTCGCCGCTGGTTTCATTCAGGCGTTTGGCTGGTAAATTAGTAGGCTCCACGCTCTTACTCCGTATCCATTCACAATATGAATGATAGTTGAATTTATTTATTATGCTTGCAGAGATTCGTAAAGTGTTTAGTAAGTTTCCATTATTTATCGAAAACAAGCAGTTGGGTGATTGTCACGCACGTTACACGAAACCCGGTGATGGTTCTATTAAGGTTCTAATTAATATGTGACGCTAATATATGGGCGACTCGAAAATATAGAATATGCGGTTTATTGTAAAGCGTAAATGCGGTAATTAAGCAGTGGCTGGTCAAATAATTGAGCCACTGCCCGAGGTAAGTTAAGCGGCAATATATTCGTAGGTGGGATTGTTAAGCAGTGCTAAAAAGTTCTTCAGAAGCACGGGCCGGATATTGTCAGGCGTGGCGGTATCGACCCACTGGCGCATTTGCGTCATTTCCATACCGGCATACCCACATGGGTTGATGCGCTGGAAGGGGGCCAAATCCATATTGATATTCAGCGCCAGCCCGTGGAACGAGCAGCCTTTTCGGATACGCAGCCCCAGCGAACAGATCTTCATCTCTCCCACATAAACGCCCGGGGCATCGGCGCGAGGGTGAGCGTCAATATCGTACTCAGCCAGCGTATTCACCACGGTTTGCTCCAGTAAGGTCACGAGCTCACGCACGCCCAGCTTTCTGCGTTTCAGGTTAAGCAGAACATACATCACCTGCTGGCCCGGGCCGTGGTAGGTCACCTGTCCACCGCGATCGCTCTGGATCACCGGGATATCGCCCGTCATCAATAAATGTTCGGCTTTTCCTGCCTGGCCTTGAGTGAACACCGGCAGGTGTTCAACCAGCCAGATTTCATCAGGCGTGGTGTCATCGCGCCTGTCGGTAAAGTCATGCATAGCCTGAGAGACAGGCTCGTAAGGCTGTAGCCCAAGATGGCGGACAAGAATTTTATCCTGGTACAAAAGGATGTCTCCGAAGACAAGGGAGAATAGGTAACGGGGAGTATATCACAGCGGGAAAGTGGGTTACCCGGCAAACCGGGTAACCGCAGAAGGACTACAGCACCATACGAACAATTTCAATATTGCCGAGCTCTTCGTACAGCGTCTCAACCTGCTCAATGTGTGTCGCAGTGATGGTGATTGAGACCGAGTGGTAGTTACCTTTGCTGCTCGGTTTGACTGATGGAGAGTAGTCGCCCGGCGCATGGCGCTGTACCACTTCAACCACCTGATCAACCAGCTCAGGTTTCGCCAGACCCATTACTTTGTAAGTAAAAGGGGTAGGGAATTCAAGCAGTTCGTTAAGTTTGGTTTTCATGTCAGCTCCGGCGTGTGTATAAAAAATAATAACTCCCGCCACGGGGCGGGAGTTTTACTGATACGTAGTATATGGGGATCAAAATCACACTTTCAAGTGTTCAATTTTTAACCAAACCAGTGATGGAACATCAGCTTAATGTAATCAATGATTTTGCCGAAGAAATTGCCTTCAGGAATTTCCTCCAGCACCACCAGCGGGCGCTGATCGATGGTTTTTCCATCCAGCTGGAAGTTGATGGTACCCACGACCTGATTCTTTTGCAGCGGGGCGTGCAGCTCGGTGGTATTCAGCACGTAGCTGGCTTTCAGATCTTTCATACGACCGCGTGGGATCGTCAGATAGAGATCTTTGTCCACACCCAGGGAAGCACGGTCGTTATCGCCAAACCAGACAGGTTCAGAGGCAAATTCTTTACCGGCTTTCAGCGGATTCACGGTTTCGAAGAAGCGGAAGCCCCAGGTCAGCAGTTTTTTACTTTCCGTTTCGCGTCCTTTAAACGTGCGGCCCCCCATCACGGCAGAGATCAGACGCATCTGGCCTTCAGTGGCAGAAGCCACCAGGTTATAGCCGGCTTTGTCGGTGTGACCAGTTTTGATGCCGTCGACGTTCAGGCTATTGTCCCACAGCAGGCCGTTACGGTTGGTCTGACGAATGCCGTTGAAGGTGAACTCTTTCTCTTTGTAGATAGAGTACTCGTTTGGCACATCGCGGATCAGCGCCTGACCGATCAGCGCCATGTCACGCGCGGAGCTGTACTGACCTTCGGCGTCCAGGCCGTGAACGGTCTGGAAGTGGCTGTTTTTCAGGCCCAGCGCAGAGACGTAGCTGTTCATCAGGCCCACAAACGCGTCCTGGCTGCCCGCTGCAAAATCGGCCATTGCCACGCAGGCGTCGTTACCGGACTGCAAGTTGATGCCACGGATAAGCTGAGAGACCGGAACCTGCATGCCTGGCTTCAGGAACATCAGCGATGAACCTTTGAACACCGGGTTGCCGGTTGCCCACGCATCGTTACCGATAGTCACCAGATCGGTTTCTTTAAATTTACCCGCTTTCATGGCCTGGCCGATAACATAGCTGGTCATCATTTTGGTCAGGCTGGCCGGGTCGCGGCGGGCATCGGCGTTCTGTTCTGCCAGAACTTTGCCGGAGTTGTAATCAATCAGGATGTAGGATTCCGCGTCGATCTGCGGAACGCCAGGGATCATGGTCTTGATGTTCAGGTCATCCGCGTGAGCTGCGGAGAACGCAGCAGCGCAAAGGGCCGTGGTCAGCGCCATGCGCTGCACAAAACGAGCAGAAAAAGTGGTCTTCATGGTCAGAACTACGACATCCGTGATGGAATTAAAAAAAGTGCCTTACTATAGCAAATGCTATACGGGCAGGCATCCGACTTTCATCATGAGAGTGTTAACGTGGTTTACACAAACTGACATTTCGGATACCACCGATTAATTACTTCGCAACAGCGATAAACGACTGGAGCTGCGCCTCGCTCTGCAAACGCTGTTGCAGGGACGCTGCCTGCGATTTGCTGGCAAACGGACCCATCTGGATACGCCATACCGCACCGTTTTGCTCAACGCGGCCTGGCACGCCAAACTGCTGGCTTAAACGCTGCTGATACTGCTCTGCACGGGCCCGATCGCTGACGGCGCCAACCTGAACCACGTAGCTGCCGCTCGCCGTCGCAGGCGCCGCAGTCTGCGTAGCAGCCGGTGCGGTCACCGGGGCGGGTTGTGTAGCGGGTGCAGCAACAACGGGCGCAGGCGCTGGGGCAGGTTCATTTGATTCAATCACGCCCGGCGCTAACGTGGTGGGTGCACCAAGGAAACCACTGCTTTTCACCGGGGCGCCTGTCGCATCTTCACTTTGTAGCGTATCGTTGCTGATGGCGTGCACTTCACCCTGCGGCTGCGCGGGCTCTGCTGGCATTGAAGCGCCCCCCATACCACCGCTTAGATCCGGGCGTGCGGGCAGGGCGTAGGTCTGTTTCGCGACCGTGGTACAGGCCGTGCCCGGGCCAGACAGCGAACCATCCTGCGCCACGATAATCGGGTCGATACGCACTTTTGTATTATTTGAGGTATTCAGACGGTCGGCTGCCGCGCGTGACAGGGAGATCACGCGATCGTTGCCGTAAGGGCCACGATCGTTGATACGTACCACGATCATCCGGCCATTCGCCAGGTTAGTGATGCGCGCATAGCTTGGAATAGGCAGTGTCGGGTGTGCCGCCGTGATCTGCATCGGATCGAAGGTTTCACCTGACGCGGTCAGATTGCTGCCTGGCTCAGCGTCATAGATGGCAGCAAAGCCGGCCTGGCTGAAACGGGAAGGATCCTGAACGATTTTATAGCTTTTACCGTCGCGCTGATAATCCTGATTCACGCTGGCGTTCAGCGGTTCATAAACGGGATCGGCACCGCTAATTTCAACAATCGGGCCATTACAGACCGCAGGCTGCGGCGGCGCGACGGTTGCCTGTTGCTGACCATCATCACTTGTACAGGCGGCAAGTAAACTTGCTGCGATGCAGATCCCCAGCCACTGCTTACGCATTGCGATCCCCTTATTTTTATACGCTTTTGGACAACATTTTCCTGTGGGTATGGATCGACATGACGATACCAAACCCGGCCATCAACACGATCAGTGCCGAGCCCCCGTAACTCACCAGCGGCAGCGGTACGCCAACAACCGGCAGAATACCACTCACCATACCAATATTTACGAAGACATAAACGAACAAAATCAACATTAATCCACCCGCCATAACCCGGCCAAAGGTGGTCTGCGCGCGTGCGGCAATGTAGAGCCCACGCATGATCAACAGCACGTAGAGTGCAAGCAGCACCAGAATGCCAACCAGCCCTAACTCCTCAGCCAGAACGGCAAAGATAAAGTCGGTGTGGCGTTCCGGTAAAAATTCGAGCTGCGACTGTGTCCCGTGCAGCCAGCCTTTTCCGCGCAGGCCGCCGGAGCCAATCGCAATCTTCGACTGAATAATATGATAGCCTGCGCCCAGCGGATCGGTCTCGGGATCGAGCAGCATCATCACGCGCTGGCGCTGGTAATCATGCATCAGGAAGAACCAGAGAATAGGAATAAAGGCAGCCAGCAGGACCACCGCGATGCCGATCAGACGCCAGCTCAGGCCGGACAGGAACAGGACGAACAGGCCGGAGAGGGCGATGAGAATCGAGGTACCGAGGTCAGGCTGTGCGGCCACGAGCAGCGTCGGCAGGAAAATTAGCACCAGCGCAATGGCGGTATTCTTCAACGACGGCGGGCAGACGTCGCGGTTAATGAAGCGCGCCACCATCAGCGGAACGGCGATTTTGGCGATTTCTGACGGCTGGAAGCGGACAATCCCCAGATCCAGCCAGCGTTGCGCCCCCTTCGAGATAGCACCGAACGCATCTACTGCCACCAGCAAAATGATACAGAAAATATAGAGATAGGGCGCCCAGCCCTCATACACGCGCGGTGGTATTTGCGCCATCACCACCATAATGACCAGACCCATGGCGATCTGGCCAACTTTACGCTCCATCATGCCGATATCCTGGCCGCTGGCGCTCCAGATAACGAGGGCGCTGTACACCAGCAGAGCCAGCAGGATCAGCAGCATGGCAGGGTCGATGTGGATCTTATCCCACAGCGATTTTTTATTCGGATTATCCGTCATGATTATTGGTCCTCCGCCGCAGCGGCTGCCGGGTTTTCAGCTGGCAGTTCGGTGTTGTTATCACCCAGCATGATGTGGTCGAGGATTTGACGCATGATGGTACCCACCGCCGGGCCTGCGCCGCCGTTCTCAAGAATCATCGCCACCGCAACCTGCGGGTTATCATAAGGGGCAAACGCCGTCATGAGCTTGTGGTCACGCAGACGTTCGGCAATTTTATGTGCGTTATAGGTTTCATTCGCTTTCAGACCGAAGACCTGAGCCGTACCTGATTTCGCGGCAACCTTATACGGTGCGCCAGCGAAATATTTGTGCGCCGTCCCGTTAGGGCGGTTGGCTACGCCATACATCCCGTCTTTGGCGATTTCCCAGTACCCGGAATGAATGTCACCCACCGGCGGCTCGTGCGGCTGTATCCATGGCACTTTTTTGCCGTCTTCTACGGTGCTTTGCAGCAGGTGCGGTACTTTCACAACGCCATCGTTGATGAGGATCATCATCGCCTTGTTCATTTGCAGCGGCGTTGCCGTCCAGTAGCCCTGGCCGATGCCCACCGGAATGGTATCACCCTGATACCAGGGTTTTTTAAAGCGCTTCAGCTTCCATTCGCGGGTTGGCATGTTGCCGGAACGTTCTTCCGCCAAATCTATACCGGTGTAATGTCCGTAGCCGAATTTGCTCATCCATTCAGACAGACGATCAATACCCATGTCGTAGGCGACCTGATAGAAGAAGGTATCCGCCGACTCCTCCAGTGATTTGGTCACGTTCAGATGGCCGTGACCCCATTTTTTCCAGTCACGGTAGCGTTTTTCAGAGCCAGGTAACTGCCACCAGCCAGGGTCAAACAGACTGGTATTACGGGTAATGACGCCCGCGCTCAGCGCAGAAACGGCGACATACGGTTTTACCGTTGAGGCTGGAGGATAAACCCCCTGCGTGGCGCGGTTCACCAGCGGGGTGTTTGGATCGTTGAGCAGGCCGGAGTAATCCTTGCTGGAGATGCCATCCACGAAGAGGTTCGGATCGTAGCTTGGCATAGAAACCATCGCCAGAATACCGCCGGTACGCGGGTCGGTCACGATCACGGCGGCCCGGCTACCCGCCAGCAGCGTTTCGATATACTGCTGTAGCTTCAGGTCGAGCGTCAGATAAACGTCATGTCCCGCCTGTGGGGGAACCTCTTTGAGCTGACGGATCACGCGGCCACGGTTGTTAACTTCAACCTCTTCATACCCGGTCTGACCGTGCAGGACATCTTCGTAATAACGTTCAATCCCAAGCTTGCCAATATCATGGGTTGCGGCGTAGTTAGCCAGCTTGCCGTCTTTATCAAGGCGTTCGACGTCTTTATCGTTAATTTTGGAGACGTAGCCTATGACGTGCGTCAGCGCGGAGCCGTAAGGATAGTAGCGACGTTTATAGCCTTTGACTTCCACACCGGGGAAACGGTACTGGTTAACGGCAAAACGGGCGACCTGCACTTCCGTCAGGTTGGTTTTTACCGGAATAGAGGTGAAGCGGTGAGAACGTGCGCGCTCTTTTTTGAACGCAGCGATGTCGTCATCAGTCAGGTCGACAACGCTTCTCAGCGCGTTCAGCGTATTCTGCACGTTATCCACTTTCTCCGGCATCATCTCTATCTGGTAGATGGTGCGGTTTAGCGCCAGCGGGGTGCCGTTACGATCGTAGATAATGCCGCGGCTGGGCGCGATGGGCACCAGCTTGATACGGTTTTCGTTTGAGCGGGTCTGGTAATCGGTATAGCGGACAATTTGCAGATTATAGAGGTTGGCGATCAGCACGCCGGTAAGCAGCAAAATCCCCGTAAAGGCGACCAGCGCCCGGCGCACAAACAGCGCGGACTCAGCCGTATAGTCGCGAAAAGAATTCTGTAGTTTCATCCGCTGCTTAAATTACCCTGGTCAGTCATTACTCGCGGTGATAAGGGTGGTTGGTAGTGATGCTCCATGCGCGATACAAACTTTCTGCCACGAGAACCCGCACAAGCGGGTGGGGCAACGTCAGCGCCGAGAGTGACCAACTTTGTTCTGCTGCCGCTTTGCAGGCGGGAGATAACCCCTCTGGTCCGCCAATCAACAGACTGACATCACGACCATCCTGCTTCCAGCGCTCCAGTTCGTGCGCCAGCTGCGGCGTATCCCAGGGTTTTCCCGGGATATCGAGGGTCACGATGCGGTTTTTGCCTGCGGCAGCCAGCATCAGCTCTCCCTCTTTATCGAGAATACGTTTGATATCTGCGTTCTTGCCGCGCTTTCCTGCTGGGATCTCCACCAGTTCGAACGGCATATCTTTTGGGAAACGACGCAGATACTCAGTAAAACCGGTTTGTACCCAGTCCGGCATTTTGGTGCCGACGGCGACCAGTTGCAACTTCACGCATTAACCCCAGAGTTTTTCCAGCTCATACAGGCGACGGCTCTCTTCCTGCATGACGTGGACAATCACATCGCCGAGATCGACAACCACCCAGTCAGCGGTCGCTTCACCTTCAACGCCCAGCGGAAGCAGCCCTGCCGCGCGCGATTCCTGAACAACATGGTCAGCAATCGAAACAACGTGACGAGTTGAGGTCCCGGTGCAGATGATCATGCAGTCGGTGATGCTGGATTTACCCTTAACGTCGATAGCGATGATGTCCTGACCTTTCAGGTCATCAATTTTGTCGATAACAAAATCCTGGAGTGCTTTACCCTGCAAGTTTTCCCCCTGGGTGAATGAGATTGTACAACTATGAATTCGTGGCCAGTCAGTATACCTGAACTGACGCCAGTCGCGGGACAAATGTCACCGCCCGGCTTTTGAAGGCGGGTATCATCCCACCCTCCGCCTGAGATTGCATCGCCATTTTTGTAAAACAATTTCTGTAAAGCAGCGATCGGCGGGAAAGTCTGGCAGCGGAGGATATCAGTATGGCTTAGCCTGTCAAGGCAGGATAAACATTAACAGACAATTTCGCCGGTGATGATCAGGCATCTGTACTTTTCTGATACAAACCGTGTGCGTGGATATAGGCCAGCACGGGCGAGGGCAGGAGATCGTCACAGTCTAAACCCTGCTGGAGACGCTCGCGGATGAGGGTCGCGGAAATATCAAACCACGGCGTCTCAGCGAGGTATATTTTCCCGGCGGGTAGACTGTGCAGGTCTTCTATATTGTCCGTCAGATGCGTGTCAAGCCACTGCTGATGCTGCGCATCGCGCATGGTCAACGGGTAGCCCGGACGGCGGCAGACCAGCAGATGACTGTTTTCCAGAATGGTTTCGTACTGGTACCAGCTGGGAAAGTTGAGCAAGGAATCCTGGCCGATGATAAACGCCAGCGGTTGCATGGGCCCCTGCTCAGCGCGCCACTCCCGCAGCGTTTGCGATGTCCAGGAAGGGGTATCCCTGCGCAATTCGCGCTCATCCAGCGTGAAGAGAGGCTTATCTGCGATAGCCAGCGCGAGCATCGCTTTGCGCTGCTCGCTGGTTGCTTCTGGCTGAGGACGATGCGGAGGAACATTGTTCGGCATGATGATTACCCGCTGCAACCCAATCAAATTCGCGAGGATTTCTACCGGCTTAAGATGCCCATAGTGTACCGGGTCGAAGGTCCCGCCATACATTGCCTGTAAAGAATGCATATCACCCATCGATAAATACGTCTGCCAGCGCCTTATGGCAGAGCAGCAAAGAGAGGCTCTCCAGCTCCGCCCAGACAGACTGGCCGTAGTCCTGTTTTAACGTCAGTTCGGCGCGCATCAAAAGTTGCACTGCCTGACGCAACTGCTCCTGGCTCAGGCGGTTTATCGCCTCCGTGGTCATCGCCCGACGGTTCTGCCAGACGCGATGTTTATCGAATAAGGCGCGCAGGGGCGTATGTGCCGACTGACGTTTAAGGTTGTTCAGCAGCAGTAATTCGCGCTGGAGCGTGCGGAGCAGAATGACCGGCTCACTCCCTTCCAGGCGCAGCTGTTGCAGTATGTGCAGGGCTCGCTTACTTTTCGCCGACAGCAGCGCATCAACCCAGTGGAAGGTAGTAAAGTGCGCGGCATCGTTCACCGCCTGTTCCACGCGCGGTAGTGTCAGCTTGCCATCGGGCCACAGCAGGGCGAGCCTGTCCAGCGCCTGCGCCAGTGCCAGAAGGTTGCCTTCATAGCAATAGCAAAGGAGCTGGCTGGCGGCATCATCCAGTTGCAGATTGTGCAGCTTTGCGCGCGCGGCAACCCATTTTGGCAGATGCGCCTGTTCTGGCGTCTGGCAGGTAACCAGTACCGCATTGGTGGCAAGCTGGGTAAACCAGGCCGCGTTTACCTGCGCTTTCGTGAACTTGTTACCGCGTACGATAAGCAGCAGATCGCCGTGTAATAAACTCACCAGCATGGTCAGCTGTTCATTGATGGCCGCGTTAGGACCATTCTCTGGCAGCACGATCTGGATTGTCTGACGAGAGGCAAACAGGCTCATGGCCTGACAAAGCGAGAAGATAGCGTTCCAGTCGGTACTGTTATCGATCTGGAACGTATGATGCTCCTCGAAACCCTGCGCGGCTGCCGCATGGCGAACCGCATCAAGGCTTTCCTGAAGTAACAGGGGGTCATTGCCGAGTAGCAGATAGGCCGCGCGCAGCCCTTCGTTGAGCTGCGCGCGGAGTTGTTCAGGATACAACCTGATCATCAGTTACCCAGCGACGTTGGCATATCCGGCGTGCTGGCATCCGGTGTTTCGATAACGTCAGCGCCTTTTTTCGTCGACGCGGCAATGGCAGGCAGTCTGCGGATCAGTTGCTCCGCGGCCTTATCATACATTTCCTTGATGATAATCTGCTGTTCGGCGTCTTTTGCCAGGGCCGTCTGCGGGTTATCGAAGAACGAGCGGTAGACTTTGGTATTGATAGGGTAAATATCTTTACCTGGCATTAAAACGGCCGCATCAACGGTAAGCACCATTTGATATTCCGCGGTTCGTCCATCCTGGAAGATCGATGCCGTGTCTTGTGACAGCGTTGATTTCAGGACGCGGAGCGAAGGAACATCCTGACGCAGGGTTCCCTTCTCGATCAGCTCAACATCGTTCAAACGCAGCTGGTTACGAATGGCCCGGCTCAGCGGTCCATTCGGATCGGATGAGTCGAAGATCATTGTTTTCATCTGAGCCGGCACTGCCGTGGTATTGCGCAGGTGCCAGCCGCAGCCAGCGGTGACCAGCACCGCCAGAGATAAGAGTATTGTTGCCAGGTGTCGCACGTTTCCTCCCGCGCTTAGCCAACGACCAGATTCAGCAGTTTACCGGGTACGTAGATCACTTTACGTACGGTAACGCCCTCAAGGTATTTCGCGACCAGATGCTCCTGGCCTGCGCGCTCGCGAACCTGTTCTTCGGTTGCGTCGACCGCGACGGTAATTTTACCGCGCACTTTACCGTTAACCTGCACCACAACCAGCGTGGTGTTTTCCACCATAGCGGATTCATCCGCCACTGGCCACGGCGCGTTATCGATATCGCCTTCGCCTTTCAGCTCCTGCCACAGGGTGAAGCTAACGTGCGGCGTGAACGGGTTCAGCATGCGAACGACCGCCAGCAGCGCTTCGCGCATTAACGCGCGATCCTGCTCGCCGTCCTGCGGGGCTTTTGCCAGCTTGTTCATCAGTTCCATAATAGCCGCAATTGCGGTATTGAAGGTCTGACGACGACCAATATCATCGGTGACTTTCGCAATGGTTTTATGAACATCACGACGCAGCGCCTGCTGATCTTCGCTCAGTGCAGCCACGTTCAGCGCTGGCGCATCACCTTGTGAGGTGTGCTCGTAAACCAGTTTCCAGACGCGTTTCAGGAAGCGGTTTGCCCCTTCAACGCCGGATTCCTGCCATTCCAGCGTCATATCTGCCGGGGAGGCGAACATCATGAACAGACGCACGGTGTCAGCGCCGTAACGCTCAACCATCACCTGCGGGTCGATACCGTTATTTTTAGACTTGGACATCTTGCTCATGCCGGTATAAACCAGTTCATGACCTTCGGCGTCTTTCGCCTTCACGATACGGCCTTTCTCGTCGCGCTCCACAATCGCATCAACCGGAGAAACCCAGTTACGTTCACCGTTCGCGCCAACGTAGTAGAACGCATCTGCCAGCACCATACCCTGACACAGCAGCTGTTTTGCCGGTTCGTCGGAGTTGACCAGGCCTGCGTCACGCATCAGTTTGTGGAAGAAGCGGAAGTAGAGCAGGTGCATGATGGCGTGTTCAATGCCACCGATATAGATGTCTACCGGCAGCCAGTAGTTTGCAGCATCGGAATCCAGCATGCCTTCTTTGTACTGCGGGCAGGTGTAGCGCGCATAGTACCAGGAGGATTCCATAAAGGTGTCAAGGGTGTCGGTTTCACGCAGCGCTGGCTGACCGTTGACGGTGGTTTTTGCCCACTCAGGATCGGCTTTGATCGGGCTGGTGATGCCGTCCATGACCACGTCTTCCGGCAGGATCACCGGCAGTTGATCTTCCGGCGTTGGCATCACGGTGCCGTCTTCCAGGGTCACCATTGGGATTGGCGCACCCCAGTAACGCTGACGGGAAACGCCCCAGTCGCGCAGACGGTAGTTGACTTTACGCTCGCCCACGCCCAGGGAGGCCAGTTTGTCGGCGATGGCGTTGAAGCCCTCTTCGAAGCTCAGGCCGCTGAACTCACCGGAGTTAAACAGGGTGCCTTTTTCAGTCAGCGCTTGCTCAGAGAGATCGGGTTCAGAGCCGTCAGCCGCCAGGATCACAGGCTTGATGGTCAGGCCGTATTTGGTGGCAAATTCGTAGTCGCGCTGATCGTGACCCGGCACGGCCATCACGGCGCCTGTGCCGTATTCCATCAGTACGAAGTTGGCGGCCCAGACAGGTATCGCTTCGCCCGTCAGCGGGTGGATCGCTTTGAAGCCGGTATCAACGCCTTTTTTCTCCATCGTCGCCATGTCGGCTTCGGCCACTTTCGTGTTGCGGCATTCGTCGATAAAGGTCGCCAGCTCCGGATTGTTTTCCGCCGCTTTTTGCGCCAGCGGGTGACCTGCGGCCACGGCCAGGTAGGTCGCGCCCATGAAGGTGTCCGGACGGGTGGTGTAGACGGTCAGCGTCTGGTCGTAGTTTTCTACGTTAAAGGTAATTTCCACACCTTCGGAACGGCCGATCCAGTTGCGCTGCATGGTCTTAACGGTGTCAGGCCAGTGATCCAGATTATCCAGATCGTTCAGCAGTTCGTCAGCGTAGGCGGTGATTTTGATAAACCACTGCGGGATCTCTTTACGCTCTACTTTGGTGTCACAGCGCCAGCAGCAGCCATCGATAACCTGCTCGTTCGCGAGAACGGTCTGGTCGTTCGGGCACCAGTTAACGGCGGACGTTTTCTTGTAGACCAGGCCTTTTTTATACAGCTCGGTGAAGAACTTCTGCTCCCAGCGGTAGTATTCCGGGGTACAGGTTGCCAGCTCGCGGCTCCAGTCATAGCCAAAGCCCAGCATTTTCAGCTGGTTTTTCATGTACGCGATGTTGTCGTACGTCCACGGAGCCGGTGCCGTGTTGTTTTTCACCGCCGCGCCTTCAGCAGGCAGGCCGAACGCATCCCAGCCGATAGGCTGAAGTACGTTTTTGCCCAGCATACGCTGGTAGCGTGCAATCACGTCACCGATGGTGTAGTTACGCACGTGGCCCATGTGTAGTCGACCAGAAGGATAGGGAAGCATCGACAGGCAGTAATACTTCTCTTTGCTCTCGTCTTCGGTTACTTCAAAGGTGCGCTTCTCGTCCCAGTGTTGCTGGACTTTTAATTCTATCTCTTCCGGGCGGTATTGCTCTTGCATGGCAGCCAGTGGTCCTGTGTTCAATACAGCTACAAATGTAGCCAATGGATGTGGTAATTCAGATCCGCATAGCATAGCCCAAACGCCCGCGTCAAAACAGCCTTTCACGCAAATGCACTTTGCAGGAATTTACCGGGTCTGTGCTTCACCTGACAAAGCGGCGACGAAATAAGGTCTATTATTAGAGACAGTTACTTACCCGGGAGGCAAAATGATGAACAAGGTTGCTCAATTTTACCGTGAACTGGTAGCGACTCTGACGGAAAGGCTGCGTAACGGCGAGCGTGATATCGACGCGTTGGTCGAACAGGCACGCGCACGCGTGACGCAAACGGGTGAGTTATCGCGAACCGAAGTGGAAGAGGTGACGCGCGCCGTGCGCCGCGACCTGGAAGAGTTTGCGCGAAGCTATGAAGAGAGCCAGGACGAAATCGCCGACAGTGTTTTTATGCGGGTAATTAAAGAGAGCCTGTGGCAGGAGCTGGCGGATATTACCGATAAAACCCAACTGGAGTGGCGCGAGGTATTCCAGGATTTAAACCACCACGGTGTCTATCACAGCGGCGAAGTGGTGGGGCTGGGGAACCTGGTGTGTGAGAAGTGCCACCACCATATCGCCGTTTATACGCCGGAGGTGCTGTCGCTGTGTCCGAAATGCGGGCACGACCAGTTCCAGCGTCGGCCGTTTGAGCCGTAGGTAAAAGCAAAACGGCAACGTCGTTGCCGTTTTTAGTGTCTGCTCCCTCTCCCTGTGGGTGAGGGCATCAGGCCGCAGAATAATAAGCCAGCCTCTCCGCCAGCAAATCCACAAACGCTTTCCGATCGATATCCACCATCACTGTGGTATTCGGCTTGTTTCCCGTCAGCGAGTAATAGTCCACCACCGTCATTCCCTGGGTATATTTCCCCTGTGTTTCCACACCAACCCAACGCTCGACCGTGGTAAACATTTCCGGCTTCAGTAGCCAGGCGATGGTGCATGGGTCATGCAGCGGGGCGCCGTGGAATCCCCACTTCTCGGCTTTGTGATACACCATAAAGAAATCGAGCAGCTCTGCCACGGTTGTTGCAACCGGGTTACCCACAGTACGAAATCGTTCGATGTCCTGCGCCATAATTTGTGCGCGGTGGGTAACGTCCAGCCCCGCCATCACAATCGGCAGGCCCGACTGGAAGACGATTTCTGCGGCTTCCGGGTCAACAAAGATGTTGAACTCCGCGGCTGGCGTCCAGTTCCCCAGCCCCATTGCCCCGCCCATGATGACGATACGGGCGATATTGCTGTGCAGTTCAGGATGGCTGTTCAGCAGCAGCGCTACGTTGGTCTGTGGGCCGGTCGCCACCAGCGTCACGGGCTCTGCGCTTTCACGCAGAACTTTCGCCATGAGCTCGACGGCAGTGCAGTTTTGTGGTGCGAAACCCGGCTCCGGCAGCGCCGGGCCATCCAGCCCACTTTCACCGTGAACGTTATCCGCAATGATCAGCTCGCGCATTAGCGGCTTAATGGCGCCACCTGCGACCGGAATATCGGTGCGTTTTAGCAGCGTTAACATGCGCAACACGTTTCGCAGGGTTTTATCCGGCGTCTGGTTCCCTGCAGAGGAGGTGACAGCTTTTACGTCCAGTTCAGGGGAGGCAAGAGCAAGGACGAGTGCGATTGCGTCATCATGACCCGGATCGCAGTCGAGAATAATAGGCTGTGCCATGGCGTTCTCCATTCTTAGCATTATTTGTGACAAGGTTAACGCTGCGATGTGACGCCGAATAGAAAAAGAGATCTAAAGCGTGAAGCAGTGCGCAATCCACAGATTGCGCACTAAAAAGATTAATGCAGGATTTTGGCGAGGAAGTCTTTTGCACGTTCAGATTTAGGATTTGCGAAGAACTCTTCTTTCGGTGAGTCTTCAACAATTTTCCCTTCATCCATGAAGATCACACGGTTGGCCACTTTACGGGCGAAGCCCATTTCGTGCGTCACCACCATCATGGTCATCCCTTCGTGCGCCAGTTCCACCATAACGTCCAGCACTTCGTTGATCATCTCAGGATCGAGCGCGGACGTCGGCTCATCAAACAGCATCGCCACCGGATCCATGCACAGCGCACGCGCGATTGCCACGCGCTGCTGTTGGCCACCTGAAAGCTGCGCAGGGAACTTATCCGCATGTGCAGACAGCCCGACGCGTTCCAGCAACTTCAGTCCCTTTTCACGCGCCGCTTTTTTGTCGCGCTTCAGCACTTTCACCTGCGCCAGCGTCAGGTTCTCAATGATGGAGAGGTGAGGGAACAGCTCAAAATGCTGGAACACCATCCCAACGTGGGAGCGAAGCTGGGCAAGGTTGGTTTTGCGGTCATTCACTTTGGTGCCGTTAACGACAATCTCGCCCTGCTGGACAGGTTCCAGCCCATTAACGGTTTTGATAAGCGTCGACTTACCGGAGCCGGACGGGCCGCATACCACCACCACATCGCCTTTTTTCACTTCTGTTGAGCAGTCGGTCAGCACCTGAAAGTGCCCATACCATTTAGAAACATTTTTCAGGGAAATCATTATACGGTCCTTTTCTTCAGCCAGCTGACCAACAGCGATGCGCTTAAACTAATCACAAAATAGACCCCGCCTGCGAAGAGGATCATCTCAACCTGCGTTCCGTCACGTTCGCCAATGGTGGAGGCGGTACGGAAGAAGTCTGCCAGGCTCAGCACGTAGACCAGGGAGGTATCCTGGAACAGGACGATGCCCTGCGTCAGCAGCAGCGGAACCATGGCGCGAAACGCCTGCGGCAGAATAATGAGCTTCATGGACTGCCAGTGCGTCATACCGAGCGCCAGCGCAGCGCTGGACTGCCCGCGCGAGATACTCTGAATACCTGCGCGGATGATCTCGGAGTAGTAGGCGGCTTCAAACATGGAGAATGCCACCATGGCAGAGATCAGGCGGATATCGGTTTTCGGCGACAGTCCCAGCACGTTCTGTAAAAAGCCGGGAACAATCAGGTAAAACCACAACAGCACCATGACCAGTGGAATGGAGCGGAACACGTTAACGTAAGCCGTAGCAAACCAGGCGAGCGGTTTAAAGCTCGACAGGCGCATCACTGCCAGCAGGGTGCCCCAGACAATACCGACGATAATGGCGATTACGGTAATCTTTAAGGTGATCGCCAGGCCATCCAGCAGATAAGGCATGGAGGGAACAATGGAACTCCAGTCAAATTCGTACATTATTTGCCCCCCAGATTGCCCGGCAGGCGTACTTTGCGTTCAACCAGGTTCATCACCAGCATGATGAAAGCGTTAATCAGAACATAGGCGAGCGTGATTGCCGTGAAGGATTCCCATGCGTGAGCGGAGTAATCCAGCAGTTTGCCCGCCTGCGCCGCCATATCTACCAGACCAATGGTTGAGGCGATGGCCGAGTTTTTTACCAGGTTCATCATCTCGGAGGTCATCGGCGGAACGATGACGCGGTAAGCGTTAGGCAGCAGTACGTAACGGTAAGCTTGTGGCAGGGTCAGGCCCATCGCCAGTGCTGCATTCTTTTGTCCGCGTGGCAGTGACTGTATGGCGGCACGCACCTGCTCGCAGACGCGCGCAGCGGTGAACAGTCCCAGACACAGCATGGAGGAGACAAAGAATTGTACGTTAGGATCCAGCTCGGCCTTGAACCACATGCCGAGATCTTCCGGCAGCAGTTCCGGGATCACCAGATACCAGGTAAAGAACTGCACGATCAGCGGAACGTTACGGAACAGTTCCACATAGAGCGTGCCAATCGAAGAGAGAAAACGGTTAGGGACGGTACGCAGAATACCGAACAGCGAACCGACAAGAAACGCGATAATCCACGCCGTTATCGATAACGCAACGGTAACCTGAAAGCCGCTCCACAGCCAGCCGAGATAGGTGGTGTTGCCGAACGGGGCTTGTTGCAGAAAGATGCCCCAGTTCCAGTCAATTGACATAGTAAACTCCAGAAAAAAGAGGGTAGCAGCGCTACCCTCGAAGATTGGTGAGAAGCTCAATTTTTGCGCTGAGTGGGGAACGACCACTCAACGTATAGTCTGTCCATGCTTCCCGACAATCGAGAGGGCAGGAGATCCCGCCCCTGTCGTTCTAGTTAGTTAAGAGCTTTGTCGTTTGGTGATTTGAACAGCGCTTTCATGTCGTCAGACAGTTCAAAGTTCATGTTCAGGTTTTTTGGTGGAATTGGGTTCTTGAACCATTTGTCGAACCATTTTGCCGCTTCGCCAGAGGTTTGCGCCTGAGCGATGGTGTCATCGATCAGCTTTTTGAAGCCTTCATCGCCTTTACGCAGCATACAGCCGTAAGCTTCTTTCGACTGCGCAGTCCCGACGATTTCCCAGTTGTCTGGTTTCTTCGCCTTGGCGCGCTCGCCTGCCAGCAGAGCGTCATCCATCATAAACGCAACGGCACGACCGCTTTCCAGGGTACGGAAGGAGTCGCCGTGATCTTTCGCGCTGATGATGCGCATGTCCATTTTCTTCTCGTCGTTCAGCTTGTGCAGCAGCACTTCGGACGTGGTACCGGAGGTCACGACAACCGCTTTGCCTTTCAGGTCAGCAAAATCTTTGATATCGCCGCCTTTCTTCGTCAGCAGGCGGGTGCCTACAACGAAGATAGTGTCCGAGAAAGCGGCCTGTTTCTGACGCTCAAGGTTGTTGGTGGTTGAGCCACATTCAAAATCAAATGTGCCGTTTTGCAGCAGAGGAATACGGTTCTGTGAAGTGATGGGGATCAGCTTCACTTGCAGGTCAGGTTTGTTCAGCTTTTTCTTCACGGCTTCAACGATGGCGTTGGAGTAATCCTGTGAATAGCCCACGACTTTTTGCGTGTTGTCGTAGTAAGAGAACGGGACAGAAGATTCACGGTGGCCGACCACGATCACGCCGTTTTTGGCAATCTTGTCGAGAGTGCTTCCTGCTGCCGGAGCGTCTTCAGCGTGAACGATGCCCGCAGACATTCCCATAACCAGCATTGCTGTGGCCAGTTTACGTAATTGCATACCCAACTCCTTTCTTATCAGCGCCAGTGACGCTTTGATACCCATTGTGATGTTGTTATATCTCGCGCAATGCGAGTGCAGTGTTATGCAAGCTTGTTAACATTTAGTCTGGCTTAATGTAAAGATTTTGCTGCGTTATTGTTTATTTTTGCGAAGCGCGCCGCACCATTCAGAGGCAATAATCTCTCGTTGCACCGTTTCGGTGCTACCGGAGATCCATGCTGGTGCGACAAGGTTGCACGTTAAGCCAGACAGCGTTTGCGTAATTAAACAAAGCAACAGGCGTGCCAGAATTGAAGTTTAGGAGGAAATTGTCGGGTGGCGGCTACGCCGGAGAGTAGGCCGGGTAAGGCGTAGCCGCCACCCGGCAACAGAAGGCCAGGTTATCTACGACGCTGACGCAGGCTCATCACTACGGCGGCAAAACCGAACAGCGTGGTCAGGATCCACAGCGGCCAGTTCCCGGTGCGCGCATAAGGCGTCAGGCCCGTAGCTGGCGTCACTTTCGTGGTCAGCACCTCACGGGTGAACTGCGGGATCATGGCCTGGATTTCACCCTGCGGGCCAATCACGGCGGTGATGCCGTTATTGGTGCTGCGCAACAGCGGACGTGCCAGCTCCAGAGAACGCATTCGTGCCATCTGGAAGTGCTGCCACGGGCCGATCGATTTACCGAACCACGCATCGTTTGAGATGGTCAGCAGATAGTCGGTGTCCGGGCGGAAGTTATCGCGCACCTGCTCGCCGAGAATAATCTCGTAGCAAATAGCGGCCGTCAGGGCAAAACCGTGCGCATGCAGCTGCGGCTGAACGTAAGGGCCCCGGCTGAATGAGGACATCGGCAGGTCAAAGAACGGTGCCAGTGGGCGCAGAATAGACTCCAGCGGAACAAACTCGCCAAACGGTACAAGGTGATTTTTGTTGTAACGATTGGTGGAGGTATAGCTGTATTCGCTGTCCTTACCGAGCGTAATGATCGTGTTGTACGTGTCATAGCGGTTCTGCTGATTGAGACGCGCATCCACAATTCCGGTAATCAGCGTACTGCCGCGCGCGCGCAGCAGATCGTCCATCATCTTCAGGAAGGGCTGCTGATTGATCTCCAGATCCGGGATCGCAGACTCAGGCCAGATGATGAGCTGCGATTTACCCATCACCTTTTCGGTGGCGTTGGCGTAGATTTTCAGCGTGTTCAGCAGCTGATTCTCATCCCATTTCAATGACTGCGGGATATCGCCCTGTATCAACGATACCTGCGTGGCGCGCGCGGGCTCCAGCGTGAACCACTGGATATAACGCAGTGGGAAAGGCAGGGCAAACAGGATTAACGCGGCAACCAGCGGCTTCCAGTTACGTGTCACCAGAGCCAGCACCAGCAGGCCGCTGACCGCCATGAGCAGGAAGTTAATCGCCTCTACGCCCATGACGGGAGCCAGACCTTTCAGCGGGCCGTCCACCTGGCTATAGCCGAACTGCAACCACGGGAAGCCGGTCAGTACCCAGCCGCGCAGAAATTCGGTGATTTGCCAGACAACGGGAGCCGCTATCGCGACGCGCAGCCAGGTCGTTTTAGGCCACAGACGAGATAGAATACCGGCGAACAGGCCAGTGTAGAGCGAAAGATAGGCGGCGAGCAGCACAACCAGGAAGACGTTAACCGGCCCCGGCATTCCGCCAAATTGCGCGATACTGACGTAGACCCAGTTGATACCAGAGCCAAACAGCCCCAGCCCCCAGAAGTAGCCTATGGCTGCGGCCTGTACCGGACGACGATTCAGGGTAAGACCCTGTAGCCCCATCAGGGAGAGAATAGCGGCTGGCCAGATATCGTAAGGAGAAAAAGCCAGCGTACCGCTGGCTCCGAGTAACAGCGCCAGCAGCAAACGGACGCGCTGGCGTTCAAAGAATGGGGCAAATGCCATTTACATTAATCTTCCAGTTTTGGCACCGGTGAGTCGTCCGGCATTCTGACATGAACCTGAATAATACGTCGGCTGTCAGCCATTGCGACCTTGAACTGGTAACCATCGATGTCAACGGTTTCACCGCGGGCCGGAAGATGGCCGAAGGCCTGCATCACCAGACCACCAATGGTGTCCACTTCTTCATCGCTGAAGCTGGTGCCAAAGGTGTCATTGAAGTCTTCAATGGAGGCCAGCGCGCGCACGGTCCAGGTGTGGCGGCTCAGCTGACGGAAGTCGATATCCTCTTCTTCGTCATACTCATCTTCGATTTCGCCCACGATCAGCTCAAGGATGTCTTCGATTGTGACCAGACCGGAAACGCCACCAAATTCATCAATAACAATCGCCATGTGATAGCGCTGGGAGCGAAACTCCTTCAGCATCCGATCCACACGCTTACTTTCCGGCACAACCACGGCCGGGCGTAACACTTTTTCCATACTGAAGGCTTCGGCATCGCTGCGCATAAACGGCAGCAGATCTTTCGCCATCAAAATCCCTTCGATGTGATCTTTGTCTTCGCTGATGACCGGGAAACGTGAGTGAGCCGATTCGATAATCACATCGAGGCACTCGTCCAGCGTCTGGTTGCGTTTCAGGGTAATCATCTGCGAGCGGGGGATCATGATGTCGCGGACGCGCTGGTCGGCGATGTCCATCACCCCTTCGAGCATTTCGCGCGTATCTTCGTCGATAAGGTCGTTCTGCCCGGAATCACGAATCAGCTCCAGCAGTTCATCACGGTTTTTCGGTTCGCCGTGGAAAAGCTGGTTCAGGATGAGGGAGAAAAATCCCTTTTTAGTGGTTGTCGTGTCGCTACTGTGTGAATTGTCGTCGCTCATGGCGTTTGTTAAGGGTTCTCTTGTTAGTTCAACGTTAACCGCCGCGCTATGTCCCTGCGCGGCGGCATGGTAGTCAGTGACTGACTATTCTTTCTCGGCAATGTACGGATCCTCATAGCCCAGAGCAAGCATTATCTCTGTCTCGAGGGATTCCATCTCTTCCGCTTCGTCATCTTCAATATGGTCGTAACCCAGAAGATGCAGGCTACCGTGCACCACCATGTGTGCCCAGTGCGCTTCCAGCGGCTTTTGCTGCTCTTTGGCTTCCTGCTCAACCACCTGACGGCAGATGATCAGATCGCCCAGCAGCGGCATCTCAATGCCCGGAGGGGCTTCGAACGGGAAAGAGAGCACATTGGTCGGCTTATCTTTCCCGCGATAGGTCAGGTTGAGCTCATGGCTTTCTGCTTCATCCACCAGGCGAATCGTGACCTCTGATTCTTCCTGAAACTGGGGGATAACGGCATCCAGCCATTTCTGAAACTGTGCCTCTTCTGGCATGCTGGAATTATCTTCACAGGCCAGCTGTAAATCGAGGATCACCTGACTCATTTCTGTTCATGCTCCTGCGCTTCGCGCTTACGTTCTGCGGCCAGTTCGGCCCTGCGCTTCTGATCTGCCTCTTCCCAGGCCTCATAAGCGTTAACGATACGCGCGACCACCGGGTGGCGTACCACGTCTTCACTGTGGAAGAAGTTGAAGCTGATTTCGTCTACCTCGGCCAGGACTTCGATGGCGTGACGCAGACCCGATTTGGTGTTACGCGGCAGGTCAATCTGGGTGACGTCACCGGTAATAACCGCTTTCGAGTTAAAGCCAATACGCGTCAGGAACATCTTCATTTGTTCGATGGTGGTGTTCTGGCTCTCATCCAGAATGATGAACGCGTCGTTAAGTGTACGCCCACGCATGTAGGCCAGCGGGGCCACTTCAATCACGTTACGCTCGATGAGCTTTTCAACTTTCTCGAAGCCGAGCATTTCGAACAGCGCGTCGTACAGCGGGCGCAGGTAGGGGTCCACTTTCTGACTTAAATCGCCCGGCAGGAAGCCGAGTTTCTCACCGGCTTCTACAGCAGGGCGGGTCAGCAGGATACGGCGGATCTCCTGACGCTCAAGTGCATCGACCGCAGCAGCAACGGCCAGATAGGTTTTACCCGTACCCGCCGGACCCACGCCAAAGGTGATGTCATGGTCGAGAATGTTGGCGATGTACTGTGCCTGGTTCGGGGTACGAGGCTTAATCACGCCGCGTTTGGTTTTAATGTTGATGGCTTTGCCATAGTCCGGCACGCTTTCCGCGCTCTGCTCAAGCACGCGCGCCTCTTTGATGGCCAGGTGGATCTGTTCAGGTTCAATATCCTGGATCTCACCGCGCATCGGGGCGGTATCAACATACAGGCTGCGGAGAATATCTGCCGCGGCGTTGACGCAGATTGGGCGTCCGGTGAGTTTGAAATGGTTATCGCGACGATTGATTTCGATACCCAGACGTCGCTCCAGTTGTTTGATGTTGTCATCAAACGGCCCGCACAGGCTCAGCAGGCGAGCGTTGTCTGCGGGCTCAAGGCTAATTTCACGCGTATCTATGTTCAAACTGTTCCTCTTTATTTGGTTAACTGACCTGTGGCCACACGGCGTAATAAAACGGTCATTACCGAAATTATTCACGCCATAGAATAAAGGCGCAAGCGTTGCGGTAGATATTGGGGGTGATGAGAGGAAATACAAGGCCTGCCGGACAGGCAGGCCAGAGGGATCAGGGCTGGTAAATACCTACGCCAGAATCGTTGACTTTACGGGTGCGAGAGATAACGGATTCCGGAGTCTGTGCAATACGCAGACCCATTTCGTCCTCAGTGCGTACCACCTTCCCGCGCAGCGAGTTCGTGAGCACTTCGACAATCTCGACGTCCACAAACTTACCAATCATGTCCGGGGTGCCTTCAAAATTCACCACGCGGTTATTTTCGGTTCGACCAGACAGTTCCATGATGCTCTTACGGGAAGTGCCTTCCACCAGAATACGCTGGACAGTGCCGAGCATACGACGGCTCCAGGCGTTGGCCTGCTGGTTGATACGCTCCTGCAAAATATACAGACGCTGCTTTTTCTCTTCTTCCGGCACATCGTCAACCATATCGGCCGCTGGGGTGCCCGGGCGTGCTGAGAAGATGAAGCTGTAGCTGACGTCGAAATTCACCTCGCCGATGAGCTTCATGGTGCGCTCGAAGTCATCAGCGGTTTCGCCAGGGAAGCCGACGATAAAGTCGGAGCTAATCTGGATATCCGGGCGCGCTTCACGCAGCTTGCGGATGGTGGACTTATACTCCAGCACCGTATGTGGACGACCCATCAGGTTCAGCACGCGGTCAGAGCCGCACTGGATCGGCAGGTGCAGGAAGCTCACCAGCTCTGGCGTATCGCGATAGACGTCAATAATGTCGTCGGTAAATTCCATCGGATGGCTGGTGGTAAAGCGAATGCGGTCAATGCCGTCAATCGCCGCCACCAGACGCAGCAGTTCAGCAAAGCTGCCGGTGGTGCCGTCGTAGTTTTCCCCGCGCCAGGCGTTCACATTCTGGCCCAGCAGGTTCACTTCGCGAACGCCCTGCGCGGCAAGCTGCGCGATTTCAAACAGGATATCGTCTGCCGGGCGGCTCACTTCTTCACCACGGGTGTAAGGTACCACGCAGTAAGTACAGTATTTGTTGCAGCCTTCCATGATGGAGACGAAGGCGGTCGGGCCATCAGCGCGCGGCTCTGGCAGACGGTCAAATTTCTCGATCTCCGGGAAACTCACGTCAACCACCGGGCTACGGCTGCCGCGAACCTGATTAATCATCTCTGGCAGGCGGTGAAGGGTCTGAGGGCCAAAAACGATATCCACATAGGGGGCTCTCTGGCGGATCAGCTTACCTTCCTGCGATGCGACGCAGCCACCCACGCCAATGATCAGGTCCGGATTTTTCCGTTTGAGAAGCTTCCAGCGGCCTAACACATGAAAGACTTTTTCCTGTGCTTTTTCACGAATTGAACAGGTGTTCAGCAGCAGCACATCGGCTTCTTTCGCATTTTCAGTCAGCTGGTATCCGTGGGTGGTATCCAGCAGATCGGCCATCTTCGATGAATCGTATTCGTTCATCTGACAGCCCCAGGTTTTTATATGGAGTTTTTTAGTCATCGACTTGCTCAGCTCAGGATTGCAAGCCGCGTATTGTAATGCTTTGGTGCGGTTGTGACCAGTATGAAGGTTGTCAACCTCAGGGCCGCAAAAATCCGGTAAACTTAAGGTATTCTCCAATAAGGAATAGTGACCATGACACTCCTGAACACCGAAGTTGCCGTTGTTGGCGGCGGTATGGTCGGCGGCGCACTGGCGCTGGGGCTGGCGCAGCAGGGATTTGACGTAACCGTTATTGAACAGGCGGCTCCGCCGGTATTCGATCCTTCCAGCCAACCGGACGTGCGTATTTCCGCCATCAGCGCGTCCTCTGTTGATCTGCTTCGCGGGCTGGGCGTCTGGGAGGCGGTGCTGGCGATGCGCGCGCACCCCTACAGCCGTCTTGAAACCTGGGAGTGGGAAAATGCTCACGTCTCGTTTGACGCCGCCGAGCTGAAACTGCCGCGTCTGGGCTATATGGTGGAAAACAACGTGCTCCAGCAGGCGCTCTGGCAGGCGCTGGAGGTGCACCCGAAGGTGACGCTGCGCGTTCCGGACTCGCTGAAAGCCCTGCATCGTCATGAAGGTGGATATCTCCTGACGCTGGATAACGACGATGAGCTGGCCGTAAAGCTGGTGGTGGGGGCGGATGGCGCGAACTCGCAGGTCAGGCAGATGGCAGGCATTGGGATCCATGCCTGGCAGTATCAGCAGTCCTGCATGCTGATCACCGTGCAGTCAGAAAACGCGCCGGGCGAAAGCACCTGGCAGCATTTTACGCCGAACGGCCCGCATGCATTCTTACCGTTGTTTGATAACTGGGCTTCGCTGGTGTGGTACGACAAGCCGGCCCGCATTCGACAGTTGCAGGGGCTGTCCATGGATCAGTTGCAGCGCGAAATCCGCCAGCACTTCCCGCGCCGTCTGGGTAACGTGACCCCGGTTGCTGCTGGCGCATTCCCGCTGATGCGACGCCATGCGTTGCAGTATGCCCGTGAAGGGCTGGCCCTGGTGGGAGACGCGGCGCACACCATTCATCCGCTGGCGGGGCAGGGGGTTAACCTGGGATACCGTGACGTCGATGCGTTACTGGATGTGCTGGGTAACGCTCGCGCCCACGCGGAAGCCTGGGCCAGCCATGAGATACTGAAGCGCTACCAGACGCGCCGTATGGCGGATAACTTCATTATGCAGTCGGGGATGGATCTGTTCTATGCCGGGTTCAGCAATGACGTGGGTCCGGTGCGGATACTGCGCAATATTGGATTGATGGCAGCGGAACGTGCCGGTGGTCTGAAGCGTCAGGCACTGAAATACGCCCTCGGACTCTAATCTTTATTCCCTCTCCCCGTGGGCTGAGGGTTCCCCACAAATTAATGCGAGCACTGAGCAATCCCCTCGCCCCTCCGGGGAGAGGGTTAGGGTGAGGGGAACATACGGCGGTGGTGGTCATTCCGTTCACTTTATGTTCCTTGCTACTCTGTAAGGACATGACCGGTGAACGTGCCAGG
>NZ_JADBPZ010000024.1:0-89472 GCF_014893445.1 Enterobacter cloacae complex sp. P29RS | reverse complement strand
GTATTATCTGGTTTTTTATTATTGTAAGCCAGCCGGTAAAAAGTATGAACTCTGCTAAAAACATAAGACTTCCCTAAGCCGGAATTTTTTCTTAAGAAAACTTGCTTCGTGTCACGCGCGTGACAAAAGGCATTGTCGTTTTTGTCTGAAGAAGCCGGTACAGGTTGGACAGCCTGTCTCGCTGTTGTACAAGCGCAGGAAGACATTTTTGGTTTCTGCTTTAGGCGAGTATCCCATCGTTTCAGGCGAGATTTACGACTTTGAGGTGAAGGGGAATATAAAAATAAGGCGCACGGGTGAGATATTAAACATGTTTCGGCAGACATACTCTTTTCCGTAACGCGGCGTTAACAAAACGAATCGCGTTAACGGAGTAAGGAATACCTTTTTATAGCCAGGTCCAGGGTGACAGCATGAAAAACAAAACGTTGTTTATGATGTTTACATTACTGGGTGCGCCTGGGTTTGTAATCGCAGGTGATTCAGATTTAGCCAGTTCTGAATATAATTTTGCGATAAATGAATTAAGTAAAGCTTCATACAATCAGGCAGCCATTATTGGTCAACAGGGTTCAGGAAATAATGCTGATGTACGCCAGGGCGGTTCTAAATTGCTGTCCGTTATTTCCCAGGAGGGCGGGAATAACCGCGCGAATGTTGATCAGTCAGGGACGTATAACCTTGCTTATATCGATCAGACCGGCAACGGCAACGATGCGAGTATTAAGCAGGGCGCTTTTGGCAACACCGCCATGATTATCCAGAAAGGCTCGGGTAACAGGGCGAATATAACGCAGTATGGTACGCAGAAAACAGCAGTTGTAGTACAGAGACAGTCGCAAATGGCTATTCGCGTTATTCAACGCTAGCGATGTGTGACGCCTTAATCAATCCGATGGGGGTTTACCATGAAACTTTTCAAAGTGGCAGTTATTGCAGCAATCGTAGTTTCTGGCAGTGCTTTCGCAGGTGCGGTACCACAATTTGGCGGCGGTCACGGTGGTGGCTGGGGTGGCGGCAATAACGGCCCTGACTCAACCCTGAGCATTTACCAGTATGGCGGCGGTAACTCCGCGCTTGCTTTGCAGACGGACGCCCGAGATTCTGAATTGACCATTACCCAGCATGGTGGCGGTAACGGCGCAGACGTTGGCCAGGGCTCTGATGACAGTTCTATCGATCTGCTGCAAAAAGGCTTTGGTAACAGCGCCACCATCGACCAGTGGAATAGCAAAGATTCTGTTATCAACGTGAAACAGTTCGGCGGCGGCAACGGCGCGGCGGTAGACCAGACAGCGTCCGGCTCAACGGTGACTGTGCACCAGGTTGGCTTCGGCAACAACGCGACCGCACACCAGTACTGATTCATTTCTGTACCAAAAAACAGGGCATCCGCCCTGTTTTTTTTCGGGAGGATCTCATGAGCACCTTCATTCTCCTTGCCGCGCTTGCCAGCCAGATAACGTTCAGCACCTCACAGCAGGCAAATGTGACAACCATTATTCCTCAGGTCACGCTGGCAGACGCCTGCGAATGTCAGGTTGAGGTGTTATCTGTCCGGCAGGGGCAGGGGGGACAAAGTACATCGCGGCAGAAAAATACTCTTTTTATACCCGCTAATCAGCCGATTGATTTAACGCGAATCAGTTTAAATATTCGCTCAGGGGATGCGGTAAAAATAATCGTCACCGTTTCCGATGGAAAATCGCTTCATTTATTACAGCAGTGGAACGCACCGGCAAGCACGCTTTAATCATTCATAAAATCAATGATTTAATAAAGTGGCGGCGCTGCACAGGTAAGCTATGCTGATATCAAGAACCCAGCAAACGGGTTGCTTAAATTGATACGTCATAACGGAGCGTTTTTACCCCTCAAGGACGAATTTCATTGAGGAGTACAAATAATGTTCAAATCCGCAGCGTGTATTATTTCTGGTCTGGGACTGATCCTGTCCTCTTTTTTTTCTCCGGCTTATTCAGCAACTATAGAGAATGGTGGGGTGATTCATTTTCGTGGCGCGGTGGTCGCTGACCCGTGCGAAGTCACGCCCCGGCATCGGCAGTTTGCGATTTCCTGCCCGGAAAATAACCGTATGAAAACGCATACCATCAGTTATGACGAGGCGCTCCGGGGCCATCATCCTCACTCAGCGCTGGCCGCTGTCACCATGAAATACCTGAATGAAAAGAAAACGCTTGCGGTCGTTCAGGTGGATTACCGTTAACCGCCGTTTTTTTCGCGACAGTTTTTCTCCTTCTCCCTCTGCGATACACTGATGAAAAAGGCGGGTTGCAGAGGGTGTTTATGAGACCGCAAATCGACGTTATTCATGGCGATATCACGACGGTGCACGTTGACGTGATCGT
The DNA here is from genome assembly GCF_014893445.1 of Enterobacter cloacae complex sp. P29RS. Taxonomy (NCBI): domain Bacteria; kingdom Pseudomonadati; phylum Pseudomonadota; class Gammaproteobacteria; order Enterobacterales; family Enterobacteriaceae; genus Enterobacter; species Enterobacter cloacae complex sp. P29RS. The sequence goes on along the minus strand of NZ_JADBPZ010000024.1, from coordinate 87,103 downwards.
CAACGCAGCCAATTCCTCCCTCTTGGGTGGGGGCGGGGTGGATGGTGCCATTCACCGGGCCGCGGGCCCTCAGCTCCTTGAAGCATGCAAAACCGTGCGCCAGCAGCAGGGAGAGTGCCCGCCGGGGCATGCTGTTATTACGCTTGCGGGCGATCTCCCGGCCAAAGCGGTGATCCATACCGTTGGACCCGTCTGGCACGGTGGCGACCGCCATGAGGCTGAGATTCTGGAGCAGGCTTATCGTAACTGCCTGCGGCTTGCGGCAGATAACGGCTATAAGACCATGGCGTTCCCCGCCATTAGCACCGGGGTGTACGGTTATCCAAAGGAAGCGGCAGCTACGATCGCCGTGAATACCGTTTATCACTACCTTTCCCTCAAACCCATGCCGGAAAAAGTCATTTTTGTCTGTTTCGATGAGCACACCGCCGACCTGTATCAGCGGCTTTTGACCGCGCGCAGCCAGGCATTTTGATGTCTGAAAAGCAAAAACGGCGCTCTGGAGGCGCCGTTTTTTTATCCCACTTTAACCTGAGGTTTGCCTGAGAACAGGAAACGCAAAAGCGGGATCCGCAGGTGGATTTCATACAACACGATGGCAATGCCAACCACAAAGACCAGACCGGTGAAGAAGCCCAGCGCATTCGATTTGATATGCGGCGTAATGTACGCCCCGAAAAACAGCGTCAGCGGATGGTGGACCAGGTAGATAAACAGTGAAGCATTAACGAAATAGGTGACGCGACTTGATTTAAAATTCAGCAGACGATGGCCAAGGGCGAACACCACGTTAACCATCCACAGGCCCATCAGCATCGTTATCACGCTCTCTGTCTCATACATCCACGCGTCCCCGCTGCCAAAGCGCTGATTGAGAAGATAGGCGGCAAAGGCCAGCGCAGCACCCACCGCACACCAGGGGGAGGGGGTGGTAAACAGCGCTTTAAGCCGGGGATGAATAAATGCCAGCGCCCCAATCAGGAAGAAGGGAATGTAGAACAGGGTCTGCATCACCACGAAATTAAACAGCCCATCGCTCAGAATGGGAGGGTAGACAATGAGTAGCGTACGCCTGACGGCGGCATACGCGACCCCCAGCGCAAGAAACAGCAGCGACAGCTTGCCCAGGGTGATGTTGGCGAAGAAGGTCGAGGTTGCGGCGCTCGCGCGCTGGCGCAGTTGACTGAAGATCAGCAAACTCACCGTGGTTAGCACCACCAGTACCAGCAGGAACCAGAGGTGGGAAATCAGCTCCCAGACCAGGGTGTTGTATTTCTCATAGAACGAGAGATTAGGCCAGTTTTCCGCCTTGCCTTTAACATGCTGCAACATGATGAACTGCGGCAGCGTCAGCAGCGGAATGGCCGTCAACATTGGTATGCCCACGCGCTCCACGCGCACTTTCCACCACCGCTTGAGGGGATAGCGCAAGAAGAGCATGTAAGAGAAATAGCCTGAAATGACGAAAAACACCTGCATGCGGAAGGCATGGATAAAATCATTGAACAGCGTCAGCCACCAGGAGGGCATCTGGCTGTTCACATGCCAGGTGTGGCTGGAATAGATCAGTGAAATATGAAAAGGGATCCCCAATAGCATGAGCCATGCGCGGATCGAGTCGAGGAAATATTCACGTTGTACAGGGGTTGTGCTCATATAACTTTGCGCATTCTCAGACTTTTCGCCTTATCCCTAAGGCTCATAATGGTTACATTCGGAGCCAACCCTACACCAAGACCGACACCCTGTCTCCAGGATAAGCACGCAAAGTGAAAAGCGGGTTCTTTCATTTGCTTAATCCATGAGCCAGCGAGCTGAACAAAGCAGTGATAATGTTGTCGGATTGCCTGAGTTTCCATTAAAATGGATCGGATCGATATAAGCACACAAAGGGGGAAGTGCTTACTTATTATGAAACATAAACCACAAATGATGAAAATGCGTTGGTTGGGTGTAGCAGTGCTGTTGTCACTGTATACCTCATCTGCACTGGCCTTTAACATCGATGATGTCGCAAAACAGGCTAAATCGATGGCGGGCAAGAGCTACGAAGCGCCAAAAAGTAACCTGCCCTCCGTTTTCCGCGACATGAAATACGCGGACTATCAGCAGATCCAGTTCAATCACGATAAAGCGTACTGGAACAATATTAAAACCCCGTTCAAGCTTGAATTTTACCACCAGGGTATGTACTTCGACACGCCGGTTGCCATCAATGAAGTGACGGCGACCGCGGTACGTAAAATCAAGTACAGCCCGGATTATTTCAATTTTGGCGATGTGCAACACGATAAAGACACGGTGAAAGACCTCGGCTTCGCAGGCTTCAAGGTGCTTTACCCGATTAACAGCAAAGATAAAAACGACGAAATCGTCAGCATGCTTGGCGCCAGCTACTTCCGCGTGATTGGCGCGGGGCAGGTATACGGGCTTTCTGCGCGCGGTCTGGCAATTGATACCGCGCTGCCATCAGGTGAAGAATTTCCACGTTTTCGCGAGTTCTGGATCGAACGTCCAAAACCAACCGACAAACGTCTGACAATTTATGCGCTGCTGGACTCCCCTCGTGCGACAGGCGCTTATCGCTTCGTGATCATGCCAGGGCGTGACACGGTGGTTGACGTGCAGTCTAAAGTTTACCTGCGCGATAAAGTGGGCAAACTGGGCGTCGCGCCGCTGACCAGCATGTTCCTGTTCGGGCCGAATCAGCCGTCTCCGGCGACTAACTTCCGCCCTCAACTGCATGATTCTAATGGCCTTTCCATTCATGCTGGTAACGGCGAGTGGATCTGGCGTCCGCTGAACAACCCGAAACACCTCGCCGTCAGCAGCTTTGCGATGGAAAACCCGCAGGGCTTTGGTCTGCTGCAACGTGGCCGTCAGTTCTCCCGCTTTGAAGATCTGGACGACCGCTACGATCTGCGCCCAAGCGCCTGGGTTACACCGAAAGGCGACTGGGGTAAAGGCAAGGTTGAGTTGGTTGAAATTCCAACCAATGATGAAACCAACGATAACATCGTGGCGTACTGGACACCGGATCAGCTGCCTGAAGCCGGTAAAGAGATGAACTTCAAGTATGCGATCACCTTCAGCCGTGACGAAGACAAACTGCACGCACCGGATAACGCGTATGTGATGCAGACGCGTCGTTCTACGGGGGACGTGAAGCAGTCCAACCTGATTCGTCAGCCGGATGGCACGCTGGCATTTATCGTGGACTTCACCGGGCAGGATATGAAAAAACTGGCGCCGGATACTGCCGTGACGGCACAGGCCAGTATTGGCGATAACGGTGAAATCGTTGAGAACGCCGTGCGTTACAATCCGGTCACCAAAGGGTGGCGTTTGACCCTGCGCGTGAAGGTGAAAGATCCGAAACAGACCACTGAAATGCGCGCCGCGCTGGTCAGTAACGATAAGCCGCTGAGTGAAACCTGGAGCTATCAGCTACCTGCCAATGAATAATACATCTGAATATATTGATGCCATGCCGCTAACGGACATTGAAAAAGCGGCACTCCCTGCGAGCGACATCCGCGCGGTTCACACCGCGCTGGATGGTGAACATCGTCACTTTTCCCGTGATGATGATACGCCGCTGGGGTCAGTGAAGGCACGTCTGGAGCAGGCATGGCCAGACTCGCTGGCAGAAGGGCAGTTAATCAAGGATGACGAAGGGCGTGACCAGCTACAGGCGATGCCGAAGGCCACGCGTTCCTCTATGTTCCCCGATCCGTGGCGCACCAACCCGGTGGGTCGCTTCTGGGATCGCCTGCGTGGGCGTGACGTGACGCCGCGCTATCTGTCACGTCTGACCAAAGAACAACAGGCGTCCGAGCAGAAATGGCGTACCGTGGGAACGATTCGTCGTTACATTCTGCTGCTGCTGACGCTGGCACAGACGGTTGTCGCCACCTGGTACATGAAAACTATTCTGCCGTACCAAGGCTGGGCACTGATTAACCCTGCTGACATGATTGGCCAGGATATCTGGGTCTCCTTCATGCAGCTGCTGCCGTATATTTTACAGAGCGGCATCCTTCTGCTGTTTGCCGTGCTGTTCTGTTGGGTCTCCGCCGGGTTCTGGACGGCGCTGATGGGCTTCCTGCAACTGCTGATGGGGCGTGACAAATACAGCATTTCCGCGTCGACGGTCGGGGATGAACCCCTCAATCCTGAGCACCGTACCGCGCTGATCATGCCTATCTGTAACGAAGATGTTGACCGCGTATTCGCCGGGCTGCGTGCCACCTGGGAGTCCGTAAAGGCGACCGGTAACGCGGCGCATTTCGACGTCTACATCCTGAGCGACAGCTACAACCCGGATATCTGCGTGGCAGAGCAAAAAGCCTGGATGGAGCTGATTGCTGAAGTGCAGGGCGAAGGGCAGATCTTCTACCGTCGTCGTCGTCGTCGTGTTAAGCGTAAGAGCGGGAACATCGATGACTTCTGTCGTCGCTGGGGTAACCAGTACAGCTACATGGTGGTACTGGATGCGGACTCCGTGATGAGCGGCGACTGCCTGAGCGGGCTGGTCCGTCTGATGGAAGCCAATCCGAACGCGGGTATTATTCAGTCCTCGCCAAAAGCGTCCGGTATGGACACGCTGTATGCGCGCTGCCAGCAGTTTGCGACCCGCGTCTACGGGCCGCTGTTTACTGCCGGTCTGCACTTCTGGCAGCTGGGTGAATCTCACTACTGGGGCCACAACGCCATTATCCGCGTGAAGCCATTCATCGAGCACTGCGCCCTGGCGCCGCTGCCGGGTGAAGGATCGTTTGCCGGGTCCATTCTGTCGCATGACTTTGTGGAAGCCGCGCTGATGCGTCGCGCAGGGTGGGGCGTCTGGATTGCCTACGATCTGCCGGGCTCGTATGAAGAGCTGCCGCCGAACCTGCTGGATGAGCTCAAGCGCGACCGCCGCTGGTGTCACGGTAACCTGATGAACTTCCGCCTGTTCCTGGTGAAGGGGATGCACCCTGTTCACCGTGCGGTGTTCCTGACGGGCGTCATGTCCTATCTGTCTGCGCCGCTGTGGTTTATGTTCCTGGCACTCTCGACCGCGTTGCAGGTTGTGCATGCCCTGACGGAGCCGCAGTACTTCCTGCAACCGCGCCAGCTGTTCCCGGTGTGGCCGCAGTGGCGTCCGGAGCTGGCGATTGCGCTGTTCGCGTCGACCATGGTGCTGCTGTTCCTGCCTAAGCTACTCAGTATCATTCTGATCTGGTGTAAAGGTTCGAAGGAGTACGGTGGTTTCTGCCGCGTAACCCTTTCACTGCTGCTGGAAGTGCTGTTCTCGGTCCTGCTGGCACCGGTGCGTATGCTGTTCCACACGGTATTCGTGGTGAGCGCGTTCCTGGGATGGGAAGTGGTGTGGAATTCACCGCAGCGTGACGATGACTCTACGCCATGGAGTGAAGCCTTTATGCGCCACGGCTCTCAGCTGCTGCTGGGCCTGGTGTGGGCCGTTGGTATGGCCTGGCTGGATCTGCGTTTCCTGTTCTGGCTGGCGCCAATCGTCTTCTCGCTGATCCTGTCGCCGTTTGTGTCGGTGATTTCCAGCCGTTCTACGGTGGGACTGCGTACCAAACGCTGGAAGCTGTTCCTGATCCCGGAAGAGTATTCTCCGCCGCAGGTGCTGGTGGATACCGATACCTATCTGGAGCAGAACCGCAAACGCACGCTGGATGATGGCTTTATGCACGCCGTGTTTAACCCGTCATTCAATGCGCTGGCAACCGCGATGGCGACTGCGCGTCACCGCGCCAGCCAGGTGCTGGAGATCGCCCGCGATCGCCACGTTGAGCAGGCGCTGAACGAGACGCCAGAAAAGCTTAACCGCGACCGTCGTCTGGTGCTGTTGAGCGATCCGGTGACGATGGCACGGCTTCACTACCGCGTGTGGACTTCTCCGGAGAGATACTCTTCGTGGGTGAACTACTACAAGGACGTGAAGCTGAATCCGCTGGCCCTGAAGACGAAGTAAGTTGTTAAGTAGGGCGGGTAAGCGAAGCGCCACCCGCCAAATAAAATACCGGCTGTGAGGCCGGTATTTTTTTAGAGGTCAGAAATGAAAGTAATCATCGTCGTCATGATGGCATGCCTGCTCAGCGGCTGCGGCAGCATCATCAGCCGCACCATTCCCGGACAGGGCCACGGGAATCAGTACTACCCCGGCGTACAGTGGGATGTCCGCGATTCCGCATGGCGCTATCTCACCGTGCTCGATCTGCCGTTTTCGCTGATTTTCGACACGCTACTGCTGCCCATCGATGCCAGCCACGGCCCTTACGAGTAACGAGAGCTTATCGCTCGTCCCATTCGTCCGCTGCGGCCTGACCTTCTTCGGTATCCAGCGGCGGTTCGAGCTGAAACTCACCTTCATCCCATTCATGCAGCGTATTTTCTTCCAGCCACTCCTGACGTAACTCAATTTCGTCATAGTCGCCGTCGAATACCGCCTGCGCACCTTCACCACTCAATATCGGCAGACATTCTCCGTCTTCACCTTCATCAGCAAAGAATTCGGCCTGCCACATAATATCGCCGTCCTGAAGAACGTATTTTTGGATATTGAGTTGTTGCACGTCAGCATCTTCTTCCTCAATGCCGGGATTATCGGCGAGGAATTCTTCGCGAGCGGCATCAATTGCTTCTTCCAGCGTGGCGTACATGGTCATTGGTGTCTCCCTGTTTTTCGTGAAGGTATTCAGGGAAAGAATAGCTGATTATATGATTTTGCAAGTATGAATGCGTAAATTAGCCGTCACGATGTTGTGTTATGCGCGCCGGGCGTAGCGCCCGGGATAAGCTGAGCCAGGAATAAACAGCGTTGAACAGCACGACGCCTGCCGTCACGATAAAGACCGCCCGGAAACCGAAACTGGCCGAAACCCCCGCGCCGACCAGCGGCCCGGTGACGTTACCCAGATCGCGAAACGACTGGTTGTAGCTGAAAATACGCCCGGCAATCTGGTTGGTGGAGTTATAAACCAGCAGCGTCTGCACCGCAGGAAGCAACGCGCCGTCCGCTGCGCCCAGCAGAAAGCGCAACACGCCGAGCTGCCAGGGAGACTGCACCATCGACATGGGGATCAGCAGCAGAACGGAGAGGATCAGGGCGCAGATCAGAATTTTCTCCGGGCCGATGCGATCGCCCAGCTTGCCGAGCCGCGGCGCGCTCAGCAACGCGGCCACGCCGGGAACAGAGGCGATCACGCCGCTGATAAAGGCGATATTGCTGACGTTGCCGGCCAGGTCGCGGACATAGAGCGTCAGAATAGGCGCGATTGAACCGGTGGCCACCTGAATAATCATGGTGGTCACAAACAGGCTCAGCACCAGCTTTGGGTTTTTCAGCGAGGCCAGCACATCCCGGGCGTGCAGCATCTCTTTTTTGGCTACCGGCGTGAAATTCTCACGGATGCAGATAAGCGTCACGAGGAAGCAGAGGAACAGCACGCTGGCGGTAATGAAGAATACCGGCCGCAGTCCGTAATGGTCGGCCAGCAGCCCGCCCGCCAGCGGACCCAGCAGTGCGCCGCTTACGCCGCCAGTGGAGAGCGTACCCAATGCCCAGCCGCTTTTATGGCGTGGGCTTTGGGTTGCGATCAGGGCGTTGGCATTGGGGATAAATCCCCCGAGCAGACCCAGGAGCGCGCGTAATATCAGAAACTGCCAGACATTCTGCGCCACCCCCATCAACAGCATTATGATCGCCATGCCGAGCGCGGAGCGCAGCAGCATAATTTTGCGGCCTTTGCGATCCGCAAGCCCACCCCAGAAAGGCGACGCAATGGCGGAGAACAGGAACGTAATGCTGAACACCAGGCCGGACCACATATTCAGTGCGCTATGGCCGGTGACGCCGAGCTGTTCAACGTAGAGGGGCAGGAAGGGCATTACCAGGCTAAAGGCGGCGCCAGTAAGAAAACAACCCAGCCATGCAACCGTCAGGTTGCGTTTCCAGTTTATGGGAGCATCTGTGGAGGACATAACTATCCGCATAATGAGGTGCAGGGCACCGTGACCAGTGAGGTAATAAGCCTGCTAATTATGCGCCTGGGGTATGATTGCCGCAATGACGGGGAGCTTTTAAAGCTAAAACAGCTTGCGGCCCGGAAGACCGCATGCAGATTAATAACGAGAAGGGACGCCCTGAGGCCGGGTTTTGAAGCGGCGATGCAGCCACATGTACTGCTCGGGAGCGAGCATAATGCATTTCTCCACAATGCCGTTCATCCAGCGCGCGGTAGTTTCCGCGTCGTCGAGCGGCGGAGCGAGTTCCGGCTCCAGCATGATAAGCTGATAGCCTGAACCGTCCGGCTTACGGCGCGGCACAAACGGCACGATAGCCGCTTTGGACATCCGCGCCAGCATCCAGGTCCCGGTGGTTGTCGCCGCATCTTCCACCGCAAAGAACGGGACAAACACGCTGGATTGCGGGCCATAGTCATGATCCGGGGCATACCAGACCACTTCACCTGATTTGAGGGCGCGGATCATCCCTTTAAGGTCTTTGCGGTCGATCATGCTTTTATTCGAGCGCATGCGTCCGTTGGTCTGTATCAAATCGATAACCGGATTATCGTTGGGACGATAAACGCCAATACCCGGTGCCTGCATGCCGAACATGCGCGCGCCAATTTCGAGCGTCAGGAAATGAACGCCAATCAGCAGGACGCCAGTCTGGTTGGCCTGGAGATTATGCACCGGATCCATGCCGGTTCCGGCCACTTCCGTCCAGCGCGCCATGCGCTTATCAGACCAGAACCAGGCCATACCGGTCTCCATCAGTCCCATGCCGACAGATTCGAAGTTTTTAACCACCATGTCGTGACGCTCAGATTCGCTCATCTGAGGAAAGCAAAGCTCAAGATTTCGATACGCGATCCTGGCGCGACGCTTCATAAATTGTTGAGCAATGCGGCCCAGTCCTTTACCCATGCGGAAAATTACGGGATAAGGCAGCTGTACAATTAGCCACAACAAGCCAATGCCTGACCATGTTAACCAATAGCGTGGGTGTAAAAGCGCGGCAGTAAATTTCGGTAACTGGGTCATGTCTGTCCTGTGTTCTAACGTCCTGAAGGGCTATTGTCTCATTTTTTGAGGCATAGCCAAAATGTCTGTCATCGAAACATGAAAGAATATGCAAGTGTTAAGTCTGATTAATCAGGTTGACTGAAATGTAGCGTAAATTGTGTGGATGTAAATTGTCTTTGTTTGCTATATCATGCCGACCGATTTTTATTTCTCAACGATTGCAGGACTTGTACACCATGCCAGTGTTACACAACCGCGTTTCGAATGAGATGTTGAAAGCGCGTATGTTGGCCGAAACCGAACCGCGCACAACGATCTCTTTCTATAAATATTTTACCATCAACGATCCACAGGCGACCCGCGATGCGCTTTACCAGTCTTTCACCGCCCTGAACGTGTTTGGTCGCGTCTATCTGGCGCGTGAGGGTATTAACGCGCAGATCAGCGTGCCGGAAAGCAAAGTCAGCGCCTTCCGCGATTTCCTTTATGGTTTTGATCCGGCGCTTAACGGCTTACGCCTGAACATTGCGCTGGATGATGACGGCAAATCGTTCTGGGTGCTGCGCATGAAGGTGCGTGAGCGTATTGTGGCGGATGGCATCGACGATCCGAACTTCAATGCCGCTAATGTGGGGGAGTACCTCAAGGCCGCTGAAGTGAACGCGATGCTCGACGATCCGGATGCAGTGTTCATCGATATGCGTAACCACTACGAATATGAAGTGGGCCACTTCGAGAATGCGATGGAAATTCCTGCCGACACTTTCCGCGAACAGCTGCCGAAAGCGGTTGAGATGATGCAGGAGCATAAAGACAAAAAGATCGTTATGTATTGCACCGGGGGGATCCGCTGCGAAAAAGCCAGTGCCTGGATGAAACACAACGGTTTTAATAAAGTCTGGCATATTGAGGGTGGGATCATTGAATATGCCCGCCGCGCCCGCGAGCAGGGGTTACCGGTGCGTTTTATCGGTAAAAACTTTGTGTTTGATGAGCGTATGGGCGAGCGAATTTCAGAGGACGTAATCGCTCACTGCCACCAGTGCGGTACGCCGTGCGACACGCATACCAACTGCAAAAACGACGGTTGTCATCTTCTGTTTATTCAGTGTCCTGCATGTGCCGAGAAGTTTAATGGCTGCTGTAGCGAGCTGTGCAGTGAAGAGAGTATCCTGCCTGAAGAAGAGCAACGTCGTCGCCGTGCCGGGCGCGAGAACGGGAATAAGATCTTTAATAAATCCCGGGGCCGACTGAATACCAAACTGGGTATTCCGGACCCGGAGTAAAACATTGCCCGGCGGCGTAAAAGCCTGCCGGGCCTGTTTTATGACTTCTGCTGAACGCCTTCCACCGAAATAATCAGCTCTACATCCTGCGATGCCGGTCCTAAATCTGTGGTGATATTAAAATCTTTCAGATGAATTTTGCCGGCGGCTTCAAAGCCAGCACGTTTTCCGCCCCACGGATCGTCGCCCTGGCCGATTAATTTCGCATCCAGTGTTACCGGTTTTGTTACGCCGTTCAGCGTAAGATTACCGGTAATAGCGAGCTTATCACCGTCTTTCTTCACTTCTGTCGACGCGAAAGTAGCTTGCGGGAATTTGCCTACGTTCAGGAATTCAGCGCTGCGCAGATGTTTATCACGCTCGGCGTGATTAGTGTCGACGCTGTTAGTATTAATGGTGACGTTTACTTTATCGGCAGCAGGGTTTTTCTCGTCGAAACTAAATGTGCCATCGAAATCATTGAACGTACCATATAACCAGCTGTAACCCAGATGCTGAATACGGAAATTGACGAAGGCATGCTGGCCTTCTTTATCAATTTTATAGTCGGCGGCAATGGCCGAACCGGTGGTAAATAACAGCGAACCTAATACGATACCCAACAGGCGTTTTTTCATTTTATGCTCCAGAGTCAACTGACGAACGGCCAAGCATGCGCTTCAGCGTATCGTCTTTATCGATAAAGTGGTGTTTCAGGGCCGCAAGGCCATGCAGAACAGACAGGATCACCACGCTCCATGCCAGCCACAGATGAACCACACCTGCGGTGTCAGCCTGTGAACCGGCGTCAGCCAGCGTGGCAGGGACGTCAAAGAGCCCAAACACGCTGATCGGTTTGCCGTCTGCGGTCGAAATGAGATAACCGCTGATCAGAATGGCGAACAGCAGGGCATAGAGTGCGATATGTGCGCCAACAGCGCTTATGCGGGTAAGACGGCCATGGCTTTTGGGGGCTGGAGGGGGCGGAGAGAGATGTCGCCAGATCACGCGGAAAACCAGACCCATCATCAGCAGAACCCCAATGCTTTTGTGCAATTCAGGGGCCTGATGATACCAACCGTCATAATAGCTTAATGTCACCATCCAGAGGCCGAGACCAAACATGGCATAGACAGCAAGTGCAAATAGCCAGTGTAAACACATGGATATTATTCCGTAGCGGCTGGAGGAGTTACGCCATTGCATATGAATTTCCGTTCTCAAATGACTGAGCAATAAAAATGGCCGGATTAATTAAATAATGCAACTGAAAAAAAGGAATAATGTTATTTAGTTATTTTATTTCAGCGAATTTGAATATGTTTCCGCAATGTATTTCAATCGCTTCGTTCAATAAATTTGAGATGACTTTTTATAAAAACTATAAGTTAAATAAGTTTAAAGGAGTGTCAATAAACGTCAGTGATGGTTTTCAGAAGAATACAATAAAGATGACGTCAACAATCGCCAGCAGCGACCAAAGGACAATGTAGAGCATGAAATGCTCGCGGATGTTATTGATAAGGTAATCCACCAGTCTGCGCATCATGATCCTCTCGCAAATCAGGCTCCGGTTATTCGGAGCCTGTAGCGGTATTATCGGCTAAAGCGCGAGAGCGCGAAGGGTTTGAGATCAAACGAAGGCGCAATCCCCTGAGCAAACTGGGCGGCGATTTCACCTAACACAGAGGCAAATTTAAACCCGTGACCGCTGAGCCCGGTTACGATCAGGGTGTTGTCGTGCCCAGGCAGGGTGTCGATGATGAAGTCTTCATCTGGCGTATTGTCGTAGGTGCACGCTGCGCCATAAAGCAACCCGCCTACGCCCGGCAGAATATTACGCAGGAACGTGAAGGCTTCGGAACCATCCTGCGGATAGGCTCCGTACGGCTTGCGTTCTTCCGCAGAGGAAATGACCTGTCCGCCGTTATGTTTGCCAATCTTGAGCGCGTCTTTTTCCGAGGGGAAACCGTAGTACTGGTCGCCATTAGGTAACTCGCCCGTGAACGCCGGGAATTTGTTCTGGCTGCTGTAACGCCCGTCAGACTGGAACCAGGAGAAGACTTTGCGTACCGGCTGGATGGGCAGATCCGGCAGCAGTTTCGTCACCCACGTTCCCGCACTCACCAGCAAGCGCGTGGCGGTATATTCACCTTCAGACGTGGTGACGGTTGAACCCCCGGCATGGTGGGTGATACCCGTGACCGGACAGTTAAACAACTGTGCGCAGCCCGCTTTGGCGGCGAGATCAATCCAGGTCTTAATGGCCGTTTCGCTGTGCAGTACCCCGGAATTGGCTTCAAACAATCCAATGTAGTCTTCAGGGACAGAAATTTCCGGCCAGCGCGCCATTATGTCGTTCGCATCCAGACGCTCAACGTCCAGACGGTAGGCTTTCGCGCTCTCCTCGACATTCGCCAGAAACGTGGAGTTGGCGGGCCCCAGATTAATAACCCCGGTGCGCTCAAAAATGCGTTCTTCGGTGAGTGCGGCCAGCTCATCCCACAGCGTCTGAGCCCGAAGCACCAGCGGTACATAGCGCTCACCTTCGCCGTAAGCGTGACGGATGAGACGGGTATCGCCGTGATGGCTTCCTTCAGAATGAGGGGGTAGGTGGGCGTCAATCATCAGCACATTCAGACCCGCCTGCGTAGCGTAATAACCGGCTGCAGATCCAACGGAGCCGCTTCCGATAATGATCAAATCGTATTTCATAGGCTTCTCTTTACTAACGCTTTGTTAGCAGAGTAATTAACTATGTGGGCTTATACAAGAGCGAAATAAATAAGGCACCGCGAGGGTGCCTGTTGAGGGAAAAGGGGCATAAGGTCAATGCCGTTTATACTCATTTTCCTGGTAGTCGCCAGATTCTATTTTTGCGATGCCTGCTTCCAAAATAGAAATAAACTGACGGGCGACGTCTGTTGTAAGCCACAGCGTCTGTCCAACTTCCGCTTCGTCACGGTTTAGCTGATTCGGGGTCTGGTAGTGCAAACGCAGCATCAGCGCATCGTAGCTGTCTACGGTGCTGATATCCCAGCCAACGAGTGGATGGGTCTGGATGACTTCATTATTCTTTTCCATTATAACCCCCTTAATGCGTGTTAGAAGACAACGACTTTGAGGTTCAATGCATGTTTTTCTGAAAGCTTTTTCAGTATATCAATTAATAAGGGTTCCGCAGGAAAAAATAAACGGGTAGCAACACATTTTTCTGCTTTTTAGGATTGTTCGAACAATAAAACGTCATCTTGTTCACGATTTTCTAAGAAGATACTGAAATATTTTGAACTTTCAGGAGACGAAACGAAAAAAAAGCCGGGGCGACCCGGCAAAAAAACACAATGAGGGAGCAAATTTTAATCAGTGATAAACCAGTCGTCGGCGCTTTCCCATGTTTCCTGCAAAATTTCGCTGATGCGGTCTTTGTCTTCTTTCGCGCCGCCAATGACGGAAAGATGGTTTGCTGTCGCATAACGTACCGTTATGGCGCCATCGTTTTCAGGAAAAGTGCTGTTAATACGTCGGGATAGCTCACCCGCCAGAGCGTCGAGTGCGCCAGCAGGCAGGACGGTGGTTTTGGCAATGGTGACTTCAATACGCATAAATGCCCCCTGTGTAATATACTGTTTATTTATACAGTTATGTTGGCGGTTTGACAACAGGGGGATGACAATTTTTTAGCTTTTTACCGTCCAGCTTACGGTTTCACCTGCCAGGAAGGGGATCAGCGTATCGTCGGTGAGCGCAATCGACGCTTCAACCTGGCTTTCTTTGCGCTCCAGCTCAATGAACGTGTCATTAACCGGCAGACCGTAGAAACGCGGGCCGTTAAGGGAGCAGAAGGCTTCGAAATGGCCTAACGCGTTCATCTCGTCAAAGACGGTTGCGTAACTTGCCAGGGCGGTCGGGGCGTTAAAGCAGCCTGCACAACCGCAGCTCGCCTCTTTTCGATGACGGGCATGCGGGGCGGAATCCGTGCCGAGGAACGCGCGCGGGAAGCCGCTGGCGACCAGCTCACGTAGCGCCTGCTGGTGGATATTGCGCTTGAGGATCGGCAGACAATACAGATGTGGGCGAACGCCACCCACCAGCATGTGGTTACGGTTAAACATCAGGTGCTGCGGGGTGATGGTGGCGGCAATCAATTCGTTTCCATCCCGGACATACTCTGCGGCATCTTTGGTCGTAATGTGTTCAAACACTACCTTCAGCCCAGGAAGACGCTGGCGCAGCGGCTCCATGACCGTTTCGATAAAACGCGCTTCGCGATCGAAAATATCAATGTCAGCGTGGGTCACTTCCCCGTGCACCAGCAGTGGCATTCCCAGTTTTTGCATTCGCTCCAGAACGGGCATGATGGCGTCGATGCTCGTCACCCCATGGCTGGAGTTGGTGGTGGCGTTTGCCGGGTAGAGCTTCGCGGCGGTGAACACACCTTCGTTAAATCCGCGCTCAACCTCATTGGGATCCAGCGAGTCCGTCAGGTAGCAGGTCATCAACGGAGTAAAATCGTGCCCGGCCGGAACGGCGTCAAGGATACGCTGGCGATAGGCGATCGCGGCCTCGACGGTGGTGACTGGCGGAACCAGGTTAGGCATAACAATCGCACGGCCATAAATTTCGCTGGTATACGGCACGACGGTTTTCAGCATGTCGCCATCACGAAGATGGATATGCCAGTCGTCTGGGCGGCGGATTTTGAGAACCTGGGATTGTACAGTCATGGAAGCTCCGGCTTGAAAGG
Organism: Enterobacter cloacae complex sp. P29RS; assembly: GCF_014893445.1. Taxonomy (NCBI): domain Bacteria; kingdom Pseudomonadati; phylum Pseudomonadota; class Gammaproteobacteria; order Enterobacterales; family Enterobacteriaceae; genus Enterobacter; species Enterobacter cloacae complex sp. P29RS. Next base: position 72,046 of record NZ_JADBPZ010000024.1, on the reverse strand, counting down.
GATCAGTCATAAGATGGCTGTTTTTGCCGGACACAAATCATAAGCGGAAACGTTTTCGTTTGCACACTATTCCGTTAAAAAAAACGGGCGCCTGAGCGCCCGGAGTATTTAGTCGGTGAAAGGAATGATGATTTCACCCGGTTTCACCTCTATCCCTTTGGCATATTTTTTCGCCAGAGATTCGCCCTTACTCTTGTCTTCGCTCAGAACGTAGGCGGGCTGCTGGTTAAAATAGTTCTGTAACGACTGGTTGAGATAAGGCATCAGCGTTTGCAGCACCGGTTTCATTTTATCCGGCGTGACGACCGCATCGACGATTTCCATCTCTTGCAGGAAAATTGCCCCTTTCTCTTTATTAAAGACCGGCAGCGCCTTGAGCTTCAGTTTGATATCCGCTTTCTGATTGCCGAAGAGCGAGGTCATGTCGAGGCTGGCATCGCCGGACAGGGTGACTTTGTTAGGCTCCTCGCGCCCAATCTGGCTGGCGAGATTCGTCAGGACGATATGTGCATCCGCAAGGCCGGGCACGCCGATATCTTTTGAAAAGTTATTATGTTTTTCCAGCGCCTGATTAATTTCCTGCTCACTGACGGTGTACTGCGTAAGCTGGTTACATCCCACCAGCAGCCCACTGACAATTAACGCAGCGGCAATAACGATCTTTTTCATGGTGTTCCTCAACATAAAATCGGCGCATCTGTCCTGATACGCCAGTATGTCAGGGTGATCCTGGAGAAACCAGCAGAAAAAACTGATAGTGAAGGGAGGTAAATATCCTCCCCCAGAAGGTCAGGCGCCAGGCTCCAGCATCCCGCGGGTGCTGCGTTTATCACTGAACTGCCACCAGAGGGCAATCAGCGTCATAAAGCCGACCATACCGAGCATGACCCACGGCAGCTCCGGCTGATGGAGCGCTTTTCCGGCATCAAACAGCCAGCCGCCACCGGTGTAACCCAGCGCGCCGCCAAGCGCCAGTCCGAGACGGCTGAAGCCCATGTAGCTGCCACGGGCCCGGGCGTCGGCAAGTGACGCGCTCAGGGTTTCACGGGCCGGCTCGGCAATGATTGAGCCAATATAGAAGGTGCAAATCAGCATAAACAGCTGCTGGAGTGAACTCACCAGGCCGATGGGCATCATGCTCAGCGTCATCAGCAACAGCCCGGCCATCAGACGGTGCTCAAGCCGGAAACGGCGCTCGCTCCACCGGGCAATCGGATAGAGCAGAGTCAGAGAAAGGCAGGCCTCAATGGCATACATCCATTTTACCGCCGCCGGCGTGCCGGCAATATCGTTAACCATAATCGGCAGCATCAGCATGACCTGCACGGCGAGCATGTAGTAGCCGGTCAACGTTAAAACATAGGTGACGAAGCGTTTATCGCTCAGCACGCGGTCAAGCCCTTCCCGCACCGGCGCTTTTACCGTCGACAGCTTCCATGCGGGCAGAAACAGACCGTTAAACAGCGCGCAGAGAATAAACAGCACCGCGCCGGTGGCGCAGACCAGGCGGAAATCGTATTGCAGCAGCCAGCTTCCCAGCAGGGCACCCACCACCGCGCCAGCGCTGTCCTGCATCATCAAAATTGAGAAGAAACGACCCCGGTGTTGTGGGCGGATCAGCTTGACTACCAGCGCGGTACGCGGTGGGTCGAAAAGGGTGCCGCCAATCCCGGAAAGGAAACAGGAGAACCACAGCAGCCAGGGGTCATGAGCGATTGCCATCGTGGCGAATCCCGCCGCACGTAACAGCATGCCGGTGACGATCATCGGTTTCGCACCAAAGCGGTCGGCTATTGCCCCGCCAAACACGCCAAGACCCTGTTGTACAAACTGGCGTAAGCCCAGCGCGATCCCGACCATCAGCGCCGCCCAGCCCATTTGATCGACAAAACGAATCGATATAAGTGGAAAAACGACAAAAAAGCCGAGTACGACCAGCATGTTATCGACGAGCAGGAAATATTTACCCAGGCTCCTGGCCTGTGATACGCGGGACATTTTCCCTCCAGGGAAAATAAAAGGTGAGCACGCTAATATTCTGCGGTGTCGCCGCGCTTTTTCACATACCTGCTGGCGACAATATTTTTTTATCAAAAAGGTGCTTTGATAGAGAGTTCTCATCGAAAAATGTGAAAAGCGATAAAAATGGTATGTCACTGTTTTCACAGAAGGCACAGGCGCAGGTATAGTAAAGCTAACAGGCAGAGCAGAAGCGACGGGAAGGAGTGGTATCGATGTTTGGCTATCGCAGTAATGTGCCAAAAGTGCGTCTGACGACGGACAGGCTGGTCGTTCGTCTGGTGCATGAGCGTGATGCCTGGCGTCTGGCGGATTATTACGCCGAGAATCGCCAGTTTTTAAAACCCTGGGAACCCGTTCGGGACGAGAGCCATTGCTACCCCTCTGGCTGGCAGGCGCGCCTCAGTATGATTGCGGAATTTCACAAACAGGGAAGTGCGTTTTATTTCGCGCTTCTCGATCCGGAAGAGAAAGAGATCGTTGGCATTGCCAATTTTTCAAACGTAGTACGCGGGTCGTTTCACGCCTGCTATCTCGGGTATTCCATCGGCCAGAAATGGCAGGGGCAGGGGCTCATGTTTGAGGCGCTGACGGCGGCGATTCGCTACATGCAGCGCACGCAACATATCCATCGCATTATGGCGAACTACATGCCGCACAATAAGCGCAGCGGCGATCTGCTGGCCCGCCTGGGGTTTGAGAAAGAGGGCTATGCCAAAGATTATCTGCTGATTGACGGCGAGTGGCGGGACCATGTCCTCACCGCGCTCACCACGCAGGAGTGGACCGCGGGTCGTTAAGGAGAAAAGATGAAATATCAGTTAAATGGCGCCGAAGCGCGCGTGATTGGCTGCCTGCTGGAAAAGCAGGTTACGACGCCGGAACAGTATCCTCTTTCCGTGAATGCGGTCACGATGGCCTGCAACCAAAAGACGAACCGTGAGCCGGTGATGAACCTTGGCGAGTACGAGGTGCAGGATATCCTTGATGAGCTGGTGAAGCGCCACTACCTGCGCACCGTCAGCGGCTTCGGTAATCGCGTCACTAAATATGAACAGCGCTTTTGTAATTCCGAATTTGGCGATTTAAAACTCAGCGCCGCAGAAGTGGCGGTTATCACCACGCTGCTGCTGCGCGGGGCGCAGACGCCGGGTGAACTGCGAACACGCGCCTCCCGCATGCATGAGTTTCAGGATATGCAGGACGTTGAACAGACGCTGGAGGGATTAGCCTCAAGCGAGGACGGTCCTTACGTGGTGCGTCTGGCCCGCGAGCCGGGCAAGCGTGAAAGCCGCTACATGCACCTGTTTAGCGGCGACGTGGAGTCCTCTACGCTGGCCGTCGATTCCGACACGCCAGCATCAAACGACAGCCTGATCGCGCGCGTGGCAGCCCTGGAAGACGAGGTTGCCGGGCTGAAGCAGCGTCTGGATGCTTTACTCGCACACCTGGGAGATTAACCGTGACTACATTACGCATTGGAGTGGTGGGGCTGGGCGGGATTGCGCAAAAAGCATGGCTGCCCGTTTTAGGCGCCGCGTCAGACTGGACGCTGCAAGGGGCGTGGTCGCCCACCCGCGAGAAAGCAGAGCGCATCTGCAAAACCTGGCGCATCCCTTATGCTGGCTCACTCCAGGATTTAGCCCGTGAATGTGATGCGGTATTTGTGCATACCTCAACCGCGACGCACTTCCAGGTGGTGAGCGAGTTGCTGAACGCAGGCGTTCACGTCTGCGTTGATAAGCCGCTGGCGGAAAATGTGCAGGATGCTGAACGACTGATTGAGCTGGCCGCGCGTAAAAAGCTGACGCTGATGGTCGGCTTCAACCGCCGTTTTGCGCCGCTCTATCAGAAGCTTAAAGCGCAGTCCGGCTCGTTTGCCTCTCTGCGTATGGATAAGCACCGTACCGACAGCGTAGGGCCGAACGATCTGCGGTTCACGCTGCTGGATGATTATCTCCACGTCGTGGATACGGCCCTGTGGCTGAGTAACGGAAAAGCCCAGCTGCAAAGCGGCACGCTGCTGACCAACGAGCAGGGTGAAATGGTTTACGCCGAACATCATTTTGCCGTTGAGCATTTACAGGTGACGACCAGCATGCATCGTCGTGCGGGCAGCCAACGCGAGTCCGTGCAGGCCGTTACGGATGGCGCGCTGTATGACGTCACCGATATGCGAGAGTGGCGGGAAGAGAAGGGCAATGGCGTGCTCGCGTTACCCGTTCCCGGCTGGCAGAGCACCCTGGAGCAGCGTGGCTTTGTGGGCTGCGCGCGTCACTTCATTACCTGCGTGCAGAATCAGACGGTTCCTGAAACGTCCGGGGAGCAGGCCATTCTGGCGCAGCGCATCGTGGAACGACTCTGGCGCGAAGCGATGTCGGAATAACTCGCTGTAACATCTGCCGATAGTAATTCGTTGAAATCCGGTTAGACTAAGCGCCGCTTGTTGGCTTTGCCGGGTGGCGCTTTCGCTTATCCGTCCTGGAAATCCGTAGGGTTGTGGAACTTCACGTTAATGAACTTATTAAAATCGCTGGCGGCCGTCAGCTCGATGACCATGTTTTCCCGCGTGCTTGGCTTTGCTCGCGATGCCATTGTGGCAAGGGTTTTTGGCGCAGGGATGGCGACTGACGCCTTTTTCGTTGCGTTCAAGCTGCCGAACCTGCTGCGCCGTATTTTTGCCGAAGGGGCTTTCTCACAGGCATTTGTCCCGATCCTCGCGGAATATAAAAGCAAGCAGGGCGAAGATGCCACCCGCGTCTTTGTGGCTTACGTTTCCGGTTTACTGACGCTGGCGCTGGCGATCGTGACCGTACTGGGGATGCTGGCAGCGCCCTGGGTAATCATGGTAACGGCGCCGGGCTTTGCCGACACGGCGGATAAATTTGCCCTGACGACGCAACTGCTGCGGATAACCTTCCCCTATATTCTGCTGATTTCGCTGGCGTCGCTGGTGGGTGCCATCCTGAATACCTGGAACCGCTTCTCCGTGCCGGCCTTTGCCCCCACGTTCCTTAACGTCAGCATGATTGGCTTTGCGCTGTTCGCCGCGCCGCATTTTAACCCACCGGTGCTGGCGTTGGCCTGGGCCGTGACCGTCGGCGGGGTGTTACAGCTTGCTTACCAGCTTCCGCACCTGAAAAAGATCGGCATGCTGGTTCTGCCGCGCATTAATTTCAAAGATGCGGGCGCAATGCGCGTTATCAAACAGATGGGACCGGCAATACTCGGCGTGTCCGTCAGCCAGATCTCGCTCATCATCAATACCATCTTCGCCTCTTTCCTGGTGTCGGGCTCGGTGTCCTGGATGTACTACGCCGACCGGCTGATGGAGTTTCCATCCGGGGTGCTGGGCGTGGCGCTGGGGACTATTCTGCTGCCGTCGCTGTCGAAAAGTTTCGCCAGCGGCAACCACGATGAATACTGCCGCCTGATGGACTGGGGTCTGCGTCTCTGTTTTCTGCTGGCGCTGCCAAGCGCGGTGGCGCTGGGGATCCTGGCGAAACCGCTGACGGTGTCGTTGTTCCAGTATGGAAAATTCACCGCCTTTGATGCCGCCATGACCCAGCGTGCACTGGTAGCCTACTCAGTGGGGCTGATGGGGCTGATTGTCGTGAAGGTGCTTGCGCCCGGCTTCTATTCACGTCAGGACATCAAAACGCCGGTTAAGATTGCCATTGTGACGCTGATCATGACGCAGCTGATGAACCTGGCGTTTATTGGTCCGCTGAAACACGCGGGTCTGTCACTGTCGATTGGTCTGGCGGCCTGTCTCAACGCCGGGCTGCTGTACTGGCAGCTGCGTAAGCAGGATATCTTCACCCCGCAGCCGGGCTGGGCAAGCTTCTTGCTGCGTCTGGCGATCGCGGTAGTAGTGATGGCGGCCGCGCTGGTTGGCATGTTGTATGTCATGCCTGAGTGGGCGCAGGGCACCATGCCTTACCGCCTGATGCGTCTGATGGCCGTGGTGGTGGTCGGGGTGGTGGCGTACTTTGCCACGCTGGCGGTGCTTGGCTTCAAGGTAAAAGAGTTTACCCGCCGCACGGTATAAACGCCAAAAGGGGAGTCACCAGAAGGTGCTCCCCGCTTCATGACATGCCGCTAGTGCGTCAAATCGAAATCTTTTTCCCGCCCGTGATACGTGCCGTGGCCGTTTGACCATCCGCACCGTACAGCCCCGGCTCTTTATAGGGCTTTAACACCTCAAGCGCCTGCTGATTACGGATAATCTGACCTTCCAGCAGCCAGCCGTTATGCTGGTTGAGATCGCGAAGATGCTGGGTTTTTTCTGTAATGGTCTGCCAGCGTTCGTTGATCTCATCATTGGCGCTGCGTTTCGTGTCTTGCTCAGCGCGTCGCTGTTTTTCCAGATAATCCAGGGTCGCCAGCAGCGAGCTTTTATCTTCAGTAATGCGTTGCAACGCGCTGCCGTTGATTTGACCAGAAGAGAGGTGGTGCTGTTCTGCGTCCATCACCGTTTTCAGGTCGTTCAGGACCACCGTCATCTGATCCAGTATTTCTGACAGTCGACTCATACGGTTAGTTACTCTGGAGGAAACTCTGTGCGTCCTGAATCAGCGCATCAGCGATTTTGCTGGTATCCATTTTCAGTTCGCCGTTACGGATAGCCGTTTTCAGCGCTTCAACTCGTTCCATGTTGATATCGCTGCTGCCTGGCTGCATCAGCTTCGACTGCGCATCGCTCAGCGTGACGCTGGTGCTGTTAGCCGTCGAGGTTTTTTCCAGACGCGTTTTTTGCGGGGCAGCCTCATTCGTTTCGCGAGGTTGTACAGTGCTAACCGGCTTCAGGGCTGATGTACGATCAATGCTCATAGTGTTGTCCTCATCGAGGGTTCGCGGCGTTTGCGCCTGACATCATCATTTGTTGAATATTTATCGGCAGTGGCCGCGAAATCTTTAAAAAGATTACAGGTTAATCAGAATATTCCCATCAGGACCGACCGTGCCGCTGACCACCTGGCCTGAGGACATTCTGACCCGGGCATTTTGTGCTACTGCGGCATTATTCAGCGCTTTTCCTTCACTGTTGATACTAAAGCCTTCGCCATTGGCGACCACCATCACCTGTTGTCCCGCCTTCACCCGCCACGCCTGGCGCAGCATAGAGAGCTGTATCGCCTGTCCAGGAGCGACATCGCGCAGGCTGACTGCCTCCTGAGCCTGGTTAATATCCAGCATCGTCCGCGGTGGAAGCTGATCCAGACGGCCTCGCTTCAGCGTTACGCTGTCTGGTTGCAGCAGGCTGCCCCGGGGAATGGGAACGGCGGCGACAACATAATTGCCTGTCGCCTGAACCGCAACCTGTAAATAACGTTTTTCGTTGGCGCAACGCGCCAGCACATTCACGTTGCCCCATAATCGGGTGCTGCCGGTCACGCTAAATGACGGGGCTTCGCAGGAAGGGTAAAGGTTAGGCGGGGTGCGTACGGTCACGCGTACGTCATCGCTGAAACCGGCCAGCTTCTGCGCAAAGAATGCATTGAGCTGGTTCTCTAACCCCTCAGCCTGCACAAGAGGGCTCAAAAGCAGCAGGGTCGCCGCAAGGCCACGTTTAAAAGTCCGCATCGCACGTTCCACCATGTCCAGAATTAAGCAAATTCTACCCGCAGTGGTTTTCCATCAACGCAACAAATAGCGACGCATTTTGCGCTTATTCCGTCGATAGGGGAGACGGGGTGAGATTTAAGCTGTGAACTGAAATTTTCTCATCAGCGGAGGAGACATGCTCGATAAACTCGACGCCGCGTTACGTTTTCAGCAGGAAGCGCTCAACTTACGCGCCCAGCGGCAGGAAATTTTAGCCGCCAATATCGCCAACGCGGACACCCCCGGGTATCAGGCGCGCGATATTGATTTTTCCAGTGAACTCAAAAAAGTGATGGAGCGTGGACGTGCCGAAGGGACGGGTGTCTCACTTGCCCTGACATCCTCACGGCATATTCCCGCTCAGGCGATGACCGCGCCAACGACCGACCTGCTTTACCGTATTCCCGATCAGCCCTCGCTTGATGGCAACACCGTCGACATGGACCGGGAACGCACACAGTTTGCCGATAACAGCCTGCAATACCAGACAGGCCTGACGCTACTCGGCGGGCAAATCAAAGGCATGATGACCGTCCTGCAGGGGGGCAATTAGTAAATGGCCTTGCTGAATATTTTTGATATCGCCGGTTCGGCATTAACGGCGCAGTCCAAACGACTGAACGTGGCAGCCAGTAACCTGGCCAACGCCGACAGCGTGACAGGACCTGACGGACAACCGTATCGCGCTAAACAGGTCGTCTTCCAGGTTGATGCTGCACCGGGTGCGGCAACGGGCGGCGTGAAAGTGGCGGACGTGGTTGAGAGCCAGGCGCCCGACAAGCTGGTTTACGAGCCAGGCAACCCGCTCGCGGATGCCAGCGGCTACGTGAAAATGCCGAACGTGGATGTGGTCGGGGAGATGGTGAACTCCATGTCCGCGTCACGCAGCTACCAGGCAAACGTCGAAGTGCTTAATACCGTGAAGAGCATGATGCTCAAAACACTCACTCTCGGCCAGTAAAGGAGACACGCATGTCCATCGCCGTAAACGTGAATGACCCGACAAATACCGGCGTCAACAGCACCAGTAGTGCAACCGGTTCCAGCTCCCTCACCGGGAGCAATGCCTCCGATTTACAGAGCAGCTTTCTGACCCTGCTGGTGGCACAGCTGAAAAATCAGGACCCGACCAATCCGATGCAGAATAACGAACTGACCACGCAGCTTGCGCAGATCAGTACCGTCAGCGGCATTGAGAAACTGAACACCACGCTCGGCTCGGTCTCCGGTCAAATCGATAACAGCCAGTCCTTGCAGGCCGCCAACCTGATCGGTCACGGGGTGATGATCCCGGGGACCACGATTCTGGCGGGCACCAGCAACACCGATGGCACGTCCACCACCACCACGACGCCATTTGGCGTTGAGTTGCAGCAACCGGCCGACAAAGTCACCGCCACCATCAAAGACGCCAGCGGCAACGTGGTGCGCACGATTGAGATTGGCGAGCTTAAAGCGGGCGTTCATACCTTTACCTGGGATGGCAGCCTGACCGACGGCACTAAAGCGCCTAACGGCTCGTATCAGGTTGCGATTAGCGCCAGCAACGGCACCACGCAGCTGGTGGCTCAGCCGCTACAGTTTGCCCTGGTTCAGGGCGTCATCAAAGGTAGCGATGGCAACAAACTGGATTTGGGTACCTCCGGTACCACCACACTCGACGAAGTTCGGCAGATTATCTAAGCCTTCATACTTATCAGGAGTAAGTCATGGCCTTTTCTCAAGCGGTCAGCGGCCTGAATGCTGCGGCCACCAACCTGGACGTCATTGGCAACAACATCGCCAACTCCGCGACCTATGGTTTTAAATCCGGTTCTGCGTCTTTTGCAGATATGTTTGCAGGCTCTAAAGTGGGCCTGGGCGTGAAGGTTGCGGGTATCACCCAGGACTTCACCGACGGGACGACCACCAACACCGGTCGTGGTCTGGATGTCGCCATCAGCCAGAACGGTTTCTTCCGTATGGTGGATGCCAACGGTTCCGTGTTCTACAGCCGCAACGGCCAGTTCAAGCTGGATGAAAACCGTAACCTGGTGAACATGCAGGGGCTACAGTTAACCGGTTATCCGGTTGCCGGCACGCCGCCGACGGTGCAAACCGGTGCGAATCCGCAGGCGATCACCATCCCAACGACGCTGATGGCGGCGAAGTCCACCACCACGGCCTCTCAGCAGATCAACCTGAACTCCACCGATACCGCGCCAACCGTCGCATTCGACCCGGCCAACCCTGACTCTTACAACAAGAAAGGCACCGTGACGGTGTTTGACAGCCAGGGTAATGCGCACAACATGAACCTGTTCTATGTCAAAACAACTGACAACAAATGGGATGTGTATACCCAGGATGGCAGCGTAGCGGGTTCTCCTTCAAAAAAAGCGGCACAGATGAGCTTCGACAGTAACGGTAACCTGGCGGGTGTTTATAACTACGACGCTGCTGGCGTGATAAGCGCTACGCCAAACGCCACCCCAGCTATCAACATTACTACTGGCATCATTAGCGGTGCGGAGCCTGCCGAGTTCTCTCTGAGCTTCCAGAGCTCCATGCAACAGAACACCGGTGCGAACAACATCGTGGCGACGAGCCAGAACGGCTATAAGCCGGGCGACCTGGTGAGCTACCAGATCAACGATGATGGCACCGTTGTCGGTAACTACTCCAACGAACAGACCCAGGTGCTGGGCCAGATCGTGCTGGCAAACTTTGCCAACAACGAAGGCCTGAAGTCCGAAGGGGATAACGTCTGGTCTGCCACGCAGTCTTCCGGTGTTGCCCTGCTGGGTACCGCGGGTTCCGGTAACTTCGGCACGCTGACCAACGGCGCGCTGGAAGCCTCCAACGTCGATCTGAGTAAAGAGCTGGTGAACATGATTGTCGCGCAACGTAACTACCAGTCCAACGCGCAGACCATCAAAACCCAGGATCAGATCCTCAACACGCTGGTTAACCTGCGTTAAGCGGCTGACGGGAAAGCGCAATGGATCACGCAATATATACAGCGATGGGGGCTGCAAGCCAGACGCTCAATCAGCAGGCTGTTACCGCCAGCAACCTGGCGAACGCCTCCACGCCTGGTTTTCGTGCACAGCTCAACGCACTGCGTGCGGTGCCGGTAGAAGGGCTGTCATTGCCCACGCGTACGCTGGTCACCGCCTCCACGCCGGGCGCCGACATGACGCCAGGCCAGATGGATTACACCGCGCGTCCGCTGGACGTTGCCCTTCAGCAGGACGGCTGGCTGGCGGTGCAAACGGCTGACGGCGCAGAAGGGTATACCCGCAACGGTAACATTCAGGTGAGCGCCACCGGACAGTTGACGATTCAGGGGCATCCGGTGATGGGCGAAGCCGGTCCGCTGACGGTGCCGGAAGGGTCAGAGCTGACCATTGCGGCAGACGGGACGATCTCGGCGTTGAATCCGGGCGACCCGGCGAACACCGTTGCGCCTGTCGGTCGTCTGAAGCTGGTGAAAGCGGAAGGCAACGAAGTGCAGCGTGGTGATGACGGGATGTTCCGTCTGACCCAGGCGGCGCAGGCCACGCGTGGCGCCACGTTACAGGCCGACCCGACCATCCGCGTGATGTCCGGCGTGCTGGAAGGCAGTAACGTCAAACCGGTCGAAGCCATGACCGACATGATCGCCAGCGCCCGCCGCTTCGAAATGCAGATGAAAATCATCAGCAGCGTCGATGAAAACGCAGGCAAGGCTAACCAACTTCTGGCTATGAGTTAACAGGACTCCCTATGATCAGTTCTTTATGGATCGCGAAAACCGGTCTGGACGCACAGCAAACCAATATGGATGTAATTGCCAACAACCTGGCAAACGTCAGCACCAATGGTTTCAAGCGCCAGCGTGCGGTTTTCGAAGATTTGCTTTATCAAACGATTCGTCAGCCAGGGGCGCAGTCTTCTGAGCAAACCACGCTGCCGTCCGGTCTGCAAATTGGTACCGGCGTCCGCCCGGTCGCTACCGAGCGTCTGCACAGCCAGGGCAACCTGTCCCAGACCAACAACAGCAAAGACGTTGCCATCAAAGGTCAGGGTTTCTTCCAGGTGCAACTGCCTGACGGGACCTCCGCCTATACCCGCGATGGTTCGTTCCAGGTGGATCAGAATGGTCAGCTGGTGACGGCGGGCGGCTTCCAGGTTCAGCCTGCGATCACCATCCCGGCGAACGCGCTGAGCATCACCATTGGCCGTGACGGTATCGTCAGCGTCACTCAGCAAGGTCAGGCCGCGCCGGTTCAGGTTGGTCAGCTCAACCTGACGACCTTCATGAACGATACCGGACTGGAAAGCATCGGTGAGAACCTCTACACCGAAACGCAGTCTTCCGGCACGCCAAATGAAAGTACCCCCGGCCTGAACGGTGCGGGGCTGCTGTACCAGGGGTATGTGGAAACCTCGAACGTTAACGTGGCGGAAGAACTGGTGAATATGATCCAGGTCCAGCGCGCCTATGAAATTAACAGTAAAGCAGTGTCGACGACCGACCAGATGCTGCAAAAACTGACGCAACTCTAAGGTGTAGCCCGGTGCGGTATACGTCGCACCGGCTCCCTGTTTTCGAAGATGAAGGCAATGCAAAAAAACGCGGCGTTTCGTTATCCGATCCTGACTTTTCTGGCTGTCACCCTCAGCGGGTGTGCCTGGATCCCGTCTAAACCATTGGTACAGGGTGCGACTACCGCCCAACCCGTTCCCGGCCCCTCGCCGGTGGTGAACGGCTCTATTTTCCAGACCGCGCAGCCGATTAACTACGGTTATCAGCCGCTGTTTGAAGACCGTCGTCCGCGTAACGTCGGCGATACGCTGACCATTGTTTTGCAGGAAAACGTCAGCGCGAGCAAGAGTTCGTCGGCGAACGCCAGCCGCGACGGCAAAACCAATTTTGGCTTCGACACCGTACCGCGCTATCTGCAAGGGCTGTTCGGCAACGCCCGTGCGGATGTGGAAGCCTCCGGCGGCAACACCTTTAACGGTAAAGGTGGCGCGAACGCCAGCAATACCTTCAGCGGAACGCTGACGGTAACGGTTGACCAGGTTCTGGTGAACGGCAACCTGCACGTGGTGGGCGAAAAACAGATCGCCATTAACCAGGGTACGGAATTCATTCGCTTCTCCGGTGTGGTTAACCCTCGCACTATCAGCGGCACCAACACCGTACCGTCCACACAGGTGGCGGATGCGCGCATTGAGTACGTCGGCAACGGCTACATCAACGAAGCGCAAAATATGGGCTGGCTGCAACGCTTCTTCCTTAACTTATCGCCGATGTAAGCGAGGTGACCTATGTATAAATTTCTCTTCGCCGTGGCGCTGTCGCTGGTCGCTACCGTTGCGCAGGCCGATCGCATTCGCGATCTCACCAGCGTGCAGGGCGTGCGCGAAAACTCCCTGATTGGCTACGGCCTGGTGGTGGGGCTGGATGGGACGGGTGACCAGACGACCCAGACGCCGTTCACCACCCAGAGCCTGAACAACATGCTCTCTCAGCTCGGTATTACCGTACCGGCGGGGACCAACATGCAGCTGAAAAACGTGGCGGCGGTGATGGTGACCGCGTCTTATCCGGCCTTTGCGCGTCAGGGACAGACCATCGACGTGGTTGTCTCGTCGATGGGTAACGCCAAAAGCCTGCGCGGCGGTACGTTGTTGATGACGCCGCTGAAAGGCGTCGACAGCCAGGTGTATGCTCTGGCGCAGGGCAACATTCTGGTTGGCGGGGCAGGTGCGTCGGCGGGCGGCAGCAGCGTGCAGGTGAACCAGCTGAACGGGGGACGTATTACCAACGGCGCGATCATCGAACGTGAGCTGCCGACCCAGTTCGGCACCGGCAACACTATTAACCTGCAACTGAATAACGAAGACTTCACGATGGCGCAGCAGATTGCTGACACCATCAACCGCAGCCGGGGTTACGGCAGCTCCACCGCGCTGGATGCCCGCACCGTGCAGATCCGCACGTCAACCGGTAGCAGCAACCAGGTGCGGATGCTGGCCGATATCCAGAATATGGAAGTGAACGTGTCGGTGCAGGATGCAAAAGTCATTATCAACTCCCGTACCGGATCGGTGGTGATGAACCGCGAAGTGACGCTGGACAGCTGCGCCGTGGCGCAGGGCAATCTCTCCGTCACGGTTAACCGCTCGGCCAACGTCAGCCAGCCGGATACCCCGTTTGGTGGCGGTCAGACGGTAGTGACCCCGCAAACGCAGATTGATTTACGACAGAGCGGTGGATCGTTGCAGAGCGTGCGCTCCAGCGCCAACCTGAACAGCGTGGTGCGTGCCCTGAACGCGCTGGGTGCAACGCCAATGGATCTGATGTCCATTCTGCAATCCATGCAAAGTGCAGGCTGCCTGCGCGCTAAACTGGAAATCATCTAAATGCTGACCGATAGCAAACTGTTGACCAGTGCCGCCTGGGATGCCCAGTCGCTCAACGAGCTGAAAACCAAAGCGGGCAAGGATCCGGCGGCGAATATCCGCCCGGTTGCCCGTCAGGTGGAAGGCATGTTCGTGCAGATGATGTTGAAAAGCATGCGTGAAACCCTGCCGAAAGATGGCATGTTCAGCAGCGATTCCACACGGCTTTACACCAGCATGTACGATCAGCAGATTGCCCAGCAAATGACCGCCGGAAAGGGGCTCGGCCTGGCAGACATGATTGTGAAACAGACCGCAGCAGCTCAGGGGCTGCCACCTGAAGAGGCTCCGCCGCAGGTGCCGCTAAAGTTTGATCTGGAAAAGGTGACCAGTTATCAAAATCAGGCGCTGACCCAGATGGTGCGTAAGGCGATGCCGAAGCCGACAGAAGCGCGTGACGAGCCGCTCTCCGGCGACAGCAAAGACTTCCTGGCGCAGCTCTCCCTGCCGGCGCGTCTTGCCAGTGAAGAAAGCGGCGTGCCACACCATCTGATTCTGGCGCAGGCGGCGCTGGAGTCGGGCTGGGGGCAACGTCAGATCCGCAGGGAGAACGGCGAGCCGAGCTTCAACATCTTTGGCGTGAAGGCCACTTCCAGCTGGAAGGGGCCGACCACGGAAATTACCACCACCGAATATGAGAACGGTGCGGCAGTGAAGGTGAAAGCCAAATTCCGCGTCTACAGCTCGTATCTGGAAGCGTTGTCGGATTATGTCGGGCTGTTGAGCCGGAATCCGCGCTACACCGCCGTGACCCAGGCCACCACGCCAGAGCAGGGCGCTCAGGCATTGCAGAATGCCGGCTACGCGACCGATCCAAACTATGCACGCAAGCTGACCAGCATGATCCAACAGCTGAAATCCATGTCTGAGAAGGTCAGCAAAGCGTATAGCACAGATCTCGAAAATCTGTTCTGAAAGTTCTCAAGTCCCGGTGGAGGTTGCCGATAACCTTCATCAGGACTCGTGTCTGAACGTATAAAAGGAACCCCCATGTCCAGTTTGATTAACAGCGCCATGAGTGGCCTCAGTGCTGCGCAGTCGGCACTCAATACCGTCAGTAATAATATTTCAAGCTACAACGTGGCAGGTTATACCCGCCAGACTACCATTCTGGGCGCATCAAACAGCACCCTGACCGGCGGCGGCTGGGTGGGTAACGGGGTCTATGTCTCCGGCGTTCAGCGTGAATATGATGCGTTTATTACCAACCAGCTGCGCGCGGCGCAGAACCAGAGCAGCGGCCTGACCACGCGCTACCAGCAGATGTCGAAAATTGACGACGTGCTGTCGGATACCACGAACTCGCTTTCTGCCAACCTCCAGGATTTCTTTAAAAGCCTGCAAACGCTGGTGAGTAACGCAGAAGATCCGGCTGCACGCCAGACGGTACTCGGGAAGGCAGATGGTCTGGTAAACCAGTTCAAAACTAACGATCAATATCTCCGCGATCAGGATGCGCAGGTCAATACGGCGATTTCTACCAGCGTCGATCAGATCAATAACTATGCGAAGCAGATTGCCAACCTTAACGATCAGATTTCCCGGCTGACTGGCGTAGGGGCGGGCGCATCCCCGAACGAACTGCTCGATCAGCGCGATCAGCTGGTGAGCGAACTGAACAAAATAGTCGGTGTGGACGTGACCGTACAGGACAGCGGCACCTACAACATCTCTATCGCCAACGGCTACACCCTGGTACAGGGCAGCAACGCCAGCCAGCTGGCTGCGGTGAAATCCAGCGCGGACCCTGCACGTACAACGATTGCGTATGTGGATGCCGCAGCAGGCAACGTGGAGATCTCAGAAAAACAGATCACCACGGGGTCGCTTGGGGGGCTGTTAACGTTCCGTTCTCAGGATCTGGATCAGGCGCGAAATACGCTTAACCAGATGGCGCTGGCGTTTGCGGATGCCATGAATACCCAGCACCAGGCGGGCTTTGATGCCAACGGGGACGCAGGCGGCAAGCTGTTTGATTTTGGCTCCCCGGCAGTGCTGAGTAACGGTAAGAACACCGGAAGCGCGTCCGTGACGGCAACGATGACGGACAGTACCAAGGTCCAGGCGACAAACTACAAAGTTGAGTACAACGGTACCGACTGGACCATCACCCGTCTGTCAGACAACACCAGCTTCACGGCTATGCCGGATGCCAGCGGTAATCTGTCGTTTGATGGCCTCAACGTCAACATTAGCGGCTCGGCCAATAATAAAGACAGCTTTATCGTGAAGCCGGTGAATGACGTTATCGTGAATATGGACGTTGCGATCAGCGACGAATCCAAACTGGCGATGGCCTCCGCGCAAGGAAGCGGAGAAAGCGACAATACCAATGGCCAAAAGCTGCTGGATTTGCAGAGCGCCAAGCTGGTGGGGGGGAACAAAACCTTTAACGATGCTTATGCCGCGCTGGTCAGTACGGTGGGCAGCACCACGGCGTCGCTGAAAACCAGCAGCGAAACCAAAGTTAACGTTGTTACGCAGCTGACCAAACAACAGCAGTCAATCTCCGGGGTTAACCTGGATGAAGAGTATGGCAACCTGCAACGCTATCAGCAGTACTATCTGGCGAATGCGCAGGTGCTGCAAACGGCGAGCACGCTGTTTGATGCATTGATCAATATCCGCTAAGGCTGAGGCATAAAAAATGCGTATTAGTACTCAAATGATGTATGAGCAAAGCATGCGCGGCGTGACGAACTCCCAAAGCCTCTGGCTCAGCTACGGCGAGCAGATGTCTACGGGGAAGCGTATCAACCGTCCGTCTGACGATCCGATTGCCGCTTCGCAGGCCGTTGTGCTCTCTCAGGCCCAAACGCAAAATAGCCAGTATGCGCTGGCGCGCTCCTTCGCTACGACGAAAGTCTCGCTGGAAGAAAACGTGTTATCGCAAGTGACAACCGCTATCCAGGCTGCTCAGGAAAAGATTGTCAATGCAGGCAACGGTACGTTAAGTGACGATGACCGCGCTTCGCTGGCAACGAACCTGCAAGGTATTCGCGATCAGCTCATGAACCTGGCTAACAGCACGGACGGTAACGGTCGCTATATTTTTTCCGGTTACAAAACCGAAGCGGCGGCTTTCGACCAGGCTACGGGTGATTATAAGGGTGGCGGAACGCCAATCAGCCAGCAGGTTGACTCTGCGCGCACGATGCAAATCAGCCATACGGGCACTGAAGTTTTCGATAGCTTCACCAGCAATGCGAAGCCAGAGCCAGATGGTAGTGCGCCGGAAACGAATTTGTTCAAGATCCTCGACTCCGCAATTGAAGCGCTGAATAAGCCGATTGGCGATGACGAAACGAAGGCTGAAGCATTTACGGCGGCTATTGATAAAGCCAACCGTGGCCTGAGCAACTCCCTCAACAACGTGTTGACCGTGCGCGCCGACCTCGGCATCAAGCTGGACGAGCTGGGCAAGCTGGATTCTCTGGGTGAAGACCGCGCGCTGGGCCAGACTCAGCAGATGAGCGACCTGGTTGACGTGGACTGGAACTCGGTGATTTCGTCCTACACCATGCAGCAGGCGGCTTTGCAGGCCTCGTATAAAGCCTTTAGCGATATGCAGGGTATGTCTTTGTTTCAGATGAACAGATAAGACTCTGACCTGTTTGACATGTCTTGAAACTGGGCATGTTTTGACTGCCCAACCCGTCCGGGTTGGGCATTTTTTTTACACACTTTCTGCCTGAGCGGACACCACCCGGGCGCTTTCAATCACTCTGATAGCCAGCGCAATGGCACCACACAGGGTTGCCAGTGCTACCACGCCCGTCCAGCCTGCCAGCGTATAGATATTGCTGCCTAATGCCGAACCCAGCGCCATTCCGATGAAAATGACGGTAAACAGCAGGGCGTTAAGGCGCCCACGGGCCTGCGGCTCAAGGCTGTAGACCAGGTTCTGGTGCGCCACGAGGCTGGACTGCAAACCGAGATCGAAACCGACCGCGGAGAGGGCAATCAGGAGCAACTGGCCGTGTACACCCAGGGCTGGTATCAGGAACATCAGAGCAAACGAGAGGGTCACCAGCGCGGCACCCAGTTGGGTCACTTTACCGGCGCCCAGCTTATCGGCCAGACCGCCTGCCAGCGGTGCGGCCAGCGCGCCTGCGGCTCCGGCAATACCAAACCCACCCGCCACGGCGCTGCCAAGGTGATACCGTTCCAGCAGCATGACCGCCAGCGTCGACCAGAACGCACTAAAAGCAATCGACAGAAAACCCTGAGCCAGCGCAGCCCGACGCAGCGCCGGGTAGCGACGCCAGAGGTGTTCCATGGAGCGCAGCAGCGCCGGGTAGCTCAGCGTGGAATGAACGGCGAAGCGGGGAAGCACGGCCCACATCACCACGCCGATAAAGGCAATGCTTGCGGCGGCCAGCTGATACATCACTCGCCAGCCAAAGGCTTCACCCACCACGCCGCTCACGGTTCTGGAGAGCAAAATCCCCAGCAGCAGGCCGGTCATCACCGTGCCGACTGTTTTTCCCTGTTTGCCTTCCGGCGCGAGGATCGCTGCGGCCGGGACAATATCCTGCGCCATGGTGGCGGCCATGCCAATCAGCAGGCTGGTGAGCAGTAGGGAGTGCAGTTGTCCGGTCAGGCTACAACTCAGCAGGAACAGCGCCAGAGCTGCACTTTTTATCAGGATCAACGTTCTGCGGTCATAACGATCGCCGAGCGGGAGCAGAAACAGGATGCCTAAGGCATAACCCGCCTGGGTGAGCGTCGGGACCATGCCCATGCCTTCGATGCTCAGGTGCAGGTCTGAGCCCATCAGCGGCAGCAGAGGCTGGGCATAATAGATGGATGCCACGCTGAAGCCCGCACCGAGCGCCAGCATTAAGATTACCCAGCGGCTTACGGCCCGGGTGGTGGTTGTGTTCATAAGATGTTCCTCATTCGTCGTGTGCGGCTATTTTTTATCAGTACGCCTTGCGACGGTAGCGGGCGCGGTGGTAAAACGCTTATACGTGTAGTGTATAGGTGTAAATGATATGAAACGGACTGAGCGTATAGATCGTGTAGAACTGATGCGAACCTTTGTTCGCATTGTGGAGGCGGGGTCCCTTTCTGCGGCGGCACGTCAGCTGGCAACAACCCAGGCCACGGTGAGCCGACGGTTGCAGTCACTTGAAACCATGCTGGGCGTGCGCCTGATGCTGCGCACAACCCATACCACACGGCTTACCGATGACGGTGAACGTTGCTATCAGCATGCCCGACGGGTAATTGACAGCTGGCTGGCGCTGGAAGACGAGGTGGGGCAGACGGAAGATGAACCGGTCGGGGTGCTGAGGGTGCGCGCCCCTCACGCGTTTGGCCAGGATCAGCTACTAAAACCGTTAACCGAATTTTTGCAGCGCTATCCGCTACTCTCAATCGAATGGATGCTTAACGATCGCTCGGTTGATTTCCTCGGCGACAACCTTGACTGTGCTATTCGGGTGGGCGTGGAAGTCGATCCGGCAACCGTGTCTGTGCTACTGGCTGAAGTGCCGCGCTCGGTGGTAGCGTCACCGGCACTCCTTGCCCGTTTTCCCGCGGTTAACACGCCGGACGATCTGCAACATCTCCCCTGGATTGCAATCAGCTCTTTTTATCAACGCCATGTGGAACTCTTCCACGAGGCAACACCCACCCCGGCGAGAGTTACCATTACGCCACGCCTGAGTACCGACAGCCTGTATGTAGCGCGCAATACGGCACTCACCGGGCTAGGCGTGGCGGTGGTATCCAGCTGGACGGTACAGGATGATATTCGGGAAGGGCGACTGGTGCATTTACTGCCAGAGTGGCAGCCAGCAGCGCTACCGGTACATCTGGTTTATCCCTGGTCACGCTATTATCCGGCGCGCTTGCGGCGTTTTCTGGAGCTGATGCGGCAGATAATGCCGGAGGTCACCGGTATGAGAAAGCCGCTGCAACAGCCATAAAAAAGCCGACCCGAAGGTCGGCTTTCAGTCTTAGCGTGCGTTATTCAACAGGCTGAGGACGAGTAGCTGGGGCAGTAGCCATGTGCGTCGCACTGTGACCACCGGCAGCACCTTTACCTTCGAAGTTGAATTCCGGACGAACCCAGTCACTATGGCGTGGTGCTTCAGGCACGTACTCAGGTGCCGGGGCACGAGTCATTGGCGCGGTAGCAATGTGAGCAGGCGCTACAGCTTCAACGATCTCAACCGGCTCAGATTTCACTTCAGGCGCTTTGACCTCTTCGACAACAGGTTCAACCTGAATCTCGACGTCCTGAACAACCTCTTCCGTCACCGTTTCGACGGCAACGTCTGCGGGCTCTTCTGCTGCGGATACAGGCTTAGCGTCTTCCGCGACTTCTTCAGCCACCACGGTATCTTCTTCGGCAATGATCTGCGGTGCGGCATCAACCGGCGCAGCAATCACTTCAGGATGGGTCGTTTCCACTTCCACAGCCTGCGGCGGCGCTGTTTCAACAACCTGCGGTTCAACCACGGTTGCCGCTTCAGTCACGACGTCTTCCACCGCGACGACCGGTGCAATCACCTCTTCGGTAACAGCCTGTTCTTCAACAGCCTGCTCCGGACGTGCAACCGGATAACGGATCCAGACTTTACCGGATGCCATCTCAGGTGACGCGCACGCCACGGTCATTGGCATTGGAGACTGGGTCGGGTAACGCTCGTCACGATAACGACGGCGACGCTGACCGCTCACGCGCAGATGGCGTGGAGAACGGCGGGAGCGACGCGGCATACCTGCGTTATCACGATTTTCGCTGCTTTCGTCCTGCTCAACCTGATTTTCCACTACGGCTGGCAGGTCAACTTTCGCAACCTGAGTACCCGTTGTGCTTTCAACCGCTTCAACCGCGATAACGTCGTTTTCTTCGGCCTGAACAACACCCACACGTACTTTCTGGGTCAGCTGGCGCTGCTTACGACGCGGCATAACCTGAGTACGCTCTTCCTGCTCAGTGTCCTGCTGTTCTACAGGCGCTTCGCGATTCAGGTTTTTGACTTCCTGCTGAGCCTGGCGTTTGTCATCGTTACGACGACGGTTACGCTCGCGGCGAGGCTGCTGCTCGTCACGCTGTTTGCTCTTCTCGGACTCATCGCCCGCCTGCTGGCGAATCTCACGATCTTCAACGTTCTGCTGTTGCTTCTCGCGACGGTTGCGACGGTTGTCCTCGCGCTGTTCACGACCTTCGTTGTTATCGGAACGATTATCACGGCGCTCATTACGATCGCCACGGTCGTTGCGGTCGCGACGGTTGTTCTGACGCTTACGACGGTCCTGCTGACGCTCTGGTTTCGCTTCTTTTGGCGCTTCTTTCGGCTCCTCAGGCTGAACTTCTTCGGCGGCAAACATTTTTTTCAGCGCACCGATGATGCGGCTCAGGAGACCAGGCTGCTCAGGCTGCGCTTTTGGCGCGGCAGGAGCCACTTTCTGCACAGCAGGTTTTTCCGCTGGTTTTTCCAGCGTCGCTTCTGGCGGTGCTTCCGGCATGATGAAGGTCGCTAAAGCTGGCTGCTCAGGCAGTTTACGCTCGGCAGGCTCTTCATCAGACGGCAGCGCCATTTCTTCTTCATGCAGCTTCGGCAGCAGGTAGCTGAGGGTGCTTGTCTCTTCGCCTTTGCGCACGCGCAGCACGTGATAGTGCGGGGTTTGCATCTCGTCGTTTGGCACGATGATGCAGCGAACGCCGCCCTGACGCGCTTCGATTGCGCTCACCGCTGCACGTTTTTCGTTCAGCAGGTAGGAGGCAATCGGCACCGGAACAATAGCGTGAACCTCTTTGGTGTTCTCTTTCAGCGCTTCTTCTTCAATCAGACGCAGAATAGAGAGGGAGAGAGATTCATTGTCACGAACGGTACCTGTACCGGAACAGCGCGGGCAGACGTGATGGCTGGACTCACCCAGAGACGGGCTGAGGCGCTGACGGGACATCTCCAGCAGGCCAAAGCGAGAAATATGGCTGATCTGGATACGCGCGCGATCCTGGCGCACCGCTTCACGCAGACGGTTTTCAACCGCACGCTGATGGCGAACCGGGGTCATGTCGATGAAGTCGATAACGATCAGACCACCCAGGTCGCGCAGGCGGAGCTGGCGGGCGATTTCATCAGCGGCTTCAAGGTTGGTATTGAAGGCGGTCTCTTCGATGTCGCCGCCGCGGGTTGCTCGCGCGGAGTTGATGTCGATGGCGGTCAACGCTTCGGTGGTATCGATAACGATAGAACCGCCGGACGGCAGACGCACTTCACGCTGGAAGGCAGACTCGATCTGGGATTCAATCTGATAATGGCTGAACAGCGGGATTTCACCAGTGTACAGTTTAATTTTGCTGGTGAAATCCGGGCGACCCAGCGCGGCGATGTGCTGGCGAGCCAGCTCAAGCACTTTCGGGTTATCAATCAGAATTTCACCGATGTCCTGACGCAGATAATCACGGAAGGCACGCACGATGACGTTGCTTTCCTGGTGGATCAGGAACGGCGCAGCACGGCTTTCTGCCGCTTTCTTGATGGCTTCCCAGTGTTTCAGGCGGAAGCTCAGGTCCCACTGCAACGCTTCGGCAGATTTGCCAACGCCTGCGGTGCGCACGATAAGGCCCATGCCGTCTGGCAGTTCAAGACTTGCCAGTGCTTCTTTCAGCTCGGTACGGTCATCGCCTTCGATACGGCGAGAGATGCCACCCGCACGCGGGTTGTTTGGCATCAATACCAGATAGCTTCCTGCCAGACTGATAAAGGTGGTCAGCGCGGCGCCTTTGTTGCCACGCTCTTCTTTATCGATCTGGACGATAACTTCCTGACCTTCACGCAGAACATCTTTGATGTTCGGACGGCCATGGGAGTTGTAGTTTGCAGGAAAATATTCGCGGGCGATTTCTTTGAGAGGAAGGAAACCGTGACGCTCAGCACCGTAATCGACAAATGCAGCTTCAAGGCTTGGTTCAATGCGGGTGATTTTGCCTTTGTAAATGTTCGCTTTTTTCTGTTCGTGTCCAGGACTTTCGATATCCAGATCGTACAGGCGCTGCCCATCCACAAGGGCGACACGCAACTCTTCTTGCTGAGTTGCGTTGATTAACATTCTTTTCATCGTAACTTACTCGTTATTCTTACATTGACGACAAAGCTGCGGGCAAGGTGACGCTTTCCGGGGTATGAACCGATGGCCTCGTGTCTATTCACGTCGCCAACCTCACGGTTGTCGCTCGCTTAAGAGGCGCAGAGTGTCGGTTGCCTGTATTTCATAGGGAAACACAGCGCAATTATCAGGGGAATTGCCTGGGAAAACTCTCCAGAGAACAATCCTTATACCGGGAAGTACTGCAACCCGCAGCCCGCTAACTGCCTGAAAGATCAATACGTCTTACGCCATTGCTGCGTGGATGATCGGTCAGACAAAATTGGTCATTCCGTCGACATCCTTACAAAACCCGGATTTAACGCGGAAAACGGATTCATTATTCCACTGCTCGCCGGGTTATAGCAAGATGACTTTTACCAATTATCACCCGGTTACTCACAGTTTCTTCACTTCAACGGGGTGATTGGTTTAATAACCACCAAATCGATTGCGCGAAAGGGGAGTGGTCCGGATAAAAGTAAATATAAGCATAGAAAAATGAGTGGCGCTAATGTCAGACGCTATTTAGAATCGCCAACCATGAAAACAGAGACTCCAGCCGTAAAAATGGTTGCCATCGCCGACGACGAGGCGGGGCAACGTATCGATAATTTTTTGCGCACCCAATTGAAGGGTGTGCCAAAAAGTATGATTTATCGCATCTTGCGTAAGGGTGAGGTGCGGGTGAACAAAAAACGTGTGAAGCCCGAGTACAAGCTCGAGGCGGGCGATGAAGTCCGCATTCCACCGGTACGTGTTGCAGAGCGTGAAGAAGAGGTCGTTTCTCCGAAGCTGCAAAAAGTCGCGGCCCTGAGTGACGTTATCCTTTATGAGGACGACCACATTCTGGTGCTGAATAAACCGTCCGGAACGGCGGTACACGGGGGGAGCGGTCTGAGCTTCGGCGTGATCGAAGGTTTACGTGCGCTGCGCCCGGAAGCGCGTTTCCTCGAACTGGTTCACCGTCTTGACCGTGATACCTCAGGCGTGCTGCTGGTGGCGAAAAAACGTTCTGCACTGCGTTCCCTGCATGAACAGCTGCGCGAAAAAGGGATGCAGAAAGATTATCTGGCGCTGGTGCGCGGCCAGTGGCAGTCCCACGTGAAAGTGGTGCAGGCGCCGCTGCTGAAAAATATTCTGCAAAGCGGTGAGCGCATTGTTCGTGTTAATCAGGAAGGGAAACCGTCTGAGACGCGATTTAAAGTAGAAGAGCGCTACGAATTCGCCACGCTGGTGCGCTGTAGTCCGGTGACGGGGCGTACTCACCAGATTCGCGTCCATACCCAGTTTGCAGGCCATCCGATTGCGTTCGACGATCGCTATGGCGATCGCGAGTTTGATAAGCAGTTGGCGGGTACGGGGCTGTCGCGTCTGTTCCTGCATGCGGCAGCGCTGAAGTTTACCCATCCTAATACCGGTGAAGTTATCCGTATTGAAGCGCCGCTGGATGATCAGTTGAAACGCTGCCTGAAAGTTCTGCGCGGTTGATTATGTGCCGGGTGGCGCTGCGCTTACCCGGCCTACGAAATCCGTAGGCCCATGCAAGCGAAGCGCCGCTGGGCAAAAATCACATCGTCAGCGGATTACACTCTTCTCGCCTTAACATCTGGCACAGCGCAATCAGCGGCAACCCCACCAGCGTGTTGGGATCCCGCCCGTCCAGCTTGTCGAACAGTGCAATTCCCAGTCCTTCACTTTTGAAACTCCCTGCGCAGTTCAGAGGACGTTCCCGACGCACGTAATCCATAATCTCCTCCTCGCTGAGATGACGGAAGTGCACATCAAATGGCTCGCACTCGGTTTGCAGATGACCGGAGGCGGAATTATAAAGCGCCAGGCCGGTATAAAAGGTCACGATACTGCCTCGCGCACGCAAAAGCTGCTGGCAGGCGTTTTCTTCCGTATGCGGTTTACCGGTGATTTCGCCGTCCAGCACACAAACCTGATCGGAGCCTATAATCAGATGAGCGGGGTAACGTACGGCCAGCGACTGTGCTTTCTCTTTCGCGAGACGGGTCACCAGATGACGCGGTGACTCGCCCGGCTGTGGCGTTTCATCCACCTCCGGCGCGGCGCATTCAAACGGGATCCCGAGCTTTTCCAGCAGCATTCGGCGATAAGGTGAAGTGGAAGCAAGGACGAGATTTGGCATATTTTTATCACCAGATATAGCGTATCGATGCCAGCCATTTTAAACTACAGGCCGCAATGTGTGCGAATAATTGGCAAAAGGCAGCTCTGGTTGCCTTTTTCTTTGACTCTATGACGTTACAAAGTTAATATGCGCGCCCTATGCAAAAGGTAAAATTACCCCTGACTCTTGATCCGGTTCGTACGGCTCAAAAACGCCTCGATTACGAAGGAATCTATTCTTCCGATCAGGCTGAGCGTATTGCCGAATCTGTAGTCAGTGTGGACAGTGATGTAGAGTGCTCCATGTCGTTCGCTATCGACAACCAGCGCCTCGCCGTTTTAACCGGTGATGCAAAGGTGACGGTAACGCTCGAATGTCAGCGCTGCGGGAAACCGTTTGTACAGCATGTTCACACAACGTATTGTTTCAGTCCGGTTCGTTCTGACGAACAGGCTGAAGCACTCCCGGAAGCGTATGAACCGATTGAGGTTAACGAATTCGGTGAAATCGATCTTCTGGCGCTGGTTGAAGATGAAGTCATCCTCTCCCTGCCAGTCGTTCCGGTGCATGATTCTGAACACTGTGAAGTGTCCGAGGCGGACATGGTCTTTGGGGAACTGCCTGATGAAGCGCAAAAACCAAATCCATTTGCCGTATTAGCCAGCTTAAAGCGTAAGTAATTGAGGAGTAAGGTCCATGGCCGTACAACAGAATAAACCAACCCGTTCCAAACGTGGCATGCGTCGTTCCCATGACGCGCTGACCGCAGTTACCAGCCTGTCTGTAGACAAGACTTCTGGTGAGAAACACCTGCGTCACCACATCACCGCTGACGGTTTCTACCGCGGCCGCAAGGTTATCACTAAGTAATCACGCGTCAGCGTGATTAGGCTTAGTGAGGAACTTCCCCGTGAAAACGGGGAGTTTACCGAACCAGGCTGCGACGATACCTTGACACGTCTAACCCTGGCGTTAGATGTCATGGGGGGAGATTTTGGCCCTACCGTGACAGTGCCTGCAGCATTGCAGGCACTGAATTCTAATTCGCAACTCACACTTCTTTTAGTCGGTAATCCCGACACAATCACGCCATTACTTGCAAAAGCTGACTTTGAACAACGTTCGCGTCTGCAGATTATTCCTGCGCAGTCAGTTATTGCCAGTGATGCCCGGCCATCGCAGGCTATTCGTAATAGCCGCGGCAGCTCTATGCGCATGGCGCTGGAGCTGGTGAAAGAAGGGCGAGCGCAGGCTTGCGTCAGCGCGGGAAATACTGGCGCGCTGATGGGACTGTCGAAATTATTGCTCAAGCCGATTGAGGGCATTGAGCGTCCGGCGCTGGTGACGGTGTTACCGCATCAGCAGAAGGGCAAAACGGTGGTGCTCGATCTGGGCGCTAACGTAGATTGTGATAGTACAATGCTGGCTCAGTTTGCCGTGATGGGGTCGGTGCTGGCAGAAGACGTGGTCGGGATTACCAATCCCCGCGTTGCGTTATTGAATATTGGTGAAGAAGAGACCAAAGGCCTGGACAGTATCCGCGACGCTGCGGAAATACTCAAACAGGTTCCCTCCATCAACTATATTGGTTATCTCGAAGCCAATGAGTTGCTGACGGGCAAAACGGATGTATTAGTGTGTGATGGCTTCACCGGAAACGTGACGTTGAAGACCATGGAAGGGGTCGTACGAATGTTCCTTTCTCTGCTGAAATCGCAGGGAGAAGGTAAAAAAAGGTCCTGGTGGCTGATTTTATTAAAGCGTTGGTTACAAAAAAGCCTGACGCGGCGATTCAGTCACCTCAACCCCGACCAGTATAATGGCGCCTGTCTGTTAGGATTGCGCGGCATCGTGATTAAGAGTCATGGCGCCGCCAATCAGCGAGCATTTACCGTCGCGATTGAACAGGCAGTGCAGGCGGTGCAGCGACAAGTCCCTCAGAGGATTGCCGCTCGCCTGGGATCTGTATTAGCTAAAAGTGACTGAGCGTACATGTATACGAAGATTTTAGGTACCGGCAGCTACCTGCCAAAACAAGTGCGTACCAACGCCGATCTTGAAAAAATGGTAGATACGTCTGACGAGTGGATTGTCACGCGCACAGGTATCCGTGAACGTCGTATCGCCGCGCCAGACGAAACTGTGTCCACCATGGGCTACGAAGCCGCTCAGCGAGCGCTTGAGATGGCTGGCATTGATAAAGAACAGATCGGGCTTATTGTGGTGGCGACAACATCTGCCACGCATGCCTTCCCAAGCGCAGCGTGCCAGGTGCAGAACATGCTCGGCATCAAAGGCTGCCCGGCATTTGATGTTGCAGCGGCGTGCGCGGGTTTCACCTATGCGCTGAGCATCGCCGATCAGTATGTTAAATCGGGTGCCGTAAAATATGCGCTGGTGATCGGTGCTGATGTGCTGGCGCGTACCTGCGATCCAACCGATCGCGGCACAATCATTATTTTTGGCGATGGCGCGGGCGCGGTGCTGCTGGGGCAGTCCGAAGAACCAGGCATCATCTCCACGCACCTGCACGCTGACGGTCGCTACGGCGAGCTGTTAACGCTGCCTAACGCCGATCGCGTTAATCCGGACAGTTCGATTTACCTGACAATGGCGGGTAATGAAGTGTTCAAGGTGGCCGTGACCGAACTCGCTCACATTGTTGATGAGACGCTGGAAGCGAACAATCTGGATCGCGCCGCACTCGACTGGCTGGTACCGCATCAGGCTAACCTGCGTATTATCAGCGCGACGGCGAAGAAGTTGGGCATGTCTATGGATAACGTTGTGGTGACGCTTGATCGCCACGGCAACACCTCTGCGGCATCGGTACCGTGCGCATTTGACGAAGCGGTACGCGATGGACGAATTAAACGGGGCCAACTGGTCTTGCTTGAAGCCTTTGGTGGTGGGTTCACCTGGGGTTCCGCGCTGGTTCGTTTCTAGGATAAGGATTAAAAAATGACGCAATTTGCTTTTGTGTTCCCGGGACAGGGCTCACAAACTGTTGGGATGTTGTCTGAAATGGCAGCAAACTATCCGGTTATTGAAGAGACTTTCCGTGAAGCTTCTGACGCGCTGGGTTATGATCTGTGGGCGCTGACCCAGCAGGGCCCAGCTGAAGAGCTTAACAAAACCTGGCAGACTCAACCGGCACTGCTGGCAGCCTCCGTCGCATTGTGGCGCGTATGGCAGCAGCAGGGCGGCAAAACGCCGGCGCTGATGGCGGGTCATAGCCTGGGTGAATACTCTGCGCTGGTCTGCGCAGGGGTGATTGCCTTCGCTGACGCGGTCCGTCTGGTTGAATTGCGTGGTAAGTTTATGCAGGAAGCGGTGCCAGAAGGCACGGGCGGCATGTCTGCCATCATCGGTCTGGATGATGCTTCTATTGCTAAAGCCTGTGAAGAATCTGCTGAAGGTCAGGTCGTTTCTCCGGTAAACTTTAACTCGCCAGGCCAGGTAGTTATCGCGGGTCATAAAGAAGCGGTTGAGCGTGCAGGCGCTGCCTGTAAAGCTGCGGGTGCAAAACGTGCACTGCCGCTGCCGGTGAGCGTGCCGTCTCACTGTGCGCTGATGAAGCCCGCTGCCGATAAACTGGCGGTTGAGCTGGAAAAAATGACCTTTAACGCACCGACGATTTCCGTTGTGAATAACGTCGATGTGAAGTGCGAAACCGCGCCGGAGGCTATCCGTAACGCGCTGGTTCGCCAGCTCTACAGCCCAGTTCAGTGGACCAAAACCGTTGAATTTATGGCGTCTCAGGGCGTTGAACATCTGTATGAAGTCGGTCCAGGTAAGGTACTTACCGGTCTGACAAAACGTATTGTAGACACCCTGACTGCCTCGGCGATTAACGAGCCGGAAGCAATGAAAGCGGCACTCTCGCAATAAAAGAGGAATACCATGAGTTTTGAAGGAAAAATTGCCCTGGTGACCGGCGCAAGCCGCGGTATCGGGCGTGCTATTGCTGAAACACTGGTTGCGCGCGGCGCGACGGTGATCGGGACTGCGACCAGCGAGAATGGCGCACAGGCCATCAGCGAGTATCTGGGTGCGAACGGCAAAGGTCTGGTACTGAATGTGACTGAACCAGCATCTATCGAATCTGTTCTGGAAAATATTCGCGCAGAGTTTGGCGAAGTGGATATTCTGGTCAATAATGCCGGGATCACTCGCGACAACCTTTTGATGCGAATGAAAGATGATGAGTGGAACGATATTATCGAAACCAACCTGTCATCGGTATTCCGTCTGTCAAAAGCGGTAATGCGCGCTATGATGAAAAAGCGTCATGGACGTATTATCACTGTAGGTTCTGTGGTTGGTACCATGGGAAATGCTGGTCAGGCTAACTACGCTGCGGCGAAAGCAGGTCTGATCGGTTTCAGTAAGTCGCTGGCGCGCGAAGTCGCGTCCCGCGGAATTACTGTAAACGTTGTTGCTCCGGGCTTTATTGAAACGGACATGACGCGTGCGCTGACCGATGATCAGCGTGCGGGTACGCTGGCGGCAGTTCCAGCGGGTCGTCTTGGCGACCCTAAAGAAATCGCCAGCGCGGTTGCATTTTTAGCCTCTGACGAAGCGGGTTACATCACTGGTGAAACCCTCCACGTCAACGGCGGGATGTACATGGTTTAATCACGATCGAAAATATTTGCGTTATTTGGGCAAATGGCCTCAAAATAACGTAAAATCGTGGTAAGACCTGCCGGGATTTAGTTGCAAATTTTTCAACATTTTATACACTACGAAAACCATCGCGAAAGCGAGTTTTGATAGGAAATTTAAGAGTATGAGCACTATCGAAGAACGCGTTAAGAAAATTATCGGCGAACAGCTGGGCGTTAAGCAGGAAGAAGTTGTGAACTCCGCTTCCTTTGTTGAAGACCTGGGCGCAGATTCTCTTGACACCGTTGAGCTGGTAATGGCTCTGGAAGAAGAGTTTGATACTGAGATTCCGGACGAAGAAGCTGAGAAAATCACCACCGTTCAGGCTGCCATTGATTACATCAACGGTCACCAGGCGTAAGTGAACATCTCCAGGCGGTCATTCGACCGCCTGAGTTTTATCTTTTGTAGTCCCACGAATCTCTTTTTTTATCCCTCCCTGGAGGACAAACGT
This sequence comes from Enterobacter cloacae complex sp. P29RS, assembly GCF_014893445.1. NCBI lineage: Bacteria > Pseudomonadati > Pseudomonadota > Gammaproteobacteria > Enterobacterales > Enterobacteriaceae > Enterobacter > Enterobacter cloacae complex sp. P29RS. Next base: position 41,615 of record NZ_JADBPZ010000024.1, on the reverse strand, counting down.
GTCTAAGCGTCGTGTAGTTGTGACCGGACTTGGCATGTTGTCTCCTGTCGGCAATACCGTAGAGTCCACCTGGAAAGCTCTCCTTGCCGGTCAGAGCGGCATCAGCCTAATCGACCATTTCGATACTAGCGCCTATGCAACGAAATTTGCTGGCTTAGTAAAGGATTTTAACTGTGAAGAGATCATCTCGCGCAAAGAACAGCGCAAGATGGATGCCTTCATTCAATATGGAATTGTCGCTGGCGTTCAGGCCATGCAGGATTCTGGCCTTGAGATTACGGAAGAGAACGCTACCCGTATCGGCGCTGCTATCGGCTCCGGGATTGGCGGTCTTGGCCTGATCGAGGAAAACCATACATCTCTGGTGAATGGCGGCCCGCGTAAAATCAGCCCGTTCTTCGTTCCGTCTACGATTGTAAACATGGTGGCAGGTCACCTGACCATTATGTTCGGCCTGCGTGGCCCAAGCATCTCAATCGCGACAGCCTGTACGTCTGGCGTGCATAACATCGGCCAGGCCGCGCGTATCATCGCGTACGGCGATGCAGATGCTATGGTTGCGGGCGGTGCTGAAAAAGCCAGTACCCCACTGGGCGTCGGTGGCTTCGGTGCAGCGCGAGCGCTCTCTACCCGAAACGATAATCCTCAGGCGGCGAGCCGTCCGTGGGATAAAGACCGTGATGGTTTCGTGCTGGGTGACGGTGCAGGCATGATCGTACTGGAAGAGTACGAACACGCGAAAAAACGTGGCGCGAAAATTTATGCTGAAGTTGTTGGCTTTGGCATGAGCAGCGATGCTTACCACATGACGTCTCCTCCAGAGAACGGCGCAGGTGCTGCGCTGGCGATGGAAAACGCCATCCGTGATGCGGGCATTACGCCGGCACAGATTGGCTACGTTAACGCGCACGGGACATCTACCCCTGCGGGCGATAAAGCAGAAGCGCAGGCGGTTAAGTCTATCTTCGGCGAATCTGCCAGCCGTGTACTGGTGAGCTCCACGAAATCCATGACCGGTCACCTCCTGGGTGCGGCGGGTGCAGTAGAATCAATCTACTCTATTCTCGCGCTGCGCGATCAGGCTGTACCGCCAACCATCAACCTGGATAATCCAGATGAAGGTTGCGATCTGGACTTCGTTCCCCACGAAGCGCGCCAGGTTAGCGGTATGGAGTACACCCTGTGTAACTCCTTCGGCTTCGGTGGGACTAACGGTTCTCTGATCTTCAAAAAGGTCTGAGTCTGGTTAGTCGCTGACGATAATAAAGGTCCGCTTGCCGGGCCTTTTTTATTAGGTGATATCCCCTTGTCCGGCTAACCACATCCTGCCAGACTGAGCCTCCATGCATAAGGAGCCACTATGTTTTTAATTAATGGCCTTGAGCAAGAAATGCTGCCGGCAAGCGACAGGGCGACCCAGTTTGGCGATGGCTGTTTCACGACCGCGCGTATTCTCGACGGTGGCGTGTGCCTGCTCGGGGCCCATATCCTTCGTTTACAAAAAGCCTGCGAAGCATTACTTATCCCCTTCTCGCAGTGGGACATTCTTGAAAGTGAAATGCGTCGGCTGGCGTCAGAGAAAGCAAGCGGCGTCCTGAAAGTCATTATCAGCCGCGGCAGCGGTGGTCGGGGCTATAGCGGTTCTGCCTGCCAGCATCCTGCGCGGATCCTTTCCGTTTCAGATTATCCTTCCCATTACGCGCACTGGCGTGAAGAGGGCGTAGTCCTGGCGCTTAGCCCGGTACGTCTGGGGCGAAACCCGATGCTCGCTGGCATAAAACATCTTAACCGTCTTGAACAGGTGCTTATTCGTACTCATCTTGAGCAGACGGAGGCCGGGGAGGCGCTGGTTCTTGACAGCGAAGGGTACATTACGGAATGCTGTGCGGCTAATTTACTCTGGCGGAAGGGCAGTGACGTATTCACGCCTTCGCTGGAGCAGGCCGGAGTCAACGGCATTATGCGGCAGTTTTGTTTGCAACAGCTGGCACGCGCAGGCTTTCGCGTTGTCGAAGTTAACGCTAAGGAAGAGGCGCTGCTGGCTGCCGAAGAAGTTGTTATCTGCAATGCGCTGATGCCCGTTGTCCCCGTTCGCGCTTATGACCGCAAGTGCTGGTCATCCCGCGAGCTGTTCCAGTTTCTGGCCCCGTTATGTGAGCAAACCAGGTAGTCATGAAGAAAATGTTACGCTTTGTCCTCCTTCTTATCGTTGCGTTCGGAATCGCTGGCGGAGCGGGAGTGTGGAAAGTCCGTCAGCTGGCTGAAAGTCAGATCCTGATTAAAGACGAGACGATTTTTACCCTGAAAGCGGGGACCGGGCGGCAGGCGCTTGGTCAGCAGCTGTATGACGACAAAATTATCAATCGTCCACGCGTATTCCAGTGGCTGCTGCGTATTCAGCCGGACCTGTCCCATTTCAAGGCCGGTACCTATCGTTTCACCCCTGGCATGACCGTGCGCGAGATGCTGCAACTGCTGGAGAGTGGTAAAGAAGCCCAGTTCCCATTGCGTTTTGTGGAAGGTATGCGTCTGAGCGATTATCTCAGGCAACTGCGTGACGCGCCGTACATCAAGCATACGCTGAAAGATGACCGCTACCAGACCGTGGCAGACGCCTTAAAATTCGAACATCCCGAGTGGGTGGAAGGCTGGTTCTGGCCCGATACGTGGATGTATACGGCAGGCACGACGGATGTGGCAATTCTGAAGCGAGCGCACAACAAAATGGTCGCGGCGGTAGACGCTGCGTGGAAAGGGCGAGCAGAGGGCCTGCCTTATCAAGATCAAAACCAGTTCATGACGATGGCCTCGATCATCGAGAAAGAGACGGCCGTTGCTGCCGAACGTGACCAGGTTGCCTCGGTGTTTATTAACCGTCTGCGCATCGGCATGCGTTTGCAAACCGATCCTACCGTCATCTACGGCATGGGCGAAAACTACAACGGCAGGATTTCCAGAAAAGATCTGGAAACGCCAACGGCGTATAATACCTACGTGATTAGCGGCCTGCCGCCTGGACCGATTGCGACGCCGAGTGAAGCATCGTTGAAGGCCGCCGCGCACCCGGCCAAAACGCCGTATCTCTATTTTGTGGCTGACGGAAAAGGGGGGCATACGTTCAATACCAACCTGGCCAGCCACAATCGCTCCGTTCAGGACTATCTGAAGGCACTTAAGGAAAAACATGCGCAGTAAATACATTGTCATTGAGGGACTCGAAGGGGCGGGCAAAACCACCGCCCGTAACGTGGTGGTGGATACGCTGAAATCGCTTGGCGTCGCCGACATGGTCTTCACCCGCGAGCCGGGCGGTACGCAGCTGGCGGAAAAACTGCGCAGCCTGGTTCTGGATATTAAATCCGTTGGCGATGAAGTTATTACCGACAAAGCGGAAGTGCTGATGTTCTATGCGGCGCGCGTTCAGCTGGTGGAGACGGTGATCAAACCCGCTCTGGCAGAAGGTAAATGGGTGATTGGCGATCGCCACGATATCTCAACCCAGGCGTATCAGGGCGGTGGCCGGGGTATCGATCAGACCATGCTGGCTACGCTTCGCGACGCGGTTCTGGGCGATTTCCGTCCTGATCTGACGCTGTATCTGGACGTGACCCCTGAGGTGGGCCTGAAGCGCGCCCGTGCCCGCGGCGAACTGGACCGCATCGAACAGGAGTCTTTTGATTTCTTTAACCGCACCCGTGCGCGTTATCTGGAACTGGCCGGGCAGGACAAGACCATTCGTACCATCGATGCGACGCAATCCCTTGAAGACGTTACATGTGATATTCAGCAGACCGTTACGCAGTGGCTACAGGAGCAGCAGGCATGAAATGGTATCCATGGTTGCGCCCACACTTTGAACAGCTGATCGGCAGCTATCAGGTTGGTCGGGGGCATCATGCGTTACTGATCCAGGCGCTGCCGGGAATGGGTGATGATGCGTTGATTTACGCCATCACCCGCTTTCTGATGTGCCAACAGCCGGAAGGACATAAAAGCTGCGGTAAGTGCCGGGGTTGCCAGCTCATGCAGGCGGGCACGCATCCTGACTATTACACCCTCGAACCTGAGAAGGGCAAAAATACGCTCGGTATCGACGCGGTGCGTGAGGTCAGTGAGAAACTGTACGAATATGCGCGTCTGGGGGGGGCGAAAGTGGTGTGGCTGAAAGATGCCGCGCTGCTCACGGAAGCCGCAGCCAACGCGCTGTTAAAAACCCTGGAAGAGCCGCCAGAAAACACCTGGTTTTTCCTCTCCTGCCGCGAGCCGGAACGCTTGCTGGCGACGCTGCGCAGTCGCTGCCGTCTTCACCACCTTGCTGTCCCTCAGGAATCCTGGGCACTCGCCTGGCTTGAGCGGGAAGTGACGGTGTCACAAGACGCGGCGCTCTCAGCGTTGCGCCTGTGCAGCGGTGCGCCTGCGGCTGCGCTGGCCTTATTACAGCCCGAGGTGTGGTCCCAGCGTGAAACGCTGTGTCGTGCGGTTGAATCAGCCCTCGACATCCATGACTGGCTGAGCGTGCTGCCAGCGCTGAACAGCGATCAGGCTCCGGAACGGCTGCACTGGCTGGCCGCGCTGCTGCTGGATGCGCTCAAAATTCAGCAGGGGGCTACGCTTCTGACTAACCCTGACGTGTGGGCGCTGGTCACCACGCTGGCGAATCGCCTGTCAGGGCAGTCGCTGCACGCTATCCTTCATGATATCTGCCAGAGTCGTGAACAACTTTTGACAGTAACCGGTCTCAATCGCGAGCTTTTACTGACTGACCAGTTACTGCGTATCGAACACTACCTGCAACCGGGCGTCATACCGCCGGTTTCCCACCTCTGAGAGAGACATTATGTTTTTAGTCGACTCACACTGCCATCTCGATGGCCTGGATTATCAATCCCTGCATAAAAATGTGGACGACGTGCTGGCGAAAGCCGCCGCGCGCGATGTGAAATTTTGCCTGGCCGTGGCAACCACGTTGCCGGGTTACCGCTCCATGCGTGAACTGGTAGGCGAGCGCGATAATGTCGTCTTCTCCTGCGGCGTGCATCCGCTGAATCAGGATGAAGCGTACGACGTTGAGGATTTACGCCGTCTTGCCGCAGAAGAGGGCGTAGTGGCGATGGGCGAGACCGGCCTGGACTATTTCTACACTCCGGAAACGAAACCTCGCCAGCAGGAATCCTTCCGTAACCACATCCGCATTGGCCGGGAACTGAATAAGCCGGTTATCGTTCACACCCGAGATGCGCGCGCCGACACGCTGGGTATCCTGCGGGAAGAAAAGGTGACGGATTGCGGTGGCGTACTACACTGTTTCACAGAAGACAGAGAAACGGCGGGTAAGCTGCTTGATTTGGGCTTTTATATCTCGTTCTCGGGGATTGTCACGTTCCGTAATGCTGAGCAACTGCGTGATGCGGCGCGCTATGTTCCGCTGGATCGTATTCTGGTGGAAACCGATTCCCCGTACCTGGCGCCGGTGCCTCATCGTGGCAAAGAGAACCAGCCAGCGATGACCCGGGATGTCGCTGAGTATATGGCCGTTCTGAAAGGTGTCAGTATTGAAGAACTGGCTCGCGTGACAACGGAAAACTTCGCCAGCCTGTTCCATATTGACCCCGCCCGCCTGCAATCTGTCTGATACACCTGTTATTTTTAGGCTCGTAATTAATAAGTAAAGCGAGTAAAGTTCACCGCCTCATTCGGGGCGGTGATGGCGTTTTTAGACACATCCAGACATGCTTTATGTAAATATCTGCAAGTTTTTTGGCCGTCTTGAACTGAAACGTGATAGCCGTCAAACAAACTCAGAGGGAATTATTTTACTCTGTGTAATAAATAAAGGGCGCTTAGATGTCCTGTCCACGGCGCGGTACTCCCCCCGGGCCAATGCGTGAAAACGTAAAAAAAAGCACAAATACTCAGGAGCACTCTCAATTATGTTTAAGAATGCATTTGCTAACCTGCAAAAGGTCGGTAAATCGCTGATGCTGCCAGTATCCGTACTGCCTATCGCAGGTATCCTGCTGGGTGTCGGTTCTGCAAACTTCAGCTGGCTGCCAGCCGTAGTTTCCCACGTGATGGCCGAAGCAGGCGGTTCTGTTTTTGCTAACATGCCGCTGATCTTCGCTATCGGTGTTGCTCTGGGCTTCACCAATAACGACGGTGTTTCCGCTCTGGCGTCCGTTGTTGCTTACGGCATCATGGTGAAAACCATGGCTGTGGTTGCGCCGCTGGTACTGCATTTACCTGCTGAAGAGATTGCCGCTAAGCACCTGGCGGACACCGGTGTTCTCGGTGGTATCATCTCCGGTGCGATTGCAGCGTATATGTTTAACCGCTTCTATCGCATCAAGCTGCCTGAGTATCTGGGCTTCTTCGCGGGTAAACGTTTTGTGCCGATCATTTCTGGTCTGGCCGCGATTTTCACCGGTGTGGTCCTGTCCTTCATCTGGCCACCAATCGGTACGGCAATCCAGACCTTCTCTCAGTGGGCAGCTTACCAGAACCCGGTTGTGGCGTTCGGTATCTACGGCTTCATTGAGCGCTGCCTGGTACCATTTGGTCTGCACCACATCTGGAACGTTCCATTCCAGATGCAGATTGGTGAATACACCAACGCAGCAGGTCAGGTGTTCCACGGCGACATCCCACGCTACATGGCGGGCGACCCAACGGCAGGTAAACTGTCTGGTGGCTTCCTGTTCAAAATGTACGGTCTGCCGGCCGCTGCAATTGCTATCTGGCACTCTGCTAAACCAGAGAACCGTGCAAAAGTGGGCGGTATCATGATCTCCGCAGCGCTGACCTCGTTCCTGACCGGTATCACCGAGCCGATCGAGTTCTCCTTCATGTTCGTTGCGCCGATCCTGTACATCATCCACGCGGTACTGGCAGGTCTGGCATTCCCAATCTGTATCCTGCTGGGTATGCGTGACGGTACATCCTTCTCTCACGGCCTGATCGACTTCATCGTTCTGTCCGGTAACAGCAGCAAGCTGTGGCTGTTCCCAATCGTGGGTGCGGGCTACGCAGTGGTGTACTACACCGTCTTCCGCGTGCTGATCAAAGCACTGGACCTGAAAACGCCGGGTCGTGAAGATGCAACGGAAGACAGCAAAGCCGGTGTGACCAGCGAAATGGCACCTGCTCTGGTTGCTGCTTTCGGCGGTAAAGAGAACATCACTAACCTGGACGCGTGTATCACTCGTCTGCGTGTGAGCGTTGCCGACGTTGCGAAAGTCGACCAGCCGGGTCTGAAAAAACTGGGCGCAGCAGGCGTCGTTGTTGCAGGTTCTGGTGTTCAGGCAATCTTCGGAACGAAATCCGATAACCTGAAAACCGAAATGGATGAGTACATCCGCAACAACTAAGCTGTGATCTGGGGAGACTAAGGCAGCCGATTGGCTGCCTTTTTTATTATTGCGGTTTGTGGTGCCGGGTGGCGGCTGCGCCTAACCCGGCCTACGTGATGGGTAGGCCCGGTAAGCGCAGCGCCACCGGGCTTAATACTCAGAAATCGTAGCTCGCGCTAACCGAAACGTTCAGTGGCGCGCCATACACTACATACGATCCGACGTAGTCGTAATACTCTTTGTCGAACAGGTTGTTGACGTTAGCCTGAACAGCAAAGTCTTTGGTGACCTGATAGCGACTGAACAGGTTCACCAGCCCATAGCTGCCTTGCTCCGCGCGGGAACGTCCTGCCGGACCGCCTTCCACGTCCGTCCACACTTTGTTCTGCCAGTTTACGCCACCGCCCACGGTCAGTTCCGGCAGCATTGGCAGTTGATAACGGGTGAACAGCTTCATGGTTGTGCGCGGCTGATCGGAGCTGACAGCGTTGCCATTCTTATCTTCTGCAATGTAACGCGTCGCGCCAAAGGTCAGCTGCCAGTTATCGGTCAGTGCACCGTTGAGCTCAAACTCGACCCCTTTACTGACCACCCCGTCCAGCGATTCATAAATCGACTCACCGCTCGGCATGTAGGTATACGTGTTGCTGGCCACGTTATCCTGCTCAATGCGGAAAATCGCCAGTGAGGTGGTGAGGCGGGTATTAAACCAGTCTGCCTTCACCCCGGCTTCGTAGCTTTTACCCGTGGTAGGGTCGAGATAACGTCCACTGGCATTGCGCTTATCCTGCGGCTGGAAGATAGAGGTATAGCTGACGTAGGTCGACCAGTCCTCATTGATGTCATACACCAGGCCGGCATACGGCGTGACATCATCTTTGGTGCTTTCCAGACGGGTATTCGGCGAACCAGCGGGGTTATAGCGTATGTTGTATTGGGTGTAACGCGCCCCCAGGATCAGATGCAACGGATCGGCGAGTGAGAAACGCGCAGAGGAATAGGCTGAAGACTGGCGAATATCATCCTTGCTGTAGAGTTTCCACGGCGTCCACTGCGGATCGGCAATGTTCCCGTTCCAGTTCTTAAAGTTGCCGACATCAACCATGCCGTATACTGCATCCGGCATGGTGTTGTCGTAATGGTTACGCTGACGGCTAAAGCTGCCGCCGAACATCATCTCGTGCTGACGGCCAAAGAGATCGAAACCGCCGCGCAGGAAGGCATCGACCGCATCCTGTTTGCGTTCCCCGCGGTTCCAGCCGCCGTAACCCACCAGGCCAGCGCCGGTCTCTTTATCCGGATAACCGGACATATACATCAGCTTAGAGTCAAAGTTGGTTTCAGCATGCATGCCGTTGATGTGCGCTTCCCAGCCATTATCGAAACGCTGGGTCAGGTTAGCGAAGATGCGGGTGCTGTCTTTATCTGAATAGGCCCAGTCAGGCGCGACGGTCTGGCTGCGATTGTAGTTGGTCTTACTTCCGTCGCTGTACCAGGTCGGCAGCCCGCCCCAGGTTGGGTCGGCGGTATGGCTTTCCTGATACTCATACCCTACAGAGAGGGTCGTGCTGTCGGTAACATCTGCATCCATCACGCCGTAGAGGAATTTCTTCCGGTAGTGGTAGTTATCCACGAAGCTGTCGTTGTCCTGATAACCCGTGATCAGACGACCCCGTACCTTACCTGATTCCACCAGCGGCGCCTGGAGATCCAGCACGTAACGCTGCTTGTCCCAGCTGCCGTAGCTGGCGGAGACGTTGCCTTTAAATTCCTGGCTGTCCGCATGCTTGCGCACCATATTAACGTACGCCGCCGGGTTGCCCGTCCCGGACATCAGGCCTGTGGCGCCGCGGACCACTTCAATGCGGTCATAAATTGCGGTATCGGCGGCGGTATCACCAAAGTTCCACACTTCACTGATGGACGTTGGAAGGTCGTCATAGGCGTAGTTGCTGACGAAAAATCCGCGTGAGTAAAATACGGTACGATCGCTGTCCTGCACCTGCGCCGTGATGCCCGTGGTGTTCGTCAGCACCTGGCCGATGGATTGCAGATTCTGGTCAGCCATACGTTGCTGGCTGATAACGCTGACGGACTGTGGGATGTCGCGGGGAACCAGCAACAGTTTGGTGCCGGTGGTGGTGGTTTTTACGCTGTAATCCTGATCCTGGCTGGCAGAAAGATCCTGTGTGTTATCAAAACCCCCATCAACGACGACGGTATCTTCGGCTGTTGAAGCAGCGAAAGCGGTGGTTGGCGTCAATGCCATAGCAATGCAGGCGGCCAGCAACGAAGGTGTTGCGGCAGGCTGACGTTGCCCATCCCTGGTGTGATTAATGAAAGACATCATCAAACCCTTAGTGAATGGTGAAGGTAGTGCGCGACAGTCCCGCTAGCACGGGCTGACGTCGTTTTCTATGTTAAAAATGCGCATGAAAATGCAAATGCGAAATATACGCATTGTGATTAACGCTGTAAACAGATGTTTCGGGATGAACTGAAATCAGGTTTCAGAAAAGAAATGTCCTAAAGCGATGCCTCTTCACCCAGATGGGCGATAATCAGGAAAGAAATAACGGGAGAAGGTTGAAAGGACAGGAGAAACTCGCTCATACTCTTGTGTTGTGTCACACAGTAAAACAGACAATGTGTGTTAACAACGGACGCACGACGCCAGATTAAACATAAAAGGAAAAGGTCATGGCTGAAGAAACGATTTTCAGTAAAATTATCCGCCGGGAAATTCCGTCGGATATTGTCTATCAGGATGAACTGGTCACGGCTTTCCGCGACATTTCTCCCCAGGCGCCGACGCACATCCTTATTATTCCCAATATTCTGATTCCGACCGTCAATGACGTTAAAACCGAGCATGAAGTGGCGCTGGGCCGTATGCTTACGGTGGCCGCGAAAATTGCTGAGCAGGAAGGGATTGCTGAAAATGGATACCGTTTGATCATGAACTGTAATCGCCATGGCGGCCAGGAAGTCTATCATATTCATATGCATCTTCTGGGTGGACGTCCACTGGGACCGATGCTGGCACATAAAGGTCTTTAATATGTTAACTGGGCGTATTGCAGCGCTGATCGTGACGCTGGTTATGGTTGGGTGCAGCGCGCGTCCCGCCATCCCGGTCAGTGAAGAACAGACGCTGGTGATGGAGTCCTCAGTGCTTGCTGCGGGCATCACGGCGGAAAATCCTTCGTTGACCATAAGCGAAATCCAGTCTTCTGCCTCCTCTACGCTCTATAACGAAAGGCAAGAGCCAGTGACGGTGCATTATCGCTTCTACTGGTATGACGTGAGAGGTCTTGAGATGCACCCGCTTGAGGCGCCGCGTAGCGTGACGGTCCCGGCAAGATCGTCGGTCACGCTCTACGGCAGCGCCAGCTATCTGGGTGCACATAAGGTGAGACTTTATCTTTATTTGTAAGGAGTGAACCTTGATTAAAACAATGAGCCGTTATGCGCTCCTGAGTGCGTTCGCACTCTTTCTGGCAGGCTGTGTGACGCGAACGGAAGAACCTGCACCGGTGGATCAGGCGAAGCCGGGAACGGAACAGCCAACAACACCGGCGCAACCTGTTCCAACCGTGCCGTCTGTACCGACTATTCCGGCGCAGCCTGGCCCGATCGAACATCCGGACGATACCGCGCAGCCTGCGCCGCGAGTGCGGCACTATGACTGGAACGGCGCGATGCAGCCGATGGTGGGCAAAATGTTGCAGGCACAGGGCGTTACGCCTGGCAGTGTGCTGCTGGTGGACAGCGTGAACAACCGTACAAACGGTTCCCTGAATGCGGGAGAAGCGACGGAAACCCTGCGCAACGCGCTGGCAAACAACGGTAAATTTACGCTGGTCTCAGCCCAGCAGCTCGCGGTCGCCAAGCAACAGCTTGGTCTGTCGCCTCAGGACAGCCTGGGTTCGCGCAGTAAAGCGATTGGTATCGCCCGCAACGTTGGCGCGCAGTATGTCCTTTATTCTAACGCGACAGGCAACGTGAACACGCCGTCGTTGCAGATGCAGTTAATGCTGGTTCAAACCGGCGAAATTATCTGGTCAGGTAAAGGTGCCGTTACGCAACAATAAGCGCACGCGTCATGATGTCCTGACGCGTTATTTCCCCCAGTACCGTGTTATCGCGCCGCAAGCCCCCGTCGGGCTTGGCGGCGCGAGTTGCATTATTGAGCGTGGCGACCATCGGCTGGTTTTACGTCAGCATCACGATGCCGCCGCGCCTGCCGCCCATTTTCGTCGCCAGTTCCGCGCCCTGAAGCGCCTTCCCGCCGACCTTGCCCCGAAACCTCATCTCTTTATCAGGGACTGGATGGCGGTGGCGTTTATTGCGGGTGAGATCAAAAGCGAGCTTCCCGATACGCCCACGCTGGCAGCCATGCTGTATCATCTGCATCGACAGCCGCGTCTGGGCTGGCGGGTGACGTTACTTCCATTACTGGATAGCTATTGGCAGCAGGCTGCGCCTGGACGACGCACGCCCTTCTGGCTGGCGCAGCTTAAGCGGCTGCGTAAAGCGGGAGAGCCGAAGGCGTTACGTCTGGCGCCGCTGCATATGGATGTCCATGCGGGGAATATCGTTCATACCACGGCGGGCGAGAAACTTATCGACTGGGAATATGCCGGGGACGGTGACGTGGCGCTTGAACTCGCTGCGGTCTGGATGCCTGATGAGGCTTCGCGCGTGCAGCTGATAACCGCCTATGCCCGAAACGCCAACATAAATGTACTCACCCTTGCGCGGCAGGTCGCGCGCTGGCGTCCGTGGGTGCTGATGCTGATGGCGGGATGGTTTGAAATGCGCCTTCAGCAGACAGATGACGAACAATTTATTGCGCTGGCAAATGATGCCTGGCGTCAGTTACAAACGAAAGGATAAGAGAGGTTGGTGTGGGTCCAGTAATGTTGGATGTTGAAGGGTTTGAGCTTGATGCGGAAGAGCGCGAAATTCTGGCGCACCCGCTGGTAGGGGGGCTGATTCTTTTCACCCGCAATTATCACGATCCGGCGCAGTTGCGCGAGCTGGTTCGCCAGATCCGCGCGGCGTCACGCAATCGCCTGGTGGTGGCCGTCGACCAGGAAGGTGGACGCGTGCAGCGTTTCCGCGAAGGGTTTACGCGTTTACCCGCCGCACAATCTTTTGCTGCGCTGCTGGGAACTGAAGAGGGCGGTCAACTGGCGCAGGACGCAGGCTGGCTGATGGCCAGCGAGATGATCGCCATGGATATCGATATCAGCTTCGCCCCGGTGCTGGACGTAGGACACATTAGTGCGGCAATAGGTGAGCGTTCGTATCATGACGATCCACGTATCGCGCTGGCAATGGCGACGCGCTTCATTGACGGTATGCACGATGCGGGCATGAAAACCACCGGCAAGCATTTCCCGGGCCACGGGGCGGTGACGGCGGATTCCCATAAAGAAACCCCGCGCGATCCGCGCCCGGAAGCAGACATTCGCGCTAAAGATATGTCTGTTTTCCGATCGCTGATTACCGATAACAAGCTGGACGCTATTATGCCTGCGCACGTCATCTACAGTGACGTTGATCCGCGTCCGGCCAGCGGCTCTCCGCACTGGCTTAAAACCGTGCTGCGTCAGGAGTTGGGCTTCAATGGCGTTATTTTCTCTGACGATTTATCCATGGAAGGGGCGGCGATCATGGGCAGCTATGCTGAACGTGGACAGGCTTCTCTGGATGCGGGTTGCGATATGATCCTCGTCTGCAATAATCGTAAAGGTGCGGTGAGCGTGCTGGATAACCTGTCGCCGATCAATGCTGAGCGTGTTACACAATTGTATCATAAAGGTTCATTTAGTCGTCAGGAGCTGATGGACTCGGCGCGCTGGAAAGCGGTAAACGCCCGGCTCGAAGCCCTGAACGAGCGCTGGCAGGCACATAAAGCAGCCCTTTAATTCATCCCGGAAGGCGTAGCGTGGTGAGACGATGATCATCTATTTACACGGTTTTGACTCAAACAGTCCTGGTAATCATGAGAAAGTGCTGCAATTGCAGTTTATCGATCCGGATGTTCGGCTGATTAGCTACAGCACGCGTCATCCGAAGCATGACATGCAGCATCTGCTGAAAGAAGTGGATAAAATGTTGCAGCTTAATATCGACGATCGCCCGCTGATTTGCGGCGTAGGGTTGGGGGGATACTGGGCAGAGCGCATCGGTTTTTTGTGCGATATGCGCCAGGTCATTTTCAATCCTAACCTGTTCCCGAACGAGAACATGGAAGGCAAGATTGACCGTCCGGAAGAGTACGCCGATATCGCAACCAAATGCGTAAGCAATTTCCGTGAAAAGAACCGCGATCGCTGTCTGGTTATCCTTTCTCGCAACGATGAAGCGCTGAACAGCTCCCGCGCCGCCGAACTTCTGCATCATTACTACGAAATTGTCTGGGACGAAGAGCAGACCCACAAGTTCAAAAACATCTCGCCGCATTTGCAGCGTATTAAGGCCTTCAAAACGCTGGGCTGATCTCCCTGAACATGACAAAGGCCCGGTACGTGAAAGCGTGCCGGGCCTCTTTTTTGTCAGAGTTGTCTACTTTTAAACCATCAAAACTTGATACATATCAATTTTGGTATGACCAATGCGCCTGACGTGCTATTCTCAATGAATCTGAATGGTTTCAGCGCAGTAACCTGTTGTTAATTAAGGGTTATTTATATAACTTTTAATTAACAATTGGTTAATAATTTGAGGGGGTCACGTTGACTACGCCATTGAAAAAGATAGTGATTGTCGGCGGGGGTGCTGGCGGGCTGGAGCTGGCGACGCAGCTGGGTAAGAAACTGGGTCGCGGTAAGAAAGCCAAAATCACGCTGGTGGATCGTAACCACAGCCATCTGTGGAAGCCGTTACTGCACGAAGTGGCGACCGGGTCGCTGGATGAGGGCGTGGATGCGCTCAGCTATCTGGCACATGCGCGTAACCACCACTTCCAGTTCCAGCTGGGTTCGGTGGTGGACATCAACCGTGAAAACAAAACCATCACGCTGGCTGAGCTGCGTGATGATAAAGGCGAGCTGCTGGTTCCTGAGCGCAAGCTGGCCTATGACACGCTGGTGATGGCCCTGGGCAGTACGTCCAATGATTTCAACACCCCAGGCGTAAAAGAGCACTGCATCTTCCTGGATAACCCGCATCAGGCGCGTCGTTTCCATCAGGAGATGCTTAACCTGTTCCTGAAGTACACCAACAACATGGGTGCTAACGGCAAGGTTAACATTGCTATCGTGGGCGGTGGCGCAACGGGCGTTGAATTATCGGCGGAGTTGCACAATGCGGTCAAACAGCTGCACAGCTATGGCTACAAAGGGCTGACTAATGAAGCGCTGAATGTGACGCTGGTGGAAGCAGGTGAACGTATTCTGCCTGCGCTGCCGCCGCGTATTTCCGGCGCGGCGCACAACGAGCTGACTAAACTGGGCGTGCGCGTGCTGACCCAGACCATGGTGACCAGCGCGGATGAGGGCGGACTGCATACCAAAGACGGCGAATACATCCAGGCCGACCTGATGGTCTGGGCTGCGGGGATCAAAGCGCCTGATTTCATGAAAGATATCGGTGGGCTGGAGACAAACCGCATTAACCAGCTGGTGACAGAGCCGACGCTGCAAACCACGCGCGATCCGGACATCTTCGCTATCGGCGACTGTGCCTCCTGCGCGCGTCCGGAAGGCGGGTTTGTGCCTCCTCGCGCCCAGGCCGCGCACCAGATGGCAAGCCTCGTGCTGCATAACATCCTGGCGCAGATGAAAGGCAAACCGATGAAAGCCTATGTCTACAAAGACCACGGCTCTCTGGTGTCGCTCTCAAACTTTTCAACCGTGGGCAGCCTGATGGGCAACCTGATGCGCGGCTCCATGATGGTGGAAGGGCGCATCGCCCGCTTCGTGTACATTTCTCTGTACCGTATGCACCAGATTGCGCTGCACGGCTACTTCAAAACCGGCCTGATGATGCTGGTCGGCCGCATCAACCGCGTTATCCGCCCACGCCTGAAGCTGCACTAATTTCTCCCTCCCTCCGGGCTCTCCGGAGGGAGTTCTTAGCACATCATGCTGTGCATTTCGCTCCTGACGCTTAAGAGTTCTCTTAAACAAACGCTATCCCAGCTCATCCCCCGGTTTTTTGATCCTTTATCTTATTGGCGAAGCGTTTATTGCGCTGCAAAATTGCTACCAATTGCAACAAAGGAGGAAGTCCCGTGAATAAATCAATGTTGGCGGGTATAGGGATTGGCGTCGCAGCTGCGTTAGGTGTGGCTGCCGTTGCCAGTCTGAACGTACTTGATCGTGGCCCGCAGTATGCGCAGGTGGTTTCCGCTACACCGATTAAAGAGACGGTCAAGACGCCTCGTCAGGAGTGCCGTAATGTTTCTGTCACCCATCGTCGTCCGGTTCAGGATGAAAACCGTATCGCTGGCTCCGTGCTGGGCGCGGTTGCTGGTGGGGTGATTGGTCATCAGTTTGGTGGTGGCCGTGGTAAGGATGTCGCGACGGTAGTTGGTGCGCTGGGTGGCGGTTATGCCGGTAACCAGGTGCAGGGCGCGATGCAGGAAAATGATACCTACACCACAACGCAGCAGCGCTGTAAAACCGTGTATGACAAGTCTGAAAAAATGTTGGGCTACGACGTAACCTACAAAATTGGCGATCAGCAGGGCAAAATCCGCATGGATAAAGATCCTGGTACGCAGATCCCTCTCGACAGCAATGGTCAGCTGATACTGAATAACAAAGTGTAAAAAAGATGTTCTCTGAACTTAGCTCCTCATGCGCTCAGGCTGAGGAGCTTTTTTTGCGTCAGAGTTTAAGAAGTTCAGGCCACAGGCGCAGCGTTGTTTGCGTAATCCCCTGCAGTTTTTCCAGCGTCGCGCCTTCACGGGCACTGATGGACATCCCCTGTAGAATACAGCTCAGATACTGGGCCAGCTCCTGCGGACGGCAATGCGCCGGAATTTCACCGCGCTGCTGGCGTTGAGCCAGAAACGTGCTGAGCGTCTCCTCCTGCATCGCATGGCGCGATTTGACCGTGTTGGCAATCTCTTTCGACGATGCCGCGAGGGTCGCGGAGGTGTTGATCATAAAACAGCCCGCGGGCGTGTCTTTACTGGTAAAGCAGGTTGCGACTGCGCAGAAATAATCCTGCAATGCCTGCTCAACCGTTTTTTCTTCACAGAATAGCTGGGCTTCGTGTTTTGCCGCGAAGCGCGAGATGTATCTGTCCAGAACGGCCCGGAATAAGCCTTCTTTGTTGGTGAACTCTGCGTACAGGGTAGGGGCTTTCGCGCCCGTTGCTTCCACCAGGTCGGAGAGCGACGTGGCTTCATACCCATGCTGCCAGAAGAGCGTCATGGCCTTATCGAGCGCCGCATCCCTGTCGAACACTTTTGGTCGGCCACGGCTTTTCTTTGCGCAACGCGTGACATCGGTTGTCATGTGCCGTTGGTCCTCTGTTGTTTTGTTGAATAGTCATTATAAAAATAAACGTCTGCGACGACCAGCGGTGATTTCTTAAAAATAATTTAATTTTATCTTTATGAAATATAAGGAAAATGAAATTAATTTAACGACCATTATAAAAATGGGTTGACGTGTGACCTGGATCACATCTATCATTTACCTATCGATCGTTAACTAAATAACTAACGACCACTACATCATCTGCCCAAAGGTATAAAATCATGAAAAACGTTAAAACCCTCATCGCTGCCGCCGTTCTGAGTTCACTCTCTTTCGCAAGCTTCGCTGCTGTTGAAGTGCAATCCACTCCAGCAGACCAGCAGAAAGTCGGTACCATCTCTGCCACTGCCGGGACTAACCTCGGCTCTCTGGAAGATCAGCTGGCACAAAAAGCTGACGAAATGGGTGCGAAATCATTCCGCATCACCTCTGTCACCGGTCCTAACACCCTGCACGGTACCGCAGTTATCTACAAATAAGCGTAACGCAACCCTCCGTTATGCCACTGTAAAAAAAACGCCCTGCTAATGCAGGGCGTTTGTCGTTATTACCGTTTACATTGACTGCTGAGCAACCTCATGATGCCGCGTGACATCGGTTGGCATCCCGGAGCGCGCTTCCATCGCCCGCTCCATCACTGCGCCATCGGTGTTTGCATTCGTTTTAAAGCTCACCATCGAGGCATTCAGATTAATCGGCAGCGTCTGCGGATCGTCATTAATGTTTTTCGATAGCGGCTGGTGGATCTCAACCAGACGGACGCCACCCGGCTCTTCAGACACTTTAATCGGCGTATTGATGATATTCACTTTCGTGCCAGGGGCGATCACGCGGTAGAGCGTTTTGATGTCGTCATCGCGCAGGCGAATGCAGCCGGAGCTGACGCGCATCCCGATCCCAAAATCCGCATTCGTTCCGTGCAGAAGATAAACCCCACCGTAGGCCGCCAGGCGAATGGCATGGTGCCCCATCGGATTATCCGGGCCCGCGGGAACCACGGCAGGGAGATCGATACCCTGTGCCTTATAGCGGGCGCGGATGTTTGCCGTCGGAGTCCAGGTTGGATTAGCGCGCTTGTCGGAGACGGTGGTCACCATGGTCGGCGTGAGCGTATCGCCTCCCAGCTGGCCGATGCCGATAGGGTAGACGGTTACTTCATTTTTCCCCGGCGGGTAATAGTAAAGACGCAGCTCGGCGAGGTTTATCACAATCCCCTGACGCGGCGCGTCCGGCAGGATGGTTTGCAGCGGAATCGTCAGTACGCTGCCCGCCCGGGGCACATAGGGATCTACGCCCGGGTTGGCCTGCAGCAGCGCCAGGAACCCGACGTTATATTTTTTAGCAATCGCTTCCAGCGAACCGCCATCGTTTTCAACCACGTGAAAGCGGTTTTCACCTACGACGTTGCTGCCGGCGGGCGGAAGAGGCCAGGTATTGGCGCGAGCAGGGAGCGCGACGGCAACCGTCGCGGCCAGCGCAACCAGAGTTAACCAGCGGGTAAAACGCGAAGAAATCATCATTATCATAATCCATACAAATGATAAGGTTATTGTTTTATAAGGCGTTAATGATAATTATGGCGAATGTATGGTCGGGAAGATCGGGCGAAGTGCAAAGAGTTTGTAAATTGTCCCCCACCAGCCGGGCGCTGGCGGGGGAAACCGTTATGCGATGGCGTTCTCTTCCAACTGACGCATAAAGTTACGCACCCAGTCCATGCGGATTTTACGTTCCGTCAGATCCTGAGTAAATTTCAGACGCGTCGGGCCATCAAGACGGAAATGCTGCGGCTGTTTTTGCAGAAGGCCAATCAGCCACATCGGATCGACGTGGTTCTTCTCGGCAAACTCAATTACGCCGCCTTTCTCGTTGCCTTCAAGCTTACGAATGCCCAGCTTCTGCGCCTGCTGACGCAGGCGGGCAATATCCAGCAGGTTGCGCGCCGCATCGGGCAATATCCCAAAACGGTCAATCAGTTCGACTTTAATCTCTTCCAGCTCGCCTTCGCTTTTCGCGCTGGCAATACGTTTGTAGAACGACAGACGGGTATTCACGTCAGGAATAAAATCATCCGGCAACAGGGAAGGCATGCGCAGTTCCACTTCGGTCTGCTGGCTGGTGAGATCTTCCAGAGACGGTTCACGTCCGGCTTTAAGCGCGTCGACGGCATTTTCCAGCAGCTCCATATACAGAGAAAAACCGATGGTTTCCATGGAGCCGCTCTGGTCTTCACCCAACAACTCACCGGCGCCGCGGATCTCCAGGTCGTGCGTCGCCAGCGCAAAGCCAGCACCCAGATCTTCCAGCGAGGCGATAGCTTCCAGACGCTTTTGCGCGTCGGTGGTCATCGCCTTCGGATGCGGCGTCAGGAGCCACGCGTAGGCCTGATGGTGCGAACGCCCGACGCGCCCGCGCAGCTGATGCAGCTGGGCCAGGCCGAAGTGATCCGCGCGTTCGATGATGATGGTGTTCGCCGTCGGAATGTCGATCCCGGTCTCAATGATGGTGGTACATACCAGCACGTTGAAACGCTGATGGTGGAAGTCGTTCATCACCCGCTCCAGCTCGCGCTCGCGCATCTGGCCGTGACCAATGGCGATGCGCGCTTCCGGCACCAGCTCTGCCAGCCTGTCGGCGGCTTTCTGAATGTTTTCAACGTCGTTATACAGGTAATATACCTGGCCGCCGCGCAGCACTTCACGCAGGATCGCCTCGCGAACCACCAGATTGTCGTACTCGCGAACAAAGGTTTTCACCGCCAGACGGCGCGCCGGCGGGGTGGCAATAATCGACAGATCGCGCATGCCGCTCATCGCCATATTCAGGGTGCGCGGGATCGGCGTGGCGGTCAGGGTCAGAATGTCGACGTCGGCGCGCATCGCTTTGATGCGCTCTTTGTGGCGCACCCCAAAGCGGTGCTCTTCATCGACGATCAGCAGCCCCAGATCTTTCCACTTCACGTCGCTTTGCAGCAGCTTGTGGGTGCCGATCAGAATGTCAATTTTGCCTTCGCTTGCCTGTTCCAGGATTTGCGTCTGCTCTTTGGCGCTGCGGAAACGCGACAGCATCTCAATGCGTACCGGCCAGTTGGCGAAGCGGTCGCGGAAGTTGTCGAAGTGCTGCTGGGCGAGGAGGGTAGTCGGCACCAGCACCGCCACCTGCTTGTTGTTTTCCACCGCCAGGAAAGCGGCACGCATTGCTACCTCGGTTTTACCGAAGCCCACGTCGCCGCAGACTAAGCGATCCATCGCCAGCGGCTGGCACATGTCGCTCAGCACGGCATTTATGGCCTGAGCCTGATCCGGCGTAGTTTCAAACGGGAAGCTGTCGCAGAACAGCTGGTACTGCTCTTTATCATGCTTAAACGCATAACCCTCTTTGGCCGCACGCTGGGCGTAAATGTCCAGCAGCTCGGCGGCCACGTCGCGCACTTTTTCCGCCGCCTTCTGCCGCGCGCGTGACCAGGCGTCGCCGCCCAGCTTATGCAGCGGCGCGTTATCTTCCGCGCCACCGGCGTAGCGGCTGATAAGGTGCAGGGACGACACTGGCACGTACAGTTTGGCGTCGTTCGCGTAGGTCAGCATCAGGTATTCACCTTTGATGCCGCCTGCTTCGAGGGTGGTCATTCCCTGATAGCGACCCACACCGTGTTCCAGGTGAACGATCGGCTGACCGGGGTGCAGTTCGGCCAGGTTGCGGATCAGGGTGTCCGGGTTGATGGTGCGACGGCTGTCCTGACGACGGCGCGCCACGCGCTCGCCCAGCAGGTCGCTTTCACAAATCAAGGCCAGGTTATTGAGCGTATCAATAAATCCGTGTTCGGCGGAGCCGATCATCAGGTAACGACCATTTCCGGTCGCTTCGCTCAGGCGATGAATGCGCTTCGGCGCAACTTTGATCCGTCCCAGTAGTTCGCCCAGCGCTTCACGACGACCCTCACTCTCAACGGAGAACACCACCGGCCCGGTGAAGGACTCAAGAAACTTGCGCAGGTTATCGAGCGGGGATTTCTGCTGCGCCTGGACGGCCAGATCGGGCAGCGTCCGGAACGCGAGATTGGTGTTCGCCGCCTTATCGGCAAGCGAATCGGTTTTGAGCTGCATACGCGGCCAGCGTTTTAGCTCGGCGTTGAGCTCGTCGGTACGCAGCCACAGCATTTCCGGCGGCAGCAGCGGACGCATCGGGTCAACGCCCCGGTTTTCAAAGCGGGCGCGCGTTTCGCTTTCAAAGCGGCTGGCGCTGGCGTCGATATCCCCGGTGTTAACAATCAGCGTATTGGCCGGGAAGTAGCTGAACAGCGCCGGCAGCGGTTCGTTAAAGAACAGGGGCTGCCAGTACTCGATCCCGGCCGGAAGGGTGCCTTTGCTGACCTGCTGGTAGATATGTTCGGCATCACGTTTCACGTCGAACCTGTCGCGCCACTGGCTGCGGAACAGTTCGATGGCGGTTTTATCCGTCGGGAACTCATGGGCGGGCAGCAGATTAATGGAGTCCACTTCCTCCAGCGTGCGCTGGGTGTCGGCATCGAACACGCGCAGGCTGTCGATCTCATCATCGAAGAAATCCAGACGATACGGCTGGTCGCTGCCCATCGGATAGAGATCCAGCAGCGCACCGCGCGTCGCGTATTCGCCGTGCTCCATCACCTGATCGACATGACGGTAACCGGCTCCGTCAAGCTGCACGCGCAGGGCATCGCGCGACAGGCGCTGGCCTTTTTTCATCACCAGCGCATGGCCGTGCAAATAGCTGTGCGGACAGACGCGCTGCATCAGGGTATTCACCGGCACAATCAGCACGCCGCGCTGCATGGTGGGGAGCTGATACAGCGTCGACAGGCGTGAGGAGATGATCTCCTGGTGCGGAGAGAAACTGTCGTAGGGAAGCGTTTCCCAGTCGGCCAGGCTGAATACCAGACTGTCGGTGAACTGACGAATTTCATCGTGCAGGCGCAGGGCGTTTTGCATGTCCGGGGCAACCAGCACCACCGGCCCCGGATGGCGCTCGGCAATTTCCGCCACCAGCGTGGCGCAGGCCGCGCCTGTCAGTTCGCCCAGCTGGCGTTGGTCACCTGCTTTTACAGGCAAGGAAAAACGATAGTGTTCAGGCATGGCTATGTCAGGGTCTCTTGGGGATATACCAACAGTATTGGGGCATATCACTGATACGCAATGTCTTTATTATCCTCGATCGTTATGCATAAGCAAATCGTAACTGCACAAGAGGAAAAGTGCCCCCGGATGGGGGCAGGGTAGGTTAGCGGCTGGCGAGCTGTGGCGAAAGCCGTGCGGGAGGGGAGAAGAAAAGGTCGCCAAAGAGGGCGGTCGAGAGCTTACGTGCGCCCAGTCCAACCAGCGTGCAGACGAGCAGGCTGACGAACGGATAGACCAGAATCAGCGTTAACTCCGCCCAGATCGGCCAGTACGCCGCATTCATTTCGCGAATCAGGAGCAGGCTAAACGCCTCAATTAAAATGCGGTGGGTGGTATAAATCGCGATGGTGTTTGAACCGATGACGTTCAGCAGATTATTGGGATGAACGGCATAACGCTGCTCGAAGCTGTAAAAGAGCTTCATGATGACCACGATCGACAGCAGTGAGAGCGGCAGAGGAACATTAGCGAACCACAGCACTACCGACACCGCGCCAGAGGCGATAAGTACCAGCCAGCTGCGGCGTAAATTCATCCCTTTCATCCACGTCATCAACTGCGCGCCGTACCATGCGCCGAGGCTGTAGTAGATCATGTTGCGCACCACGCTGTTCATTCCCCACCACGGTAAAGGCAGGAAGTTAATGGCGATGCTTGCCAGCGCCAGAAGCCCCAGCATCGGCAGTTTCCAGCGGCTCAGCAGTTTACAGAGCGTGAAGTAGACCACTAAGGCGTACAAGTACCACAGGCTGGTGCTGGCCGTGAGCATTCCCAGTACAAACCCTGAAACGGAATCGGCGTAGGCCGCATTGGATGCTGTCGCCAGTTCACGCTCGGGGGCGAGCCAGGCATTCAGATGGGTCAGCGCCTGCCATTGCAGGACGCCCCACAGGGCCAGCACCCAGACAATGCTCCAGATCCGCTTGTCGAGACTGGTGCGCCAGTTCACCTCGTCAATATATCGACGAATCAAATAGCCGGAGATGAAGAAAAACACCGGCATACGGAACGGGGCGAGGTAAAGATTAAAGTAGACCCAGCATTTGGCGAGCAGGCCCGATAACGGATGCTGTAGCCCGTCCAGGTGAGGATAAAAGGTGATCACCGAGTGGTAAATCACCACCAGGCAGATGCACAGCCCTTTTATCTGGTTAATCCATAATGCTTTTTGTTTCATTGTGCGTGACGACCTTGTTGCCATAAACGAAAGGTCGATTGTTGTAAAATGAAACCCCGATGTAACGGGTAACAGTCTGTATCAGGACGATTTTCGGAAAAGGTGGAGGCTGTATGGCGGAAGTTCAATCAGTAGCATGATGATTTATCTGAATTTTTCGGAAAAATGATTACCGAATCTTACGGTTTCAGTCATTTACGCTTAGCGGATTCGCTTATATACTCGTGGGTCTGCTATCAGCAAACAGACGGATTTCATGTATCAACCTGTCGCACTCTTCATAGGCTTACGTTACATGCGTGGGCGCGCCGCGGACCGCTTCGGTCGCTTTGTCTCCTGGCTTTCGACTATTGGCATTACGCTTGGCGTGATGGCTCTGGTGACGGTGCTTTCCGTCATGAACGGCTTCGAGCGCGAGCTGCAAAACAATATCCTGGGGCTGATGCCGCAGGCCGTTCTCTCTTCCACTCAGGGCTCCGTTAACCCGCAACAGCTGCCGGAAAGCGCGGTGAAGTTACAGGGTGTCACGCGCGTTGCGCCCCTCACGACGGGCGATGTGGTGCTGCAAAGCGCCCGCAGCGTGGCGGTCGGGGTGATGCTGGGTATCGATCCGGCGCAAAAAGATCCGCTGACGCCGTTCCTGGTCAATGTGAAACAAACCGACCTGGAAGCGGGTAAATACAACGTCATCCTCGGCGAGCAGCTTGCCGGGCAGCTCGGGGTCAACCGTGGCGATCAACTGCGCGTGA
Organism: Enterobacter cloacae complex sp. P29RS; assembly: GCF_014893445.1. Taxonomy (NCBI): domain Bacteria; kingdom Pseudomonadati; phylum Pseudomonadota; class Gammaproteobacteria; order Enterobacterales; family Enterobacteriaceae; genus Enterobacter; species Enterobacter cloacae complex sp. P29RS. Next base: position 17,687 of record NZ_JADBPZ010000024.1, on the reverse strand, counting down.
TGGTGCCCTCAGCCAGTCAGTTTACGCCGATGGGGCGTCTGCCAAGCCAGCGCCTGTTCAACGTGATTGGCACGTTTGCGGCGAACAGCGAAGTCGATGGTTACCAGATGCTGGTTAACATTCAGGACGCCTCGCGTCTGATGCGCTACCCGGCGGGAAATATCACCGGCTGGCGTCTGTGGCTTGATGCGCCGCTGAAGGTGGATACCCTTAGCCAGCAGACGCTACCGGAAGGAACGAAATGGCAGGACTGGCGCGACCGCAAAGGCGAACTGTTCCAGGCCGTGCGCATGGAGAAAAACATGATGGGGCTGCTGCTGAGCCTGATCGTGGCCGTTGCCGCGTTTAATATCATCACCTCGCTCGGGCTGATGGTGATGGAGAAGCAAGGCGAAGTCGCCATTCTGCAAACCCAGGGGCTGACGCCGCGCCAGATCATGGCGGTATTTATGGTTCAGGGCGCCAGCGCTGGCATCATCGGCGCGCTGCTCGGCGCGGCGCTGGGTGCGCTGCTCGCCAGCCAGCTCAACAATCTCATGCCGATTATCGGCGCGCTGCTTGATGGTGCGGCGCTGCCGGTGGCTATCGAGCCGCTCCAGGTGGTCGGTATTGCGCTGGCCGCGATGGCTATTGCGCTGCTCTCTACGCTTTATCCTTCCTGGCGGGCTGCCGCCACTCAACCCGCTGAGGCTTTACGTTATGAATAAGATCCTGTTGCAGTGCGACAACCTGTCCAAACGCTATCAGGAAGGCACTGTGCAGACCGACGTGTTGCACAATGTGAGTTTTAGCGTGGGCGAAGGCGAGATGATGGCGATTGTCGGCAGCTCCGGCTCCGGCAAAAGTACGCTGCTGCACCTGCTGGGCGGGCTGGACACGCCAACCGAAGGCGATGTGATCTTCTCCGGTCAGCCGCTGAGTAAAATGTCGTCTACGGCGAAAGCCGAGCTGCGTAACCGTGAGCTGGGTTTTATCTATCAGTTCCACCATCTGCTTCCGGACTTTACGGCGCTGGAAAACGTCGCAATGCCGCTGCTGATTGGTAAAAAGAAACCCGCGGAAATTAATGCCCGCGCCAGCGACATGCTAAACGCGGTAGGGCTGGGTCATCGCGGGAATCATCGTCCGTCTGAGCTTTCCGGCGGCGAGCGTCAGCGTGTGGCCATCGCCCGTGCGCTGGTCAACAACCCGCGCCTGGTGCTGGCGGATGAACCGACAGGCAACCTCGATGCGCGTAACGCAGACAGCATTTTCCAGCTTCTCGGCGAACTGAACGCCGCGCAGGGAACCGCGTTTCTGGTGGTCACGCACGATTTGCAGCTGGCTAAGCGGATGGGCCGTCAGCTGGAAATGCGCGACGGTCGTCTGAATGCAGAACTGACGCTGATGGGAGCGGAGTAATGGCTTCACCGTTATCGTTACTCATTGGGTTACGCTTTAGCCGCGGTCGTCGCCGGAGCGGGATGGTTTCCCTTATCTCCGTGATCTCCACCATCGGTATCGCCCTGGGCGTGGCGGTTCTAATCGTGGGCTTAAGCGCCATGAATGGCTTTGAGCGCGAACTGAATAACCGCATTCTGGCCGTTGTACCCCACGGTGAAATCGAGCCGGTTAACCAGCCGTGGTCCAGCTGGCGTGATGCCCTGAACAAAGTGGAAAAGGTACCCGGCATTGCGGCGGCTGCACCTTACATCAACTTTACCGGGCTGGTAGAGAGCGGGGTAAACCTCCGCGCCATTCAGGTGAAAGGGGTGAATCCACGTCAGGAGGAGCGTCTGAGCGCGCTGCCTCGCTATGTGCAAAATGGCGCATGGGCAAACTTTAAGGCTGGCGAACAGCAGGTCATCATGGGCAAAGGCGTTGCCGATGCACTGAAGGTGAAGCAGGGCGACTGGGTCTCGATCATGATCCCGAACGCCAGCGCTGATCACAAATTGCAGCAGCCTAAGCGCGTGCGTCTGCACGTCACCGGTATTTTGCAGCTGAGCGGCCAGCTCGATCACAGCTTCGCGATGGTGCCGCTGGAGGATGCGCGCCAGTATCTGGATATGAGCGACAGCGTGACGGGCATTGCCATTAAAGTTAACGACGTTTTCAACGCCAATACACTCGTGCGTGACGCTGGCAGCGTGACCAATAACTATGTCTACATCAAAAGCTGGATCGGCACTTACGGGTATATGTACCGTGATATCCAGATGATCCGCGCGATTATGTATCTGGCGATGGTGCTGGTGATTGGCGTGGCGTGCTTTAATATCGTCTCGACGCTGGTCATGGCCGTTAAGGACAAGAGCGGCGACATTGCCGTGCTGCGTACCTTAGGGGCGAAAGACGGTCTTATTCGCGCCATCTTCGTCTGGTACGGTTTGCTGGCGGGGCTGTTTGGTAGCCTCTGCGGCGTGGTCATCGGCGTGGTGGTGTCTCTTCAGCTGACGCCGATTATCAATGGGATTGAGGCGCTTATCGGCCATCAATTCCTGTCAGGCGATATCTATTTTATTGACTTCCTGCCGTCTGAACTGCACTGGCTGGACGTCATTTATGTGCTGGTTACAGCACTTTTACTGAGTCTGCTGGCAAGCTGGTATCCGGCGCGTCGCGCAAGCCGAATTGATCCGGCGAGGGTATTAAGTGGCCAGTAATTTCGTCATGGTTTAGCGGTCTTTTGGCCGCTGAATCAAACAGAGGAATGCATTATGTATTACGGATTTGATATTGGCGGCACCAAGATTGCGCTCGGCGTGTTCGATAAAGACCTTAAGCTACAATGGGAAACCCGCGTGCCTACGCCGCGCGATAGCTACGATGAATTTTTAACCGCCATTGCCGCGCTGGTGGCGCAGGCGGATGAACGCTTTGGCGTCAAAGGCAGCGTCGGCATTGGTATACCGGGTATGCCCGAAACCGACGACGGCACGCTGTATGCCGCCAACGTTCCTGCTGCCAGCGGCAAACCCCTGCGTGCCGATCTTTCTGCTCTCCTTGAGCGCGACGTGCGCTTAGACAACGATGCCAACTGTTTTGCTCTCTCAGAGGCCTGGGACGACGAGTTTCGTCGCTATCCGTTGGTGATGGGGCTGATCCTCGGAACGGGCGTCGGTGGCGGGATTGTCATTAACGGTAAGCCCATTACCGGGCGCAGCTACATTACCGGAGAATTTGGTCATATCCGTCTGCCGGTGGATGCGCTGGACGTCGTTGGTCGTGATTTCCCGCTTACCCGCTGCGGCTGTGGTCAGCACGGCTGCATTGAGAGTTACCTTTCAGGGCGCGGGTTTGCATGGCTTTATGAACACTTCTATCATCAGAAACTTGAGGCCCCTCAAATCATTACGCTGTGGGAGCAGGGAGACGCGCAGGCGCGTGAGCACGTTGAGCGCTATCTTGATTTGCTGGCGGTGTGTCTGGGGAATATCCTGACCATCGTCGACCCGGATCTGCTGGTGATCGGGGGAGGGCTGTCAAATTTCACTGCGATTACGGAACAGCTGTCCGGGCGTTTGCCCCGACATTTATTGCCGGTCGCCCGCGTGCCGCGCATTGAGCGTGCGCGACACGGGGACGCAGGAGGCATGCGCGGAGCCGCATTCCTTCATCTCACCGATTAGTTTACGAGGTTACTATGCTGTCGCGTCGCCAGGGTCGACTCAGCCGTTTTCGCAAAAATAAACGCCGCTTACGTGAACGCCTGCGTCAGCGGATCTTTTTCAGAGACAGGATGATGCCAGAAGCGATGGATAAACCCAGAGTGGTGGTGTTGACCGGGGCGGGGATCTCCGCCGAATCCGGTATTCAGACCTTCCGCGCGGCGGACGGGCTGTGGGAAGAACACCGAGTAGAAGATGTGGCGACGCCGGAAGGTTTCGCCCGCGATCCGGCGCTGGTTCAGGCGTTTTACAACGCCCGTCGTCGCCAGCTTCAGCAGCCGGAGATTGCGCCAAACGCGGCGCACCTGGCGCTGGCAAAGCTTGAGGAGGCGCTGGGGGATCGTTTTCTGCTGGTGACGCAAAACATCGACAATCTTCATGAAAGAGCCGGAAACCACAACATCATTCACATGCACGGCGAACTGCTCAAGGTGCGGTGCGCATGGAGTGGGCAGGTGCTGGAGTGGAAAGAGGACGTGCTGGACGAAGACCGCTGCCACTGCTGTCAGTTCCCTTCGCGTCTGCGTCCCCATGTGGTCTGGTTTGGCGAAATGCCGCTGGGAATGGATGAGATCTACAGCGCCCTGGCCATGGCGGACGTCTTTATCGCCATTGGTACCTCAGGACATGTCTATCCTGCGGCGGGGTTTGTTCACGAAGCGCGACTGCAAGGTGCCCATACGGTGGAGCTTAATCTGGAGCCAAGCCAGGTCGGGAGTGAGTTTGAAGAGAAGCATTACGGTCTGGCCAGCGAGGTGGTACCAGCCTTTGTGGATAAACTCCTGAAGGGGCTGTAAGGGTAACGGGCGACCTTGCGTCGCCCGTTGTGCATTAACGGCCTGCTTTTAGCTTCTGATAATACTCTTCATACAGGCGGCTCGCGTCACCGACGTCGTTCTGCCATTCCCCTTTGCTGATGGTTTCAGCGTCCGGATAAAGCGATTTATCATTCGCCACTTCAGGACTTAACAGCTTCCGCGCGGCCAGGTTTGGTGTCGGGTAACCAATAGTTTCCGCCACCTGTTTTGCCACATCCGGGCGCAGCAGGAAGTTAATCAGCTTCAGGGCGCCATCGACGTTTTTCGCATTAGCCGGGATCGCGAGGCTGTCCATCCAGAAGATGCCGCCCTCTTTCGGCCAGACCACCTCCAGCGGCGTACCGGCCTGACGCGCCACAAACGCAGAGCCGTTCCAGACCATCCCCAGATTCACTTCACCTTCCATATACGGGTTAGCCGGGTTATCCGAGTTGAACGCTGCCACGTTTGGCATCAGCTTTTTCAGTTCGTTATACGCCGCTTCGATCTCTTTCGGATCGGTGGTGTTGCCGGAGTAGCCGAGTTTACGCAGCGCAATCTGGAACACTTCGCGCGCATCATCGGTTAACAGCAGGCTGCTTTTGTATTCCGGCTTCCACAGGTCAGCCCAGGATGAAACCGTTTTTGGATCAATGGCATCGCTGTTGACGCCAATTGCCGTCGCGCCCCAGATGTACGGAATGGAATAATCGTTGTTCGGGTCGAATGGCTTGTTTAGCATCTCAGGATCGAGGTTTGAAAAATTGGTTAGCTTCGTTTTATCGACCTTCTGGATCATGCCTTCTTTGCGCATCTTGTCGACGAAATAGGTCGACGGCACCACCAGGTCATACGCGCCATCTTTATAGGTTTTGAGCTTGGCGTACATGGTTTCATTCGACTCGTAGGTCGAATAGATCACCTTGATGCCCGTCTCTTTGGTGAACTGCTCCAGCAGGCCCGGCGGCACATACTCGGTCCAGTTGTAGAAATAGAGCGTTTTGCTGTCATCAGCATGCGCGGCACCCATTCCGAGCACCAGTGCCGCAGCGGCAAGCATTTTTTTCATTTCTGTGTCCCCTGAGATTTTGTTTTATCACGAGCAATAACCTGGCTGGCAATCACCAGAACCAGCGATAACACCAACAGAATAGTCGCCAGCGCGTTCACTTCGGGTGAAACACCGACTTTCACCATTGAGTAGATCTTCAACGGCAGAATTTCGTAGCTCGGCCCGGTGACGAAGGAGGACACGACCACGTCGTCCATCGACAGGGTAAAGCTGAGCAGCCATCCGGCTGCCACGGCAGGCATCGCCAGCGGCAGGATGATTTTGCGCAGAATGGTCATCTCGCTGGCACCCAGATCTTTCGCCGCTTCCAGCATGCGTACGTCGAACCCTTTCAGTCGCGCGTAGACGGTTACCACCACAAACGGCAGGCAGAAGGTGATATGCGAAAACAGCAGCGACCAGAAACCGAGCTGGACGCCCAGCAGCATAAACAGCACCAGCAGTGAAATGGCCATCACGATGTCCGGGGACATCATCACCACAAACAGCATACCGCTGACGAACGGCTTACCGCGAAAACGGTAGCGGTACAGCGCCACGGCGGTCAACGAGCCAATCAGCGTCGCGAAGGTGGCAGAGAATACCGCCATCGTCAGCGAGTGCTGAGCGGCCTGTAGCAGGCTGTCATTGTTCATCAGCAGGCCATACCATTTGGTGGTAAACCCTTGCCAGTTGATCCCGAAGCGTGAACTGTTAAACGAGTTCACGATCAAAATGATTATCGGAATATAGAGATAGGCATAAATGGCGGTCATAAAACCGCCGCGAAGCAGTCGACCGATCATTCCAGCTCCACCTTCTTGTTCAGCAGGCGTGAGGCACGCCAGTAAACCAGCAGCATCAGCCCCATTACCACCGTCAGCGTAATGCTGGTGGCCGAGCCGAACGGCCAGTCGCGGATGTTCAGGAACTGGCTCTTGATCACGTTGCCGATCAGCAGGTTTTTCGCCCCGCCCATCAGGTCCGACACGTAGAATAGGCCCATCGCAGGCAGCATGACCAGCAGACATCCGGCAATAATGCCCGGCATGGTCAGCGGGATAATGATGCGGATAAAGGTTTGCAGCTTGCTGGCCCCCAGGTCTCTCGCGGCTTCCAGAAGTGGTTTATCAAGCTTTTCAATACTTGAGTAAAGCGGCATCACCATAAACGGCAGCAGGATATAGACCAGGCCGACGATCACCGCGCTCGGGGTGAACATAATGCGGATCGGCGTATCAATAACCCCAAGCCACAGCAGAAACTCGTTCAGATAACCTTTGGTGCTGAGGAAGATTTTCAGCCCGTAGATGCGGATTAACGAGTTGGTCCAGAATGGCACAATCAGTAAAAACAGCAGCAGCGGACGCACTTTTTGCGGCAGGCGAGCCAGGAACCACGCGAACGGATACCCCAGCACCAGACAGGCAACGGTGGCAATCAGCGCCATATTGAGCGAGTGCAGCAGCACGTCAAAGTAGAGCGGATCGAGCAGGCGTGCGTAGTTGTCCAGCGTAAAGACCATCGCGACGAAGTTCGCGTCGTCGCGGGTCAGGAAGCTGGTTACGATGATCATCAGGTTGGGAAGAAAGACAAACAACACAAGCCAACCGACGATCGTGGCAATCACCACATTCTGGAACTTACTTGTGTTCTTCATCAGCCAGTACAACCTCCCAGCTTTCTACCCAGTTGATGACCATCTTCTGATCCAGCGAGTGGTCGAAGTCCGGATCGTCCTCGTTGAAGAACTCACTAACCATCACCATTTTGCCGTTTTCCAGTTCCACAACGGATTCGAGGGTCATCCCTTTGTAGTTGCGTTCGCGAACGTAACCGATCAGACCTTCGGCGTCAGCCGTGTCGTGGATCTCATCGACGCGAAGATCTTCCGGGCGCAGCAGAACGTTGAGCCTTTGTCCCTTTTCCACGGCAAAGTTCACCGTGATGTTGCATTCGCGGCCTTCCACGTTGGCGAGCACGCGCTGCTCGTCCAGACGCTCAATCACCGTGGCGTTGAAAATATTGATTTCGCCAATGAAGCTGGCGACGAACAGGTTTTTCGGCTCCTCGTAAATTTCACGCGGCGTGCCGTCCTGCTCAATCTTGCCCTCACGCATCACCACGATACGGTCTGACATAGTCAGGGCTTCTTCCTGATCGTGAGTGACAAACACGAACGTGATGCCGAGCTTACGCTGAAGCGCTTTCAGCTCGTTCTGCATCTGCTTGCGCAGCTTGTAGTCCAGCGCGGAGAGGGATTCATCCAGCAGGAGCAGGCGTGGTTTGTTGACCACGGCGCGGGCAATAGCCACACGCTGCTGCTGACCACCAGAAAGTTGATGCGGCTTGCGCTGGGCGAATGCCTCCAGCTGCACCATGCGCAGGGCTTCGGTAACGCGCGGCGGGATCTCGCTGGCGGGTGTTTTTTGCATCCGCAGGCCAAACGCCACGTTCTCAAACACGGTCATGTGCGGGAACAGGGCATAGCTCTGAAAGACGGTATTGACGTGGCGATCTTCGGCAGGGACCTGGGTAATGTCCTGGTTCTCAAGATGGATATGGCCGTTATCGACGCTTTCCAGCCCGGCAATAAGGCGCAGGACGGTGGTTTTGCCGCAGCCGGAGGGGCCAAGCAGCGTGAGAAACTCACCGTCATTGATGGTCAGATTAAGATCGGAAATGACATCTTTGCCATCGAAACTTTTACGAATTCGTTCCAGTTGCACCAGCGGTGAAAGGGAACGGGGTTGTGTATTCAATTTTCGCGCTGTCCCATATAGACGCCTCAGGCAGCAGACTGAAGCGGGGTTTGTGTGTAACCACCTTGGTGACTCGTAATGAGGGCGGACATTCTACGGCAAACCCATTGAATCGCCAATCCTTCTCACTTATTCATAAGCTACATTTATTAACGCAGAACGATATAAACGTAAAAAGTTCTCGTTTGCGGGATAAAAGTGACCTGACGCAATATTTGCGTTTTGCTGCTTAATGATAATGTTGTCACAAAAAGTGAGGGTGACTGCATGGATAAACTACTTGAGCGTTTCTTACATTACGTTTCGCTGGATACCCAATCTAAGCCGGGGGTCCGACAGGTGCCAAGCACCGAAGGCCAGTGGAAGCTGCTAAATCTGCTGAAAGAGCAGCTGGAGGCCATGGGGCTGGTTGATGTCACGCTCAGTGAAAAGGGGACCGTGATGGGAACGCTGCCGGCCAACGTTGAGGGAGATATCCCGGCGATTGGCTTTATTTCTCATGTCGATACCTCACCTGATTTTAGCGGTAAACACGTTAATCCGCAGATTGTTGAAAACTACCGCGGCGGAGATATTGCGCTGGGCATTGGCGACGAAGTGCTGTCGCCGGTGATGTTCCCGGTACTGCATCAGCTGCTGGGGCAGACGTTAATCACCACCGACGGCAAAACCTTGCTGGGGGCCGATGACAAAGCGGGTATCGCCGAGATCATGACGGCGCTGGCGGTGCTGAAGGGCAAAAATATCCCACATGGCGATATCCGCGTGGCCTTCACGCCGGATGAAGAGGTAGGAAAAGGCGCGAAACATTTTGACGTTGAGGCGTTTAACGCTCAGTGGGCCTACACCGTCGACGGTGGCGGCGTGGGTGAACTTGAGTATGAAAACTTTAACGCGGCATCGGTGACGATCAAAATCGTCGGGAATAACGTGCACCCGGGCTCTGCGAAAGGGGTGATGGTGAATGCGCTGTCGCTGGCTGCGCGTATTCATGCGGAAGTTCCTGCCGAAGAGAGCCCGGAGATGACGGAAGGGTATAAGGGTTTTTATCATCTGACCAGCATCAAGGGGAACGTGGACAGCGCGCAGATGCACTATATCGTCCGCGATTTTGACCGCAAAGCCTTTGAAGCGCGCAAGCGTAAGATGATGGAGATCGCGAAAAAGGTCGGCAAGGGGCTGCACCCGGATTGCTATATTGAGCTCATCATCGAAGACAGCTATTACAATATGCGCGAGAAGGTGATGGAGCATCCGCACATTCTTGATATCGCCCAGCAGGCGATGCGCGATTGTGATATCGAGCCGGTGATGAAACCGATCCGTGGTGGAACCGATGGTTCGCAGCTGTCATTTATGGGCCTGCCGTGCCCGAACCTGTTTACCGGTGGATATAACTACCACGGCAAGCATGAGTTCGTGACGCTGGAAGGGATGGAAAAAGCGGTGCAGGTGATTGTGCGGATAGCAGAGTTAACCGCGAAGCGGTAATGTTTCATGCCGGGTGGCGGCTACGCCTTACCCGGCCTACATTTCGATCGTAGGCCCGGTAAGCGAAGCGCCACCGGGCAATGGGCAAGGAGTGCCAATGTCAAACTACCGCCGCCACTACATCCCCGGTGGGACCTGGTTTTTCACCGTCAATCTGCAAAACCGTCAGAGCGATTTACTTACCCGCCACATCGACAGCCTGCGTTCCGCTACCGCCACGGTTAAGCATGAGAAGCCCTTCACCATTAACGCCTGGGTTATCTTGCCTGAACATATGCACTGTATCTGGACCTTACCGGAAGGTGACAGTGACTTTTCGGCGCGCTGGCGCGACATCAAAAAAATGTTTAGCCGCAACATTGAGATGCGCCACGTCTGGCAACCGCGTTTCTGGGAACACACCATTCGCAATGAACAGGATTACCGGCGGCATATGGATTACGTTACATCAATCCGCTGAAGCATGGCTATGTCGGGAAAGTCGTCGACTGGCCCTATTCAACGTTTCATCGGGACGTGCGGGAGGGGTTATATCCGACAGACTGGGCGGGTGAGATTGAGGATTTTGCGGCGGGGGAGCGGAAGTAAAAAAAGCCCGGTGGCGCATCGCTTACCGGGCCTACGGGAACGGCTTTTGTAGGCCGGGTAAGGCGTAGCCGCCACCCGGCAAACATCATGACTCAGTCCTCAAAAAACCAGTACCCGCTGTTCACCAGCGCGGCCAGCATGGCGAGGAAGGAGGGATCGTCCAGCGCGTCGCCAAAGGTATCCGCAGACAGCACCATATGGCTGGCAATCGCTTCCAGTGCCGGACGGTGTGGAGAGTCCAGGCGCTCGCCGTTGACGAATACCTCTTCGCCAATGCGCAATACACGTAATCCGCCCAGACGAACCAGCTTATCGCCCTGCTGGAGGGCATCATAAATTTCATCTGCCTGATACGGCGGCTCTGGCGGTGCGACGTCCAGTTCGTGACGCGACTGGCTGATAAACTCGCCAAACCACTGTCTGAAGTGCTCCGGTTCGTTGATCAGATCCAGCATCATACCGCGCAGCTTATCCAGCTCCTCTGGCAGAATATCGGCCGGGTGCTCACGCGCCGGAACATCCGGATCGCTGTAACGATGGCTGCCCAGCTCGCGCTGTAAAACATAGTCAGCGAATCCGCTGATCATCTCGCGGCCGCTTGGCGCGCGGAAACCAACCGAATAGTTTAGCGAGTTTTCAAGGGAATAACCTTCATGCGGGAAGCCTGGTGGGATATACAGAATGTCGCCTGGCTCCAGCTCTTCATCAATGATCCCTTCAAACGGATCAACCTGAAGCAGATCCGGGTGCGGGCAGTGCTGCTTCATTGGCACTTTTTCGCCCACTCGCCAGCGACGGCGACCTGTACCCTGAATGATAAACACGTCGTACTGATCAAGATGCGGACCCACGCCGCCACCGGGAACAGAGAAGGAGATCATCAGATCGTCCATTCGCCAGTCTGGGAGGGCGCGGAAGGGACGCATCAAGGCTGCGGTGGGTTCGTGCCAGTTGTTGACCGCCTGCACCAGTAAAGACCAGTTGCTTTCGCCCAGGTGATCGTAGCTTTCAAAGGGACCGTGGCTGACCTGCCATTTCCCGTCCTGATGGCTCACCAGACGGCTGTCTACCTCGTTTTCCATCGCCAGACCAGCGAGTTCGTCAGGAGAAATAGGGTCGATAAAATTGCTGATCCCGCGTTTAAGAACGACCGGGCGTTTTTGCCAGTAACGTTCAATAAATTCGGGCCAGTTAAGCGTTAATTGATAATCCATATTTTTGTATTCCGCAGGCTCTTACTGAGACGGATTATAACGGAAGCACCGACCCCTGGCTGCGAGATCCGCGTATTTTTCACATTTCGGGTTAACTATCGTTCAATACGGGCTGTTGGCGGCCAAAAATGACTTCCATACGGGCACCGCCCAGCAAACTTTCGCCGGTTTCAATCTTGCCCTCGTACTGATCGACAATTTCCCGGGCGACGGATAATCCGACACCCTGGCCCGGGCGCAGCGTATCGGCGCGCTGACCGCGATCGAATACCACTTCGCGTTTATTATGGGGAATGCCAGGACCATCATCCTCAACGATAATATGCAGTTCGTTATCCGTTACGCGCGCGGACACCTCGACAAACTCCAGACAATATTTGCAGGCGTTATCGAGCAGATTTCCCATCACTTCCATAAAGTCATTCTTCTCGCCAACAAAGCTTATTTCCGGTGAGATATCCAGACTGATGTTTACCCCTTTACGCTGGTAAACCTTGTTCAGCGCAGAGGTGAGGTTATCCAGCAGCGGGGCTACCGGGTGCAGTTCACGGCTCAATAAGGCGCTTCCGGAACGCATGCTCGCGCGGTGCAGGTAATAACCAATCTGCTGTGAAATACGGCTGATTTGCTCCAGCATTACCGGCTCGGCGTCATCCACGCTCATTTTCGAACTGCGCATTGAACGCAGTGTACTTTGCATCACTGCCAGCGGGGTTTTCAGGCTGTGCGTAAGATCGGTGAGCGTCGTGCGATACTTGTCGTAACGTTCACGTTCGCTTTTCAGCAGGCGGTTGAGGTTGCGCACCAGGCTGGTCAGTTCGCGCGTAGTTTCAGGGTTAAGCTTCTCGCGGTGATGTTCCTCCAGCTCGCGCACCTCTTTGGCAAGGGATTCAATCGGGCGGAGGCTCCACCACGCAGCAACCCACAGGAGAGGGATCACCAGCAGCAGGTTGGCAGCCAGAACGTACACGAACCAGTTCCAGACCATATACGAACGTTTTAGCTCAACCGGTATCGTATCGATCACTACAATGGTCAGCTGCGGCATGTTCAGAGTGGCGGGATACAGGTTGATGGCCACCGAGTGGGTCATCTCCGTGTCGTCATCTTCAGCGCGGATCTCATTGAGCTTGTTCTGTAACGCCCGATCGTCACGCAGCAGGATGCTGGTAGAGTTGAGGTCGGCTTCTATTTCGTGAAAACCATTGGTTTTAAGCCATTCCGGACGGATGCGCTTTTTCAGCCAGGGGACGTCGCGCTGCGCCCACAGCAATTTTCCTTTTTCATCGTAAATGAGTGCCAGCGTTGGGCTCTGCTGGTTCAGGTTTTCCGGCATCTCGACGGTGATTTGGTTGTTCTCCCATTTCGCCAGGGTATAGAACAGATTACTTTCGCCGCGAAGCAGGCGGAAGGTGGTTTTATCGAAGCTTACGCTGTACCCGACCAACGCCACCATTCCGTAAGAGAGGGACAGCACGAGCACGACGGCGGCGGTTGCCAGCAGAAAGCGAACCCGCAGTGAAAGGGGTAAAATGTGGCGCAAAATCCCTTTCATTTAGCGTAATTCGAACAGGTAGCCCTGACCACGCACGGTGGTAATCACGTCGTGCGGGTACTGTGCCTGAATTTTTTTGCGCAGGCGGCCCATCAGCACGTCAATGGTGTGGCTTTCGCGCAGTTCGGCATCCGGATAAAGCTGAAGCATCAGGGAATCTTTGCTCACCACTTTACCGTTGTTACGGATCAGCGTTTCCATGATGGTGTATTCGAATGCGGTCAGCTTGATTACTTCATCATTTATTGAAAATTCGCGGCGGGAGAGATCCACCTGGAACGGCGGCAGAGAGATCACCTGTGACGCCAGCCCGCTGTTGCGGCGCAGCAGCGCCTGCATACGCGCGGCGACTTCTTCAATATGGAAGGGTTTGGTCACGTAGTCATCTGCGCCTGCGCTCAACACTTCAACCTTGTCCTGCCAGCCTTCGCGAGCAGTCAGCACCAGTACCGGCAGGGAAACGTCATGGCTACGCCAGCGGCGGATAAGAGATAATCCGTCTTCATCCGGCAGCCCTAAATCGACAATGGCGATGTCCGGCAGGTGTTCATTGAGATAATAATCGGCCTCTTTTGCGTCTTCAGCATCGTCCACCTGATGACCCATCTCCTGAAGTTGAACTTTCAGGTGATGACGTAGCAATGCGTTATCCTCAACAACCAGTACGCGCATCATCATTTCTCCCTTTATAAATGGTATGAATAGTTTAACGCTGATTATGTAGTTTGAAACCAGCGTCATGAAATTAAATGACTTTTTTAATGTTCCCAATACCTTGGGGGCGTCCTGGGGGCATAGCTGTCGGCATCTGATTGTTCAGCATGTTGACCTGATCCTGGTTCATATCGCCGATCCACTTCGAGTAAACCTCATACACCATACGCGCGTCCTCATGGCCCATCTGGCTGGCGATAAAGGAAGGGTTAGCACCGGCCATAAGCGTCCAGCAGGCGTATGTATGGCGGGACTGATAAGGGTTTCTCTCACGTATTCCAGAAAGTTTAGTTCCCCGTTTCCATCCATACGAAATCGAATTTTTGGAAAAAAAGCTCTCATTCACTGACGATTTCTTTTCAGGAGTAAATACAAAACGCAGATTTTGCGGCTCGGTTTTGCCAATTTCACGGTGATGGAAAACGATCTGCTGTCTTGGGTTATTGCCGGTGATTTCGAACTGCTCGAGCAGCGCATCATGAGCAGGCTTAAGCAGTGTAATCGTTCTGATGCCTGCATCTGTTTTTGGCGGCACAAACACCCGCTTGTTCGTCAGGCTTCTTGATACGTGAATCTCACCTTTCCTCAGATCGATATCCTCCCACGCCAGAGCACAAATCTCGCCGGGCCTCATTCCCGTATGGACGGCTACAATGATGATCAAAGCCAGTTTTCGGGGAAGGGCGGCAATCAGTGCCTGGTACTCATGAAGTAGAAGCGGATCGGGGTCTGCCTTAGATAGCTTGAGCCTGGACACGCCCTCATAAGGAGCGTGTAATATAAACTGACTTCGATTCGCAAGCTTCAGCATTTCTGATAAAACCGCCATCTGTTTATTGACTGTTGAGGGCGCGCGTCCCTTTTTAACCAGATTAGGCATTGATGGGTTTAATACGCTGCCGGTCAGCAGCTCTTTACGGTAATTCAGGATGTCGGCGTGCTGAATATCAGCAAGGGGAGTATTTTCTCCCACAACACGCTTCAGGGTATTAACTGCAGATGTGAGAGAGTGCAGTGTTGCCCCTGACACCTCCAGCGCTTTTGTATCAATGAAAAAATCGCTCAGCTCTTTAAACGTCGTGATCCGCTTAGTTGATGAGAATTTTTTAAGAGCCTTCGATTCAGGGAAGCGCGCCGCGTAGTCGAACTGGCCGAACTGTATCTCACTCACGATGACGGCGCGAAGGTTTCCAGCCTTCTTGATGTTGCTGCTGTTAACCACCCAGCCACGGAGAACTTCGCGGCAGCGAATGCCGCGATAGGTAAACGTGATCCTTATTTTTCCGTTATGAAGTTCAACGCCGGTTGGAAATTTCATCATGCTTCCTGAATAAATCTATTAATCAGCGGGAAGTTGTACCAGACCAAAGCGCGTTTGCTTTCTCCGCCGGGTACCGCGGGTACTCGCTTAAAATGAACCCCTTCAATCCAGCATCCGAGGCGATAAGCTTTTATTTGCCTGTCATCCAGCCCCGTTTTTTCAGTTAGCTTTCCCGCCACCATCCACTCTTCATCAAAAATGATTTGCGCCATGCTTAACTCCATGACGCCGCCACGATATCGCAGCGGCAGATAGTATATTGATTGTCAAAAATCACCGACCAAGGCCAGGGAGGCACCGGAGATGCCTGGCACCTGTCATTGCCGTGGCCACGTAACTACGGGGGCGGTTAACAACCTCAACCGTAATTTTTCTCCGTTGGAACTTGATGGTGTAAAAAGTCTGCTTGTCGCTGCGACCATGCGCGCCATATTTCTCAAAATGGCATTTGAGCGCGGCGGCGCATGCTGGACCGCCGATACTGTCTCCCTTGCTAAGGTTAATCAGACGCACAGGAGCCTTCCTGATGGTTGATAACGCTACGGGCAAGTCCGGCGGCCATAGCCGGTAATTCCTCATACTGATTGCAATAAGCCGGGTTGGAACATAAGCCCTGCAGTGCGGAGATCGTTAGCTGTTGCAGGTATGAGGATGCCGCCGACAGATCTGGTTCCTCACGGTCAGGATCAGCTGCCTTTTGAGGTTTTGCTGTTACAGCTGGTGTATCGAGCAATACCGATTTTGGTGGTTCGGGGCGGCGGTATTCCACGATCGCATCAAGAGCTATTTTCTGACGAACGCGAATATCGTCGGACCAGCTATCCAGCATGGTTGTTGCCACATCGTGGATCTCCTCGTTGGTAAACACAGGAGACAGGCAATATTCAGTGGTGGTGATATCTTCCATCAGTAGCGGGATAACATCGGAAACGAGGTGACCTGTGCATGCCACCACGCCCTCAGCCTCTTCTTTCCCCATGATATTGGTGCGGCCAGAAATCAGATCATTTAGTGCGTGCAAAATCGAAAATTCGCGTTCGTCTGGTGCTTCGCGAACGTCTTGAGCTGGAGGCACTTCCTGTTTTTCGACTTCATTTGAGGAGGGGGTATTTATTAGAGCATCGACTGAGAAGACTCCTCCACCCAGGTTCTCGACACGCGGCTGACCGCCGGCTTGCTTTTCAGGAGTCGTGTTCGGAGCGAATGCCTCGCTGAGTTCTTTGTCGAGTTGCGCAGCTTTGCCAGGGCAAACTGCTGGTGGAAGAGTTTCGCCCGGTACAGACGGTTTGGTTTCATCATTTTCAGTCTCCAGCTTGATATTGCCGCATGCGATATCGATTGTTTTCTGATCCGGTTTCGCATGATTCGATTCAACCAGATTGCGGTTAATATATGCACGCAGATCGACCGGCTTCAGGTAAAGGTCTTCCGGAGCGGTTTTAATCAGCGCGATAATGGAGGCGCGGGAGAAGTCCAGGATGCCCGGAGTGCCGCGTAATTTATTCCACCAGGCAGAAAAGCGCGGATCTCTTCCCTCGCTTTCCATCTCTTTGGCGCGGCGGATAATTTCGGATGGAATGGCATAAATATCAAAATCCATCGCGGCCGAGAGAATGCCCAGTGCGGTTTCCAGGCGGAGAGTTGCGAGATTATGCACCAGATCAGGACTGCGATCGGTAGGGGTATTACCGCCCAGGCTGGCTTCTGTGTCCGGTTTGATGTCGGTAGCAACAGGCTCACGCTTTGCTGCCGGAGTGTCGATCCATTTAGTGATACCTTTTTTGATATCAGGCCACTGAGTTGAGACCTTCATAGTTTTGCGAATCCACGCCAGTAGTTCTTCCTGCCGCTCACCGCTCAGGGCAAACACGCGAGGTTCCTTCACAAAAGCCTGGGCCAGTTCTCGTTGGAAGCTGCCATCGTCGTCGTTATTTAAATCGACTACCTGACCGAATTGCGAATCGGTGATCTCCTCCACTGCGCCGAAGAGGGCGAGGCATGCCGCGCGGGAGTCCTGGTCAAGGTTGCGTACAATCTTCATACCCGCCGCGTGCACGGTTTCGTTATTATCGATTTCTGGTTGTGGCGCAGCAGCTGGTTCACCTCGATTGGTATTCCAGACAACGTGCTCACCAAAGAAATCAGCGCTAAACACATCAAGCTCAGGACATGGAAGGTCTTCGTGGTGCTCCCAAATTTTCACCTTAAAATAATCATCTATATGTTCAGGATGTTCAGCCGCCAGCTTGCCGAAAATAACAGCTTCAGCAATGGCTTTTGTAGCCGAATTTACTGCTGTAGCAAGCGGCTTTAAGTCCGGGTGTTTTTTCAAGGCTTTATCTTTTGGAAAATAAGCACCGCCGAAAACCTTTAATTCAACAGACATAATTACCTCTATTAATTTTTTGGTGTGTGATGTTTAGCGATATGGTTTACGAATAACACGCTTAACCTTTTTTAACGCGTTACGCCTTTCTCTTTTTTCATTGCATTGCTCACATAAATAAATCGTGCGCTTGAAGGGGTATATGTCTGTTTTCCTTT